>CAZTQK010000156.1:0-13167 GCA_964615635.1 uncultured Planctomycetales bacterium
GGCACTGACGACACATGCGGACGCGGCCTGAGGCGGGTCGCGCCTCGCCGAGAGGTCGCGCGTGCGGGGCGAACGCCTCCCGGGGGCACTCCGCTCCTCTGCCCCTCTCCTCCTCGCCCGCCCGGCCCGAGACATTCCCCCGCTGGCGACTGGCATGGGCTCGCTGGCCGCACACAAAAAAGCCAACGCATCGAACGTGTTCCAGAAGCATTGGTTGTTAGGGCCGGAGCAGGCGCTTGATGATAACGAGTCCACGCGATGGGCCACCGACGCGGGAACGAAGCAGGCTTGGCTGACAGTTGACCTCGGCAAGCCCACAGCCATCGGTAGGGCCGTGATCAACGAGGCATTCGACCGCGTGCGAGCCTTCGAGTTGCAGTACGACGATGCGGGGCAGTGGCGCACCTTCGCGAGCGGCACCACCATCGGGGAAAACAAGCTGATCACCTTCGATCCGGTGACCGTCCGCCGGGTTCGTCTGAACATCACCCAGGCCGTCGATGGGCCGACGATCTGGGAGTTTCAACTGTTCGCCCCGTCCAAGTGAGCAGATGGTACGATCACCGCGCCACCTGTTTGAGGACCTGGGTGCGAGACCAGCCCGCCGGCCAGCTCGAAAGCTCAAACTTGTAGGATAAGTTCGGGACAGCCTGTCATATAAGTACGCTCCGCTACGGATGTTGCGACCATCCGATTCCAGAATACGAGTTCATCATTCCATGGAGTCCCGGCCAAACGAGCGGGCTCAGCACATCCTTTTCCAGGAGCTGAGACCGGCCATGCTGAATACGCGCTTGCGGCCGACGTCTGGAACTTGTATGATAAGTGCAGCGGTTGCGATGGTCTGTCCGCGACCGTTCAGTCGTGTGTCTGCCGGCCGTTCGTCGCCAAGAGGAGGTCAATCATGTCTCGCTCATCCCAGGTGGTCTTGCACCCCCACGCACGAGGTAAAACCCGCGGCACCGAGTCTCAACCCCCATGTGAGCCTGTCGGGCAGTCAGAATCAACCAAGACCGGTCAAACACGGGTGGAGCATGTGACCGCCGACCTTCGGGACAAGATTCTGAAGGGCTATCTAGCGAGCGATGAATGGTTGCCCTCCGAGGGTGCATTGGCCGAGACGATGGGCGTCTCGCGGACGGTGATTCGGGAAGCCATGCACAACCTCCGGGCCCAGGGGCTCGTGGAGATGTCTCAGGGGCGGCGGGCTCGCGTTCGTGCGAACGACACCAGTGTTCTGATTAAATCGTTGGACGCCATGCTCCAGCGGTCCGAAGCGACCATCTACCACCTGTTGCAGCTTCGCCGACCGCTCGAGGGCGAAATCGCCGCACTGGCTGCCGAACACGCCACCCAGGCCGATCTGGAAAAGCTGGGAGGCACGCTGGATGAGCTGCGGGTGGCGACGGATCTCGAAGCGTGCATCAAGGCCGATGTGGCATTTCACCGGTACCTGGCCGAAGCGAGCGGCAACCCTCTGTTCGTGCTGTTTCTTGGCACCGTCAGCGCCCTTCTGGTTCGCGCTCAGCAGAAGACCTTCCCGCTGGCCGGCCTGTTGCTGACGATCGAGGGGCATTGCCGCGTGCTCGAGGCGATTGCCGCGGGGCATCCCCAGGCCGCCCGACAAGCCATGCTGCAACACCTGGACGAAGCCGAGGAGGCCTTGCGTCGCAGCCACAAGTCGCCGAACTTGTGGGGTCGCAGAACCGGCTGACCGGCCTGATCCTGCTCAGATAACTGCCGGCAAGGAAGCTGTCCGTGTCTCAAGGCGAAAGCCGAACTGCAGTTCACAAGCCCGACCCCTGGATCGTTCGCCCTCGGCCGATCGCCGCTCCGAGACTGCGATTATTCTGCTTCGCGCACGCCGGCGGCGGCGCCTCGTTGTTTCGGACCTGGCCCCCCGGCTTGTCGGACAAGGTTGATGTCTGTGCCATCCAGCCTCCCGGCCGTGAGGAGCGACTCGACGATTGCCCCTATGCACGCTTCGACGCTTTGGTACAGGCAACGACAGATCATATGAAACCCTGGCTCGACGTGCCGTTTGCTTTGTTCGGCCATGAACTCGGGGCACTGGTTGCGTTTGAGCTTGTACGACGACTTCGACGAACCGGCCTCCCGGCTCCGGTGCGATTGATCGTAGCGGGCTGCGCCGCCCCCCATCTGCCGAACTCGAGATCCCCGATTCACAAGCTGTCCGACAACGCGTTCCTGGATCGTTTGGCAGGCGGTCTAGCGGCGGTTCCCGACGCCGTGCAGCACAGGCCCGACCTGCTGGCCCGCATCCTTCCCGGCCTGCGGGCGGACTTCACCATGCTGGAAACGTATACCTATCGTCCGGAGAATCGCCTCGACTGTCCAATTACCGCCCTCGGCGGCACTGCCGACCCGACGATGCCGGCTGATGCCCTGGCTGCCTGGGCCGAGCACACCAGCACGTTTTCGCTGCAGATGTTCCCGGGCGATCAGTTCTTCTTGACGACCGCCGAGGACCGCGTCCTGGCTGCAATCGACCATCAGCTCAAGCCAGACTACCAGTAGACGGGCGACCGCGGGACCGATAGCATCGCGTTGAACATGTGCTATTTCATTACCGTTGCTGCAACTGCTGATAAGGCAGAGGCCTTGCGGAACGTTCGCAAGGGAGGCATTGAAGCATCCCCTTACACAAATCGCCATCTCAGTCGGCAACTGCCCGAAGGGTGCCAGACTTTCGCCTTGACCAGCGGCGGTTGTTCCTGCGACCTCTATGCCGGCGGCTCAGACAACGATGAGCCAGATCGAGGCGACCTCACGAGACTCCGAAAGAAGTATGAGAAGAAGGGTTGGCCTGAGGCCAAAATCGAGCGCGCAATCGGCAACCCGGAGCATCGCTTGCGTCAACGCCAGCCTTTTGTTGGCCTCCGTCCCGACGTTCGCAGTCTACTGGCCGACATTGTCGAGCAGTGCGGGGAATTGGCAATTGTGATCCACTTCTACAGCGGAAACGTTGAGGACGAGCATATCACCCTGCAGCAAAGCGATCACATCTCACCTTCCGACCTGCGAGACGCGACAAGAACCATCGCCGAGGATACGATCGTGTGGGTCCGACGGCCGAGACCTCATCAGACCCTGCGATAGCCCGGGCATTCATTGAGATTCACCACGGCGACACGGAGTCACGGAGAGAAATGGAGTTGAGTGCCCCCTTGCTGCCGGCCGACATCTCGTGGGGCACCAGCGATTTCTCCGTGATCCTCACCCATACAAGAGACCCGTCCATGCGTCAGTTAAGGGTACGGGCACCGGGATTATGCGCATCCGCCGAAAGGTACATGCCCCGTGACAATCGAGGGCAATTATGAGTACTCCGCTGCGATTCCCGACGTTTGCGATAATCTTCGTCGCGTGCAGCTTGAGCTCCGCCGCGGCGGAGAGGGCATGGCGGCGGCCGGAGTCGCGGCCTGCTCAGGCAATAGAGGCCTGTATCCGTGTTGCCCGTTCCGAAGACGGCCTGATCTTCCGGGATACGGGGGAGATCTTTGCCCTGAACGCATCCGCACCCGACCTGGTCCGACTGCCCAACAACGATCTGTTGGCGGTGTTCGACCGGCGAGAAGGGCCGCACAAGTCCGCTGTGTTGGCGGCCTCGCGGTCCCGCGACGAGGGCAGGTCCTGGTCTGAGCCAAGGGTTGTTGCCATGACGGGAGGCTCAGACTCGGAATCTCCGCGCCATGCCGACCTGGTGCTCGATCGCAGCGGAGCAGTCCGCATGTTCTACTGCGCGCAGTCGCTCGACGGCGAGCGCAGAGGACGTTCGACCGGGGTCGTGGTGAGAGCCGCGATCTCCCGCAATGGTTGGGAGTATCGCGTCGACCCGCGGTGTCGGATCCCTTGCGAGCGACTGCCGGATGCATATCCCACGGCCGTGTGGCTCGGCCCTAATCTGGAGCTCTACGTCGCTGCGACCAGCGAAGGCGGCTTCGAAGGACCGTGCCTCGTGCAGCGGTTCAGTTCACGGGACGGCCGGCGATTCAGGCCGGCCGATCGCGCACGCTTGCCAGGCCTTCTGGGAAACATCGTCAGCATAGACAGGGGTTTGCGAGCGTTTGTCACCGGACGCAACGAAGTGCTGTCCATGGTCTCGACGGGCACAAGCCGCTGGTCACTTGAGGAAGGCGTGAGACTGACGGACGCATCCGATCCAGCGGTCGTCGAGGTGAGAGACGGCAGGTTTCTGATGCTCTACTGTGCGCCTGCGCCCGATATCACCAGAGAACCGGCCGGCAGAGTTCTTGCGGGCGACAGCGGGCAATCAGTTGCGACGCCGAGTCCTGATGCCGTAGCGGAAGGAGACGGGCAACTTGGCTCCTCAGTCGCGGCCGACTGGGAGCCGTTTGCCGACGCAGGGCCGACCATGGAGACCGGCAGCGAAACAGGTGGAGAAGAGACCGAAGCGATGGCCGCGGAGTTTGCTCCAAAGGGGAACCCTGATCAACCGGTCAACTACGTCGAGTGGCTGCAGAGTACCTACGTGCCGGCGGCGGGCGACAACGCCTTTGAAGCCTATGAGGCGGTGAGGCACCTGCTCGACGCAACGGAGGAGGCCCATCCTCAGCCTGGCGATCGAAGCGTGCTCTGGGACCGGCTCAACGGCGAGGGGCCGTACGGTCCGCCGGCACCCTGGATCCCGGCCGAGCACCCTGATTGGGAGCAGTCCTATCAGCTTACGCAGGATGTGTTCGATCTATTCTGGGCCGCGGCTCGAGACGACCGACCCTACGCTACGCCGATCTCGTCCGACGCGCAATCCGAGCCCCCGGATCTGCTTATCAAGCTCATGCTCCCTTCGCTCGCCGTGAACCGCGGGTTGTGCAAGGGTACGCTCGCGCAGGCATGGAGAGCGCCAACAGGTGTCGTACCGCCGGAACAGATGACCGAGGCCTTGGAGACCGTCCTGGATAACGTTCAGCACCTGCGTGAAGGCTACACGTTGATCGAGAGCCTCGTGGGTCTGGCGGAACAAAATCTGGCCGAAGACGAGGCGCGGTGGGCTCTGTGGCAAGGAGTTTTCACGACGCCGGAGCAGATCGAGTCTGCCTTGCAGATGCTGCGCGAACACGACTATCCACAGCCGGACGCCTCCCGCTGGATGGCCTCGGAGCACGCTTTGTTCATGGATACGGCGCAGAGGCTCTTCGACTTCTCACAACCGGACGGCAAGCCCCGCGTCCGCGAGTTGCCGCTCGAGACGTTCCTCTCGCTCAGCGGTGGCAAGCCAGAGCAGATCGACGCCCTCAAGACGATGTCCAAGGAGGACGTCAGGCAGGCGATCGACACTGCCGACGGCCTGTACCGGGAGCTCACCGAGAAGTGGTCCACGGGCTACCCGCAGGTGCGAGCAGAGGATATCGAGAAGCTGACCGTGGACCGAAGTGAAGTGAATCCTCTGACGCGATTGCTGATTCCCCGTCTCGGGCGGGTTTACGAGATAGGCCACCGCGTGGAAGCCTCTCGCCGGGCCACCCAACTCGCCTACGGCGTCGAGTTGTTCAGAGCCCGTTATGGCCGATACCCGGCCTCGCTTGATGAACTTCCGGACGACTGCGCGGCCGACATGCGAACTGATCCGTTCACCGGCAGCGACTTCGGCTATCACTTGACGACCGAAGGCCCGAGGATCTACACACTGTCGCTCAACGGCGTGGACGATGGCGGCGTTCACTCTCCGCACTGGGCGGACAAGCCCGCTGAGCCCGGGGCCTCGGACGATCATGTCTTCTGGCCGCCACAGCGGTGAACAGCATGGGTGCCCCATGTCGGCGGGTGCGTGAGCGAATCGATTGTGGGACCGCTCAACAAGGCCGGCAGACACGCGGTGAACAAGCAGATTCCATTCCCCACGGTTGGGCGAGGGGGTCTCTGGCACGACCATGACGTAATCGCCGATGGTTCATGCTCCGTCCAACCTGACCCGCGCCAGCAGGGCAGTTGCGATCACCTCTGACGAGCCCTGACGGTTCTTCTGGTGAAGCAACTCACAACCAGCCGGGAACCATGCCCACGGCCTTGCGTGGATAGGTCAGACGGCTCGACATCGCAATCGCCGACAACCAGCTTCTTCTCGGTAAGTCATTTCAGCAGGCCAGGTGGCCCATGCTCGCGATAGCGAGGTTGGGGTCACAATGATGGATGCTGCTGGGGCGGGTGGAGCAGATTCTGCCCGCCGAGCTTCCGTGCAGGATGTGTTGTGGCGCCAACGCCTCCGTCGGCAACTCAGGCTTGTCGTGGCGCCGACGCTGCCATCGACGCCTCTTCCCCTTCATAGGGGAGAGCCGGAGGGGGTCGGCAGGTAGGGCGGACTACGCCCGCAGATCTTCTGCTCCACCATGCTCCCGCTTCGTCACGGCCTACGGCACAGGCGAAAAAAACAAAAAGACCTTTGCCCGTTGCCTCGCTTTCGGTTATCATGCTGTAATCGACGGTGATCGGGAGTCGGAGAGTGGAGGGAAGTGCGGTTTGGCCAGACTTCTCCAACACGGGTGAGTCTTCCGCCCACGCCTTTCTGATTGACGGGTCGTGATCGGTTGTCGCCGTCGCCCGGGAGAAGCGGCGCTCTCGCTGTCGTCCGGGCCCGCGCAACTCGACCGCGGCGTTGAAAGGAGCACACATGCGTCCCGGCAGACACCTCAGAGATTACGTAGTCGGCCTGGTGTGGATCTTGGTGGCGGTCAGCACCGTGCCGGCCCTGGCCAGGACGGTGTATGTCTCCAAAACCGGCAACAACGCGAACAACGGCCTGACCTGGGCGACGGCCAAGCGAACTGTCCAAGCCGGGTTGAATACCGCGCTGTCCGGTAACCAAGTCTGGGTCGCAGCCGGAACCTACGTCGAGAACATTACGCTCAAATCCGGCGTCGCGCTCTATGGCGGTTTCGCCGGTAATGAAACCGACCTTGCCCAGCGAGATTGGGTGACAAACAAGTCGATCCTCTACGGCAGCCAGGCCGGCAGCGTGGTGACCTCGCCCTCCGGGGCAACGAACAGTGCGCGGATCGACGGTTTCACCATTCGCAATGGCAACGGAACGCTGTCAGGCTCAACCCGATATGGTGGCGGGATCTACTGCTCCTCGTCCTCCCCAGTGATCGCCAACAACACGATCCGCGGCAATACCGCATTCAACGGAGGCGCAATCTACTGCTCCGACTCTCACCCGATCATCGGGAACAACACGATCGCCGTAAACAGTGCAAACTCTCGTGGCGGGGGAGTCTATTGCACTTCTTCCTCATCCCCGATCATCTTGGATAGCGCCATCAGCGACAACACCGCATACGACGGTGGCGGGATCTACTGTGACGGAGGGTCCCCGAGGTTCGGGAACAACACGATCACGGGAAATGTTGTGTCCCGCGACGGCGGTGGGATCTACTGTAGTTCCAGTTCGCCGATAATCGTAAACACCATTATCGCATTCAACCGGTCGGGTGTGTGCCTCAGCGGAGGCACGCCGACCCTGCAACACAACTGCGTCTTCGGCAACACATCGTACAACTATTTCGGTATCAGCGACCCGACGGGCACCAACGGCAACATCTCCGCCGACCCGAAGCTGGCTGATCTCGCCTACGGCAACGTACACATCCAGCCAGACTCGCCCTGCAGGGACGGCGGGGACGATACCATCGTCTCGGAAGTATGGTTGGATATCGACGGCCAGGCGCGGATTCAGGGCGATCACGTTGACATCGGCGCCGATGAATCAGACGGCACGACCTGGCCGGCGGGGCCATACGTCATCGTGCGGGTCAGCACGGATGGTGATGATGCGAACAACGGCTTTTCGTGGGCTGCCGCCAAGAGGACGGTGCAAGCTGCGATCAACGCTGCCTCATCTTCAGGCGGCGATGTGTGGGTGAGGGCCGGGACATACCCGGAGCGCATCACGCTGCAGCCGTGTGCCCACGTCTATGGCGGTTTCGCGGGGACGGAAAACACGAGAGACCAGCGGGACTGGGCCGCAAATACCACGACGCTGGACGGCCAGGCCGGCGGCTCGGTGGTCAGCATCAAGGCGGGCGACAGGGTCAGCACGATCGATGGCTTCACCATCCATGCCTCCCCTGGCGCCGGGATCGACTGCGATTCCGCTTCCCCGACAATCGCGAATAACTCGATTAGAGGAGACAGCCTATCCTCCTACGGCGGCATCCGATGTCGCAACTCGTTTGCGATGATCGCGAACAACCTGATTACGGGAAACATCGTAGCCGGTGACGAGGGCGGCGGCGGAATCCTTTGCGAGAACTCCTCTCCGACGATCGTGAACAACTTGATCGCGGGGAATGGCAGTCCCTACAGCGGCGGTGGGATCGAGTGCTATTACTCCTCCCCGACGATTGTGAACAACACGATCACGGGAAACTACGGGAGCGGGATTTGCTGCTCGAACTCTTCCCCAACGATCGCAAACACCATCGTCGCGTTCAATTCGTCGGGGATCTCTGACAGAGGGGGGAGCACGCCGACCCTGCGTTACAACTGCGTCTTCGGCAACACATCGTACGACTATCGCAACATCACTGACCCGACCGGAACCAACGGCAATATCAAACAGGATCCCAGGTTGGTTGATGCGCCCTATGGGAATGCTCATATTCAGCCGGGTTCGCCCTGCGTCGATGCCGGCAGCGACATCGACGTGCAGACCGGATGGCCGGACCTGGATGGGCAGCCCCGCATCCAGGGCCAGCGTGTGGACATGGGCGTCGACGAATCCGACGGCACGACCTGGTCGGTCGGCCCGTACATCGTCGTGCGGGTCAGCCCCTCAGGAGACGACGCCGACGACGGCCTGTCCTGGGCCACCGCCAAGCGGACCGTCCAGGCCGGAATTGACGTCGCCGCTTTTCAGGGCGGCGACGTCTGGGTGAAGACAGGGACATATCTGGAACGGATCGTTTTGTCACCGTACGCGCATGTTTACGGCGGTTTTTCCGGCAGCGAGACGGGGCGCGACCAGCGGGACTGGACCGCGAATGTCACCACGCTGGACGGACAGGCCGGCGGATCGGTTGTTACCATCAAGGCAGGCCACCGGGTCAGCGTGATAGACGGCTTTACGATCCGAAACGGCACTGGCCTGTCCGAATCGTGGAGGATCGGTGGCGGAATCTACTGCAGCTCTTCCTCCCCGATAATCGCGAACAACACGATTGCGGGAAACACCGCATCCTCTGGCGGCGGCGGGATCTACTGCTACCTCTCCTCCCCGATCATCGTGAACAATACTGTCACGGGCAATATCTCATCCGTCGGCGGCGGCGGGATCTACTGCAGCTCTTCCTCCCCGACAATCGTGGACAACACGATCACGGGAAACACCGCAGCCTACGGGGGTGGAGTGAACTCCTACTACTCTTCACCGATAATCTCGAACAACACGATCAGCTACAACAGCACGTCAAGCAGCGGTGGCGGGATCTGCTCCTACAACTATTCTTTCCCGATGATTACCAACAACGTCCTCGCGTTCAACTCGTCCGGGATCTACGTGAATACCGGCGCACCGTCGCTACGCCACAACTGCGTATTCGGCAATACGGACTATAACTACACAGGAATTGCTGACCCAACGGGGACTGACGGAAGTATCTCGGTCGACCCGCTGTTCGTGCGCCCGGCAAGTTCCGGCCCGGACGACCAGTGGGGCACGCCAGATGACGACTACGGTGACCTGCGTCTGTTGCCCGGCTCGCCCTGCATCGACGCGGGCGACAACGCGGAGGTCCCGGCTGACGTGGTCGATCTCGATGGCGATGGGGACACGGCCGAGCCGATTCCGTTCGACCTGGCTGGCGTGTCGCGCTTCATTGATGACCTGTCCACGCCCGATACCGGTGTGGGCACGCCGCCGATTGTGGACATCGGGGCGTACGAATATGTGCTGGTCCTGCCGGTCATGCTCCAATCATCCATGCCGGGCGACGGCCAGAGCCTGTGGCGCAACCAGAAGAACATCATCCGACTGACTTTTGACGCTGACATTGTAGCCCCGGAGGCCGGCGCGGTCATGATCCAGGAAATGCTCGTAGGGGGGACCTATGGCGACGACGTGTCCGCGGCTTTTGACTTCACCGTCGAGAACGACGGCCAGGGTCATCCGCGGGTGCTCAAGACGCAGGAAACCGGTGCTTCGCTGCAGCATCGGAAGTGGTACGCAGTGCGAAACACCGGCGCGTGGCTCGGCGTCGCCCCGTTCACCGTGCAGTACGTCGTGCAGGTGGGCGACGCCAACAACGACGGCCGTGTGCTCAACACCGATTTTGGCGTCATCAACGCGGTGATCCCGATCTTCAGTGCAGCCGACGACGACCGGCGGGACATCAACGGCGACGGCCGGGTCCTCAACACCGACTTTGGAGTGGCCAATTCGAAGATTCCGTCGTTCCCGGTCGCCAAACCAAGCGGGCACTGACGGAAGCTGTCAGCCTTCAGCGGCAAGCAGCTAGCCGTTCGGTCAATTCCCAACTCTTGATTCGCCATTCACCGGCGCTATCTGGCTGACAGCCAACAGCTTCCTTCTTCGCTGCTCCGCTTCTCGCTCCCCATCCGGAGCCCCCTGCGTGTTATGCGATCCAAGAACCCAACGGAGATCCTCCGCGCCCGCACGGCCGCGCACCGCCACGCCAGCGTGTATCAGTTGAGTTGATCTCTCAACCGACAACGGAGGCAGAACGATGAACAGGACAATCCGAACGAGCTCAGCCCCATCGATCGCTAAGCCGAATGCCACCAACGAGTTAGTAGACAAACATGCCCTCAGCCACATCTGGCCAATCGCCGACCAGTCCACCCGGATCGCTCGGTTTGCGAAACGAACCCATCGTCCAGCCCGGCTTCATCTGACAGCGATGCCAATCCTGCCTGCTGCCGACAAGACCGAGACAAGTGCCCGGCCCGCAGTTGTCGATTCTCAGCTCCGCTCCGCTGCGGGCCAACGCTGCCTGACGTCTAGCCCCTCAACACCCAACAACAACGCGCCGCCAAGCTCTGTCCAACGGAGAACCGACAACTGATCACTGACAACTCGTTTGACCAAACGAAGCCAAGCATGGGTAGCCTGGGCAAGCTGGGCAAGAGAACGGGGCTGGACGCCAATCCCGGAGGATGGCTGATCCAGGAGAAGTATATGTATAGTTCTAAAAGATATAGTCGGCATGTTAACCGTCTTGTCGCATGCCGGATCGGACCGCGGTCCTGTCCGATAAATCATGCGATGACATCCCTTCACCTCCTGCCCGGGTTGTCGATGTGCGGTGGGCTTGAGTTCGATAATCAGCGGGCGCATCGCGTGTTCCCGCGCCTTTATCGGCAGCACCGATTTGTCGGAGGAGAAAGCAGTCCGATAGCCTCTTGGCAGCACTTGACGAGGATTCTCCAAAGGTCCGCCATGCGCTCAAGTGTCCGATACTCCGATTCGATATCTGTAGCGCGGGTGCGTTCTTCGGACCTTTGTGACGCCGCGAGCGCGGGTTCTCATGGTTTTCAACAGCTTCCTATTCGCCGTGTTCTTCGCGGTCGTCTACCTCTTGTATGTCCTGTGTGCGCGACGCCTGAGGCTCCAGAACCTCCTGCTCCTGGCGGCGAGTTGCTTCTTCTACGGCTGCTGGGACTGGCGTTTCCTCTCTCTGTTGTGGATTTCGACGGTCGTCGACTACACCTGCGCCCTGTTGCTGGACCGCCGGGCGAGCGAGGCCGCGCGTGCCGAGGCTGATCTGAAATTCCCGGTCTATCACTATGGGGCAAGGGCGCGCAAGGCCATCTTGGGCGTTTCGCTGACCACCAATCTCGGAATTCTGGGCTTCTTCAAGTACTTTGACTTCTTCGCTCAGGGCTTTGCCGATCTGCTGACCGGCATCGGTTTGCCGCTCGAACCGCGCCTGCTGCACCTGATCCTGCCCGTTGGAATCTCCTTCTACACGTTCCAGACCCTCAGCTACACCATCGACGTCTACCGCGGCCAACTTCGGGCCGTTCGCAGCCTTCTCGACTTCGCGGTCTTCGTCACCTTCTTCCCCCAGCTCGTCGCCGGACCGATTCTGCGGGCCCGAGATTTCCTTCCCCAGGTGTGCCGGCCTCGCCAACTTGAACTCGACCATGTCTACCACGGCGGATACCTGATCCTCTGGGGCCTGTTCAAGAAGGTGGTGATCGCTGACAATCTGGCGATTCTCGTCGATCGAGTGTTTGAGGCGCAGAGCGGCAGCTACTACGGCGGCGCCGTACTGGTGGCTTGTTACGCCTTCGCTGTGCAGATCTACTGCGACTTCTCGGGATACTCCGACATCGCTCAAGGCTGCGCCCGAATGATGGGCTTCGATTTCCCGGCGAATTTCAATCTGCCGTACTTCTCGACAAACCCGGTGGAGTTCTGGCGGCGCTGGCACATCAGTCTTTCGACCTGGCTGCGCGACTATCTCTACATCCCGCTCGGCGGCAACCGCAAAGGAACCCGTCGGACGTGTATCAACTTGATGCTGACCATGGGCCTCGGAGGGTTGTGGCACGGCGCGGGGTGGACGTTCCTGCTGTGGGGCGTGTACCAAGGCGTCCTGTTGGTGGGCTACAAGCTCGTCCAGCCTGCGATCAAGCGACTGCTTGAGCGGCCGTTGCCGCTGTCTCGTCTGTTGGTGCAAGCCTTGGCCGTGGCAGGCTTCTTCCAGTTGGTGTGCCTGGGGTGGCTGATCTTCCGTTGCCAATCGCTGACGCAACTGGGGCTGATGCTCGAGGCTGTCGCCAGTCCCTGGCCGTGGTGGATTCTGTGCGGGGCCAATTCGATCACCAGAACAGGGCTGCCGATCCTTCTGTCCTACGCTGCCCCGCTGGTGTTGATGGAACTGGCCCAGAGAAGGAAGAGTGATTTGGGTGTTCTGCTGCGGGTTCCGTCCCCGGCACGAGGGCTGGTTTACGCGTGCTTGTTTTATGGGTTGATACTTTTCGGAGCGCCGGATGGCAAGCCGTTCATCTATTTCCAGTTCTGATCGGCTGAGCCGGGGCTCGAACACGGCCGACTTGTCGACGCTTTCGCTGCGCCGCCCGTGGAGCCCTTCACGGGCTCTCCGGGTTCTGCTTGATGCTCCCGGCGCGGTCATCGCGATACCCGGCGCGGATGCACTGGCCCTG
>CAZTQK010000157.1:0-13023 GCA_964615635.1 uncultured Planctomycetales bacterium
GCCCAACGGCGGGCCTGACCAGGACCACGCCTCCAAGTTCGATGCCGTCTCAGGCGGCGTCCGGCAAGCGTGGACTTACCATGCGGTGGCGGCCGTGATCCGTGCCCATTCGCTGCTTCGCAATCTGCCCGAGGTGGATCCGAGCCGCACAGGCATTACCGGCATCTCATGGGGCGGCTATCTGACCGATATCGTTGCGGGGCTGGACAGCCGGTTCAAAGCGGCCGTGCCGGTCTATGGCTGCGGCTTCCTCTCCGAGGACAAGATGTGGTCAGATCTGATGTTCAAGCTCTCGCCGGCATACAAGATGCTCTGGATCGACAGCTACGACCCGTCCCGGTATCTGCCCGGATGCCGCACCCCCATCCTCCTCGTCAACGGAACGAACGACTTCGCCTACCGCATAGACTGCTTCCAGAGGAGCTACCAACTGGTTGCCGGGCCGCGCACAGTGTGCGTCACCATCGACATGAAGCACAGTCACCCTCATGGTTGGGCTCCAAAGGAAATCGGAATCTTCGTCGACTCGCTGCTGTGCGAAGGCAAGCCGCTGGCTCGATTCGAGGGTGTTTCGCGGCGAGGACGAACTGTCGAGGCCCGAGTGCGATCGGTTGTGCCGATTCGGGAAGCCGCCCTGATCTGCACGACGGATAACGGCGACTGGAAGAAACGTCGCTGGCAGTCGCTGCCGGCGCGGCTCGAGGACGGCGGCGCCGTCGTTCGGGCACAGTTGCCGGTTGAACATGGCATCACCTATTTCATCAATGTCATCGACGAGCGCGGCGCCACCGTATCTACGGAACACGAGCAGATCATCTTGGAATCGTCGAACCCTTCATGACAACGTGCCAGTCCCAGGAGGATAACATGAGCAGACTCACTCCCACCTTGAAAACCCTTCCGGTCGTCACGGCTCTTGCCGCTGTTGCGGGATTCGCCGCCGCGGCCGTCGGTCAGTCAGACATCCGCTCCCCGATCAGGATCGGCTCCGGCCGCCAGGTGTTCATCGACAGAACGTTCTTCGCCGCGTCGAAGAACATGGAACTGGTGGTGCATCAGCCCCGCAAGAGCGGTGAGATGAACATCAAGCCCGAGCATGAATGGGAGAGCGGCGGCATCGGACCGTACAGCAGCGTCCTGCACGAGGGCGACACCTATCATGCGTGGTACCACGCCATGGACAGCGTGCAGTGGGACAGCGGTCACGGGCGAGGCTCCGTCTGCTACGCCCGATCGAAAGACGGGATCCATTGGGAAAAGCCCGTGACCGGGCTCATCGAGTACAAGGGCAACCGCCAGAACAACATCGTCATGGGGCACGGGGCGACCGGCGTCACGCTGGGGCAGGATGGCGGCATGGTCTTCCTGGACCCCAACGCCCCACCGGATCAGAGGTACCGCATGGCCGTCCGGTTTGGGGTCAAGAGCGAACGCGGGGGGATGCACCTGTTCTCTTCGGGCGACGGCATCCACTGGAAGCCGACGCACAGCTCGGTGGTGTATGCCCTGCCGGACGAGAAAAGCAGCCACCTGGACTCACAGAACGTCATCTTCTGGGACGACCGCATCCTGAAGTATGTCGCGTACGTCCGCTACAACCGGCCGAAGGAGCAAGGCCGTGCTCGCACCATCGCCCGGGGTGAGTCGGATCATCTCGGCGACTTCCCCCCCGTGCAGGAGATGCAGGTCGTCTTCCAGCCCGACGAGAATGATCTCATCCATGACGGGACGCCCATGGTGGATTTCTACATGAGCGCAGCGGTCAAGTATCCGTGGGCGGACAGTGCGTACTACATGTTCCCAACGTCCTACTACCACTACACCGGGATGCTTCCGGAGTTCACGAAAGAATGCCCGGCCAACGCCGGTCCGCTGGACAGCCAGTTCGCTGCCAGCCGCGACGGCATCAAGTGGGAGCGATACGACCGGCGTCCGTTTGTGCCCTTGGGAATGAAAGGTGAATTTGACTGGGGCTGTGCACGGGTCATCTGGGGCCTGGTGCCCGACACGACCGGACGTGAGATGTTCATCTACTACCGCGGGGGCGACTGGCTCCACGGCTGGGATCGCGACGAACGCAACAAGCGGATCCTGACCGAAAAGGGCCTCGGCGCGGGTCAGAACCTGGCCGTCATCAGCCGCCTCATTTCCCGCCGCGACGGGTTCATTTCGGCCCGGGCGGCCTACTCCGGCGGCGAGTTCACCACCCCGCCGCTGATCTTTGAGGGCAACCGCATGGTGATCAACATCGACACCTCGGCGACCGGCATCGCTCGGATCGGCATTCTCGACGGCGGCGGCCGGACGATCGAGGGCTTCTCAGTCGAGCAGTGCGACCTCATCCATACATGTAACGAGGTCAACCGAACAGT
This sequence comes from uncultured Planctomycetales bacterium, assembly GCA_964615635.1. GTDB lineage: Bacteria > Planctomycetota > Phycisphaerae > UBA1845 > PWPN01 > JAUCQB01. The sequence goes on from CAZTQK010000157.1 coordinate 2,373, forward strand.
CTCATGGCAGGGCAACAGCGATCTCCACAACCTGGCCGGCAAACCCATCAGGCTGCAGTTTGCGATGCGCGGCTGTGATCTGTACGCGTTTCAGTTCCAGAACATCGCCAGGTTCGGCGTCTCGCGGTAGGCGGGAGAAGCCGAACTACCCGAAGGCAAAGGTCGTCAGGCCGCTCTGAATACTCCGCGGGTTTGCGATGCGTCGCGGTCTCAGACCGGCCCAGGCTGCAGGGCCCTGTCCTGTGCTGCAAAGGCACACACCAAGAATCAGCTCCGGCTCACTCTGTGGAACAAACCGACCACGGAAACACACGGATGAGATTGTTGCCCAAGGTGTCCGCCAGTCGTATATTTTTCCGGCATGAGGCTCGTCGCGGAAAGACGGTTGGGCCAGGCGGCCATTCTCCTGGCGACGTTTCTGGCCTATATTCCCGCCATTCGAGGCGGATTCGTCTGGGATGACGATGACTACGTGCTTGAGAACCAGACGCTTCGCACCGCCGACGGCCTGAGGCAGATCTGGTTCGACATCCATGCCACGCCTCAGTATTACCCCCTCGTCCACACCACATTCTGGATCGAGTATCACTTGTGGGGGGTGAACCCCGTCGGTTACCACGTCGTCAACGTGTTGCTCCATGCAACCTCGGCGATGTTGCTCTGGACCATCCTTGGCCGTCTGCGTGTGCCAGGCGCCTGGTTTGCGGCCGCGCTCTTCGCAATCCATCCCGTTCACGTCGAATCCGTTGCCTGGATCACGGAGCGTAAGAACGTACTCTCCGGCGTCTTCTACCTGCTCGCGACACTGGCCTGCGTGCGGTTCTTCGGCTTGGATGCCGCGAATACCGCCGGAGTACGACAATGGAAGACCTACGTTCTCGCCATGCTGTTGTTTGTCTGCGCCCTGTTGAGCAAGACCGTTACCTGTTCACTGCCCGTCGCCATTCTGATCCTGTTGTGGTGGCGACGGGAGCGACTCCACCAGCACGATGTCCGGCCGCTGCTGCCCATGTTTCTGATCGGCGCCGCCCTCGGGCTGACCACTGCATGGCTCGAGAAGCATCACGTAGGCGCCGAGGGCAAGGAATGGGCGTTCTCGCTTCTTGATCGGTGCCTGCTCGCGGGTCGCGCGCTGTGCTTCTACTTGTGGAAACTCTTGTATCCGACCGACCTGACGTTCATCTATCCACGGTGGCACATCGACTCGGCGGTCTGGTGGCAATATCTCTATTCCACTGCGGTCCTGGGCACCTTCACCGTGCTGTGGCTGCTGCGACGACGGATCGGCAAGGGACCATTCGCTGCGATGGCCTTCTTCGCAGTGACCCTGGTTCCCGCTCTGGGCTTCATCGATGTGTACCCGATGCGGTTCTCGTTCGTGGCCGACCATTTTCAATATCTGGCCAGCATTGGCCCAATCGCTCTGCTGGCTGCGGCGCTCTGGAGACTACTCGGCGATTTGAAACCCGCCTGCAGCACTGAGACAAGCATCGCTTCGCGCCGGAACCTGGTTTGGGTGGGCAAGTCCACCGTTGTCACAGCGACACTGGCGATTCTCGGGGCACTCACCTGGCAACAAGGATTCATGTACAAGGACCTGGAGACGCTCTGGCGCACCACCATCGCCAGGAACCCCTCCGCCTGGCTGGCACACGGCAACCTCAGCAGAGTACTCCTCGATCGCGGGGATTTTGCGGAAGCTGACTTCTATTGCCACGAAGCCTTTCGTCTCAAACCCAACGAGCCAAATGCCCTCAACAACCTGGGGTTGCTCTATCAAGAGCAGGATCGCACGGATGAGGCTCTGGATCTGTATCAGCAATGCCTGAGACTCAAACCCGACCACGCCTCTGCCCACGCCAACTTGGGCCGACTGCTGGCCCGTCAGGGCAAACTCGAAGAGGGGATTGCTCATCTCGAGACGGCCATCGGCCTGACCCGACACAATCAGAGGATGCGTGTCTTCCTCGCCCTGGCTCTCGCCCGGAAAGGGGCGATCGAGCGAGCGGTATCGCAGTACCGCATGACGCTCGACAAGCAGTCGACCCTGCTCCAGGCATGCAAGGAGTTGGCGGAGTTGCTGGTTTCTCAAGGTTACGATGCTGAGGCCGTGCAGGTCTATCGCCACAGCATCCAGCAGGGATCTGTCAGCCCCGACCTTCTGAACAACATCGCGTGGCTGCAGGCCACCTCATTCGATCCGCAAGCCCGCAACGGGACCGAGGCGGTCGCTCACGCCCAGCAGGCTTTGGCGTCTTCCACAGACAGAGAGAATCCGTTGCTCTTGGACACGCTCGGAGCGGCCTGGGCTGAAACAGGGAACTTCGAGATGGCCGTCGAGGTCGCCACCCGGGCCAGCAAACTCGCCGCCCAGTCCGGGAACACGGAAGTATCCCAGGACATACTCAAGCGTCTGGCCGGCTTTCGCCAGAACCAGCCATGGCGGGAAAATCAGAGATGAGTCGCCGGCGAATGTAAACCTTGTGGGCGTCATCTGATAAGTCCTGCGCGCGCGGCCGCGCTCCGTATCAGACCACATCAGAGGGGGCTTGATACCCTGTTTTTGGGTTGACACTCGCCTTCTTGTTTGTTTAAAATCTAAGTACAGTCAGAATCAGCGGCCGGAGCCGATCCCGAGCCGAGGGACTCTGGGCCGTGCGGAGCCGTAGCGCAACCTTTTTTCAGGCAAGGGCACTCGAATCCGTTGGGAGCCGCGCCTTTGCCATGCGGGGGGTTTCGCCTCCCGGCCGCAGGGCTGATTTGACCGCGGAGAAACCCATACGGGTCGTCGAAGACGATTGTTTGGGGGAGTGGCATCAAGCAGCGCCGGACCGTTTGCCGTCACGGCTGCTTCGTGTCGCTGCCGAATACGAGTGTCGAACCGACGCCCGGGCAGCCAGTTGCGTTGTTCGTGGGAAGTGTGCTGACGCGGATGTGCCGGTAATCGCCTTTACACGGGTACGCCCAAGGGTGGACCCGAGAAGCTGCGTCGGTTCATAGTGTCGCGTTGATCGTCCTGTCACAAATCTTGGAGGAGGTTGAACATGGGAAGATTAGCTGTTTGGGCGATTCTACTCGCCCTGCCGTCGGCGGTTCTCGCGCAGAACCTGTTGCTGGACCCCACTTTTTCGGAACCTAGCGCCATCATCTGTTCCCAGAATCCACCCACCAGCGAGTGGAACATCGCCGTGTGGCAACCTTGGGCCAGCGTGGGTGGAAACAAGTGTCGGCGCAATGCCGAGACGCACATACCCGCCTGTCCGCGTGACCCCGAGGGCGACAACGACAGCATGCGCGGATCGATCTCCTGGGGTGAGCCCTATGCCCACCGGATCTTCCAGACCGTCGCCGTGACCCCTGGTCTCGCCTACAGCCTCACCGGCTCGTGGGCGGGCGGCAATGACGACCCCACCATCGCGATCCAGATCAAAATCCAGTTAGTAGACGGTGCCGGTTACTCCGGGACCGTTCTCGGCGAGTACGGTGGCACAGTGCCGGCCGGTCAGTCTCGCGACTGGGCCACATTCGGCATCACTGGTACACCCACCCAGGCGCAGATGACAGTGGTGGTATACGGTGCTCCTCTGGGAAATCACTGGCGGGCCAAGACCATCCACGTGGATGACCTCGAACTCACGGTTGCACCATGCCCCACCGCTCCCACGATCGACGCACCGGTCGCACCAGGCACGAATCCGACGCCGGACCATGCCGGCCGCGACACGACCGTCAATGTCCAAATCACTGGCACGAATTTCGAGACGGGCAAGATGACCGTTAAGCTTCGCAACGAGACAACAACCATTACCGCCACGAACGTGGTCGTCTCAAGTGCCACAAGCATGACCTGTGATTTCGATCTGACAGGCGCTGCTCTGGGTTATTGGGACCTCGTCGTCGAGAAGGACCTCTGCCCTCCCGAGGCGGTCCTGCTCAATGCGTTCCGCATCGTGCTTGCCGGGCCGGCCCTGCACAACGGCAGCTTCGAGTTGCCGACGGCCCCCGGCGGCTGCCCGGTGACGCCGCAAGGCGCGCCCAGCGACTGGACGTTCGTCCAGGGCGACTTCTACGGCGGGCCTTACGGCTACCGTGACGAGGACGTCGTATACCCGCCGTCCTGCCCGCCGCCCGATGGCGACCACTATCTCAGTACCAAGAGCACTCGCGGCGGCGGCGTCACCACCGCGACACAGACGATCACCTGCACTTCCGGCACCACCTACACGTTCACCGGCATGTTTGCCGGCGGCGGCGGCAATGTTGTGCGCATCGCCCTGCTGGATGGCGGTCCGGATGACCCGGTTATTGCCGGTGCTGAGACCACGGTCTACAATGGCGGCTTGGACGCCACACCCTATGACTGGAGTTTTGCCTACGCGGCCGGCGCGCCGACCGGTGACATCATCACCGTCCGCTGGGAGGTCGCCAACACCGGCCCCGGCGACGTCGACCGCTCGGCTCACGCCGACAACCTGGTTCTGACGCCATGCACTGGAAGCGTCAGCGTGTATGCGGTTACACCTCCCGTTGCGGCTGCCGGCGAGGTGTTGACGGGCGTCACGATAACGGGAACCGGATTCTCCGGCGGCTCGCCGGTCGTTTACCTCAGCCGGACCGGCAAATCGATCCCGGGAACAAACGTCAGTGTTGCCAGCGACACGTCTCTCACGTGCGATTTTGACCTGACCGGTGCGACCACCGGCTCCTACGATGTCATCGTGGGCAACAATGGTTGCTTCGCGACCCTGGCGGGAGCCATGATGATCGCCTCGCCGGTACTGGTGAACCCCGAATTCGAGGAGCCAACGGCGGACCAGAACTGTGGTCCTCCGCCGACGGTCGTCCTCGGCGTTCCCACCGGCTGGAGCACCAACGCACCGACCGAGTTCGTCCGCGACGGCAATGTCCACTATCCAGCGGCTTGCCCGTGTCCCTACAGCGCGGGCGGCCACTACGGCACGATGAGCACAGGCTTCGGCAACGAGCTTCGAGCCTGGCAAACACTGAAGGTCATGACCGGCAGAGCGTACCGATTTGCCGGTTGGTTCGCAGGCGGCGGAACGAACACCGTCACCATTAAGCTGGTTGACGGCTCCGATCCCACGGCAACGCCGTTGGCGTCGACGACTGTGTCATCGCCGGGTGAAGCTTCTACCACTTGGAAATACTCTTCTGTCCAGGGCAACGCCGCCAGCGACATCCTGACGGTCGTTTGGGAACTCACCGGGGCTGCGGACGCCAGTGCCACCCATGCCGACGGCTTCACGTTTGAGACCCCCTGTAATGATCCGTTTGCTGACGCTGACGGCGACGGCGACGTCGACCAGGCTGATTTCGCGATCTTCCAGCTCTGCTATACCGGTTCCGGCCTGGGTCCAGTGCCAGCCACACCAGAGTACTGCAAGTGCCTCGATGTGGATGGCGCCGGCGGCCAGCCGGACAATGACATTGATCAGGGTGATTTCAACAAGTTCGAGGCGTGCGCGAGCGGTCCTGGGATACTCGCGTCAACCGCGTGTGACGATTGACGGTTCGCTACCAGGATCAGTTCACACCGTGGCTTGAAACGAGACCGGCGGAGCCAGAGCCTCCGCCGGTCTCTTTTTGTGCGCGTATCGTCACGGCCGCCAGTCCGACAAGCAGTCCGCCTCCGGGATCTCACCTGCAGCGGCCTTGTCGGGCAACGACAGAGGAACGGCTCATTCTCAATTCAAGGTTCACGATCCTTCATTCGCGAGTGCTGCGGCAGGCAACACCGGGATCAGTACCGGTAGCAATCCATGATGTCCAAGTAGTTCTCGACAACCCAGCCCGGACCATGATAGGTGCGGGTGTCCATGAAGCGGGTTTCGGCGTGTAGATCAAGGAATAGCGCGTTGTGCGTCGAGAACCGGCCATGCCAGCCCATGCTCTGCTGCCCGCGGAAGAGGTCCATGTACATGATGCCGTCCTCCACCAACACGACTGAGGACGGGGATGAACGTTTCGTGCCAAGCGGCCGATAACTATCCCACGGATTCGTATAGTAGCTGTTTCCGCAAAGGTGATGGAACGGCAGTTCGCCAATGGGGTTTGCAAGCAAGGGACTGCCGACGTCGCCGGGGCACTCGAACAACGGTGTCGGCTGATCCAACCCCGTGCCGCGATAGAGGTATCTGGTGAGTGGCCGCCCCATCGTCTCAGGCTTGGGAGGATCGTTCCGGAAGGTGTGGACCCAGGCGGCTCGCTTTCCTCCCCAGTGGCAGTTTGTCCAAGGGTACGGCCTCCGACCGGGGCCGGGTTCGCGAACGTACCCGAGGACCTTGTCGAGATACCGGAGGCTGTCCGCAGGCCCGACCGGCAGCCAACCACGCGAATCCTCCTGGTAGAGCCTCATGGCTGACCCGATGCTCCGCAGGTTGGCCAGGCAGACCGTGGACTTGGCCTGCGCGCGTGATCGCTCAAGCGACGGCAACAGCATGGCGATCAGCAATGCGATGATCGCAGCCGCTACAAGGATCTCGATCAGTGTGAAGCCTCGACGGCTTAGAGCTGTACGCATCGTCCACTCCGCTGAGGGCCCGGGCAGATCGCGAAATGGAACTTGCCTCAAGCGCTTCCAGCATAGCATTGGAGCAACCCCTTGGGAAGAGGGTGCCTGTCAGTATTTCGGCATTTCCAGCCTCCCGGCACAGCGGTTACACCCGAGAAGGCATGCCCGGTTCCACGGCCCCCCCTCCAGGCTATGCCGCATCTGACGTGTGTCTGCACCGGACCGGGTCCTGGGCCATCCGGCTCCTGTCTTCGCATCCGGAACGACCCGTGACGCCCCGCCGGGATCACTGCCGGCGCAAAATCGGTCCTTTGGCACTGAAACTGCTATCCCCAGCTCGCGGGCCGTTCGAATCGCTCCCTGATACGCCGGCAGACCGATTGCAGATTATCCGACTCCGATGCGTGGAGGAAAAGCCCCGGCGCCTGGCTCTTGAAGAGATAATGGCTGACCAGCCAGATCTGCTCACTGAGGCACTGGAGATCCTCTGCCGCCTGGCCTGTCCGGTCGTTGCCCGGTGCAAATGCGGCACACCAACGGGGCACCGCCTCATCGAGTTCCTTGAGCGAAACCGGATCACCCGGCCTGATCGAACCGCTGACGACAAGGAATGGTTTCACCCTGGTCCGGCCGCGACCGCGCTGAACCACGAGGTAGCTGAAATCCTCGACCGGCCTGACGATCCGGAACGCCGCCTGCTCAACCGCTCGGGCTCTTTCGATCCGCTGCTTGACGGCCGCCGCCTTCTCATACGCCCATTCGCTCGCCAACTGCTGCATCCGATCCTGCCACTCCTTGAAGAACGGCTCACGATCACCGCAGGCAAACGCCAGCGCCGCCCGGATCATCCCGCGGTACTGCTCCATCGGAATCAGACCGGCGCATGCTCCCAGGCATTTGCCCATCTCGTAATAGGCGCACGGAACCCCGTGCGGAACCTGCTCGAGAACAGGATGGCAGCGGCACAGGTCGAACGCGTCTTCAAGCACCTGGATGAAACGGTTGGCATCCGGCTGCGTTGGGAACGGCCCGAGCCTGGCGCCCCTATCCGCCAGCACCTTGCCTGCAAGAAATCGTGGGATGGGGGCATCGGGGTTCACCTGCACGAACCACACCGGCCCGAATGAGAGGTTCTTGAGATACGTATCCGGCATGATCTGCCGGGCCAGACGCAGATACAGATGGTCAGTCTCGAAAACGGAATGCGCCGGCTGCCAACGGATCTTCCTGACGATCTCCCCGAGCCTGGTTTTGCGTCGCGAGGTCGCGGTGGCCGGCTCATCAGTCTCCACGGGCGGATCAAGCAGCCGCCCTCGCAAGGCCCGCCTCAAATCCGCCGCCGAGGACAACTGAACCAGGCGGTCCTGCTCGTCGGTCAGCAGGTACACGCCCCCGCCGCCGGGGAAGGCCCGCGCGATCACCTCGCGATCGGGCCGGGCAGCGGCCTCCGCATCGGCCTGGTCCGAGCCTCCGCCGACGGTCTGCGCAGGCGCGTCCCCCGTTCCCGGCTCGACGACCGGAGCGGGCGGATAGTCGATTTCGTGATCAAAAAGACCGTGCCATTCCACGGCCGTAGTCTACGCCCCCAACCGCCCTCACAACAACCCCCGGCTCTTGAAGCCGATCGGTCGCGATTGACCGTCTGAACCGCGCAAACCCTTGAGAATCTGAGCGAAACACTCGGCCCCAGCCGCGTCACTCCATGTGATCTGCGGATAACCCTCGGTGTTGCGGCTCAAGTCCCACATTGCTTTCTGGAGCGGACACACTCGACGTTCGGCTGTATACTCGTGGCCCGGGCGGTAATTCGGAGACTCAACGGGCGAATCTCATGGTGTTGACAGCGCGGGACATCGATCGGCACATGCGGGAGGTCGGCACGTACGTGGACTGGGCCGAGACCTGCGACACTTTCAAGGCTGGGGATGCCTCAACACCGGTCGAGGGGATCGCGGTCTCGTGGATGAGCACGATCGCCAACCTGCGCGAGGCCCATGCCCGCGGGTGCAACCTGTTCGTCACCCACGAGCCGACCTTCTACTCGCACATGGACGACGAGACGACCTCCGATAACGACACCTGCAACCGCGTGAAGCGAGCCTTCCTGAAGGAGACCGGGATGGTCGTGTACCGCTGCCACGACGTGTGGGACCGCTTTCCGGGGGAGGGCATCCTCGACAGTTGGGCCTCGTTTCTCGGCCTGACCGGCGAGCCGATCACCACCGGCACGTTCTCGATGGTGGTGCCGATCAAGGAGCAGCGGGTCGTCGATCTGGCGCACGAAATCGGCCGACGCGTCAGGCGGTTGGGCCAGCAGGCCGTCTTGACAGTGGGTGATCAGAACAAGATGGTCTCGAAGGTGGCGATCGGCACCGGAGCGATCACCAATCCCCGCGAGTTTCATCGCATGGGGGCGGACGTCGGAATCATCACCGAAATCATCTGGTGGCGCGACGCCCGCTGGGCCCTGGATATGGAGATGCCCCTGATCGTGGTCGATCATACGGTCAGCGAGGAACCGGGCTTGATCAACCTCGCGGGATACCTGAGGCGGCAGTTCCCCGGTGTGAAGGTCGAGTACGTGCCGACGAATTGCCCGTTCAAGGTGGTGACGGAGAAGGATGAAGGATGAAGGCGGAAGGCGGAGTCAAGCCGAAACGGGGTATCGGTCCGTGAACACATGGATGCGTCGAGCTTTCGGAGGCATTCTCTGTGCCGTTGTCGTGCTGGGCGGGTGCGGCGATGAGGAGGAACCTCCACCCCCCCCGCCGGCGCCACTGCCGACCACGGGGCCTTTCGCGGCGCCGACCTACGCGAACTACCTCAAGGGAATGAAGATCTGCCTGGACCCCGGGCACGGCGGGCGGGCCAACCGAAAGGGATACAAGCGAGGACCGACGGGCCTGCGCGAGGCGGAGGTGAACCTGAAAGTAGCCCACTGCCTGCGCGAGTTCCTGGAGGCCAGTGGGGCGAAGGTCTACATGACCCGCCGCAAAGACGTCTATCTCGCCGAAGATGAACGGGAAGACCAGCGTCTTCGGATCGAGATGGCCAACCGCAACGACTGCGACGTGTTCGTGTCCATCCATCACAACGCCAGCGGCACCAACCCGAATGCGAATTTCACCTCCGTGTGGTACCACGATGACCCGGATCACAGCCCGGCCAGCCTGGACGTTGCCCGGCAGTTGGCCGTGGCGCTCACGGATGAGTTGCGACTCCCTCAGCAGCTCGGCTGTCCACTCATGAGCGACAAGCTCATGTTCGCCAAGAGCGGCTTTGCGGTCCTGCGGCAGGCAAAGGTGCCGGCGGTGCTGTGTGAAAGCTCGTTTCACTCGAACCCCGACGAAGAGGCCCGGCTGCGAAACCCGGAGTACAACCGCCGCGAGGCCCACGCCCTGTTCGTCGGTCTGGCTCGATACGCTTACGCCGGGATTCCACGCTTGCAGGTTGTGGACCCGCCCGACGGCCTGCTGCCCGAGAGCGGTGCCAGACAGGTCGTCATTGAGCTGAACGACGGCATCCGCGACCGCAAGAGCTGGGGATGGGACCGGCCGCTCATCCTGAGTGACAGCATCGTCGTGCGACAGGATGGAAAAGACCTGCCGTTCACCTTCGACAAGCAGGCCAACCTGGTCACCGTACCGCTTCCGAAGAAGCTCAAGCTCGGATCGATGCGCCTGGAGGTCCGATTCATGAACCTGTTCAAGCAATCGAACCCAAAGACGTCGCTGGAGCTGAAGGTCGTCAAGAAGCTGCCGCCCAACCGGCCGGTCGCCAGAGCCGCAACGGCCCCGGTGCCCGCGCCAGCAACGGAGGAAAGCGAGTAGGAAGCCGGCGGCGGAGAGCGATCGGAGCGAGCTAGGGCGCCAGGAATGAATCCGTGTGAGCCAAAGGATTGGGTCGCATCCGGCCGTAGTCGGCACCCGAGGCGGGGACGCGATCGATCACCCTGATTGTTCCGCCGGCGTCGGTCATCAGTTCGCTGTTGGTCCAGATGCAATCGCCGTCTGCACCAACCCATGAATGGCTGAACCACTTCGCATGTCCGTCAACGAAGCCCGCGTTCTGGCCTTCGCCCACGTGGTTAAGTTAGTTCAGCCCTCGTGCACGAACCTT
>CAZTQK010000158.1:0-12996 GCA_964615635.1 uncultured Planctomycetales bacterium
TCCTGCAGGAGTCGTGACTGAAACAGCCGCATGGCCTTGGGCGTCAGCCGGTAGCCGCCCTCGGTTTTCTCAAGGCCCTGCCGTTCGGCCAGCTCCCGCAGATATTCCTGGATGTACTGCTCCATTGCACTGAGCCGCTCCATGTCACCGGGTTCGGCGAACGCAGGGAGAGCCGCCATGGCGATAACGCCGATCTGCCCGGTTTCCGCGGCGTTCTTGAGCTGCTCCAACAGGCGATCAATCGCTTCCAGTTCCTCCTTCACGGCGAGGGCCGTGGGCACGTCCATCGACGTCCGGCCGCTGAACTCGTACTTGGCGGCCAACTCGTCCACCTGGTACTTCTGTCCGAGCAGATCCATCAACGCCAGCAGCCGGGCGGCGATGTCGGGAAGCTTCCGCTCGATCCGGTACCAGAGCCGCTCAAGGTCATAGAGCTGCTCGCCGCGAACGGCGGCGTAGTACGTGCCGGTCAGCGGCTTGGGCATGCGAACGCGGCGGTACTCCTTCTGCCAGCGTTGGCGGACTTCCTGTTGGACCGTATCAGTCTCGTAGGTGGAGAGGATCTTGCGTTTTCGCTCCAGCAGCATGGCGATGAGCGATTCGAGGCTCGGTCCCAGGGAGGCAATCTGGCCGGGGTCGATTCGAACGGCGCGGGCCAGTTCTTCCTCTGTCAGTTCTCGCATGCTGCCGTATGCCAGCATGTGCTGAAACGCGGGGGACACGACATCCGGCGGCGGTGCGGTCGGGCTCGGGAAGCTCTTCGGGTCGAACTTCTGGTAGGTGTGAATCACCCCACCGAGCGGTTGCCGATCATCGGGGCTGGGGGTGCGTTCAGAGCTCATAGGTGATCCTGCCATGATGCTGGCTGCGGGAGATCTGGTCCTTGGCATACAGACCGGCGAGCACGAATTCGACGCACGAAGCCCGCACGGCATCGTTCTCGGCCGCATTCACCTCGAACGCCTTTTCCCAGATCCTCGGGATTCGCTGCACCCGCTCGGCATATCGCGACGAGGGGAGCATGTCGCCCACCTCGATCTTGACACCCTTGCCGAAAACGTCGGTAATCTCGTCCAGCCCGTGCCGGTCGACATACTCATCGAACACGGTGCGAATGGCCTCGGCCAGAATCGCGTCCAGCACCTGTCGTTCGGACATCTGGTGCGAGCCCATCATGTCCAGTTCGAGCTTGCCCAGTGACGAGGCTTGCAGGTGGGCCAGGTCGGAAATGCGTGGGACAGCAGGGCTTTCAGCAAGCCGGACAGCGCGCTGTCGCGCACTGGCGATCATCGTTCGGTAGTTGGCGATGCTCAAGCGGGCGCTGACCCCCGACTGCTGGTCGACATACTTCGATCGCCGGGCACAAACGCTCATCTGCTCGACGATTTCCTTCATGAACACCGGCACCTGAACCGGAAACTCACCGTCCAGACAGGCGCCGGCCTCCTGCTCCATGATCTGGATGCCGACCTCGCGGCGGCGCGGATAGTGCGTGTGAATGACCGTGCCGATCCGGTCCTTGAGTTGTGGAATCACCTTCCCGCTGCGATTGTACGTTGCCGGGTTGGCCGAGAACAGAATCAGCACGTCAATATCGAACTGAACCGGGAAGCCGCGGATCTGCACATCGCGCTCTTCGAGGATGTTGAACAGTCCGACCTGCACCAGCTCGTCGAGTTCCGGCAGCTCGTTCATGGCGAAGATCCCGCGGTGCATACGGGGAATGAGGCCGAAGTGCAGAGCCTCCTCGGCGGAGAGGCTGGTTCCGGCGGCGAGTTTGGCGGGGTCGATCTCGCCGATGATGTCGGCGAACTTGGTGCCCGGGCTGAGTCGCTCGGCATACCGCTGGGCCCTCGGCCACCAGGCAATCGGGATCTCATCTTCGGTGTGCTCGGCCAGGAACCGTTTGCCGGCCGTCGTGATCGGCTTGAACGGGTCTTCGTGAACCGAACAATCCGGAATATCCAGATACGGGATTTCGGGGTCGAGGAATCGCACCAACAGGCGCATCAGCCGGCTCTTGGCCTGGCCTTTCTCACCGAGAAACAGCATGTCATGCTGGGCAAGCAAGCCAATGTTGAGTTCCGGGATGACCGTGTCCTCATACCCGACGATGCCCGGGAACAGCTCCTCGCCGCTTCGCAGCATCTGCAGGAAGTTGTCGTAGATCTCCCGCTTGACGGTCTTAGGTTGCCAGCCGCTCTCGCGAAGCCCCTTCAATGTGGTTGATTTCCTGGTCATCTGCCCCGACCCCTTCTGCCGGCCAATCCCTTGCGGCCCAAAGGGTGAATCACAGCCTTGTCCGGAATTGGCACAACCTTAGTGATCGCCGCCGACCAATGATAGGCCGTTCTGAGGAGACAGGCCAAGCATGGGGCAATCACAAACTTCGGCAAAATGATCCGGCTAACCCCAAGCTCACGGCCAACCCGGGTCTTCAGTGCCGCATAGGGGATTCGCTTGAGCCAAAGCTGCCCGCATCTCAGGCCCTGCCAAACGAGGCGTGGAGAAGCGCCGCGAAGGCAATCGCCGCGGTTTCGATCCGCAGGGTATTGGGCCCCAGGGATATGGCACGGCATCCCCTGTCCGCGCAGACGGCCAATTCCGATTCGGTCCAGCCGCCCTCAGGTCCGATGATACCCAGCACCGATACGACCTCGCTGACGTCCGGATCCCATCTGGACGGGCTCTGAGTATTCGGGACGGCAATGAAAAGCCGGTCGAAACCCGTCGACTCGGCCAGGGCTTCACTAAGCCGCCGTAGGGGGCTCAGCACGGGCAGCCAGGCCTGCCCTGACTGCTTGGCGGCCTCGATCGCCGTTCGACGCCACTTGTCAAGCCTGTGATCTGAGACTTCAGACACGCTCCGGTCGGTCTGGATCGGCCACAATCCCGCGATGCCGAGCTCGGTGCATTTCTCCACCAGCACGTCCTGCCGAGGTCCTTTGGGCATCGCGACCGCCAGCGTCACCGCAGGACGCAGACGCGGCCGGGCCCAGGTCTTCAAGATCCTCACATGCACGCCAGAACGCGACACTGCCGCGATCTCCCCCCCGGCCTCTGTTCCCTGGCCGTCGAACAGGATCACGGCATCGCCCGGCCTCAGACGGCGCGACTGACTGGCGTGCCGGGCTTCTGCCTTGGCAAGCTGCACCTCGGCGCCGTTTAGATCGGGTACGTGGAACCTCGGATCGGCCATATCAATATTATGAGCTGGCTTTTTATCTCTGACAATGAAGCCACCCGCCGCCATAGCCGATGAAGGTCTAGCGCGGCCTTTACCCAAGGTGCCGCCTGGTCATTGTGGAGCGCGCGTCGAACATGCCGGATGACAACCAGGAACTTGATGCGAGCGGCATCGGCGTGGCCGACATGACCCCCGAGGAGATCGACGCTGCGCTGGCCGTGGTCGCCAGCGAGGTAGCCGGTGAAAGCCCGCCGCCAACAGAGGCTGGTGACTCCGCCACAAACGGAGCAGAGTCATCTGCCAACCAGCCACTAGAGGCTACTGAGACCTGTGCCAGTCTCTCCGCCGAAGCCTCCGAGCCGACTGAGGCTTCGGACGCCGCTGACGCGGTGCCGCCGTCCAATTCAGATACTGAGGCCGCGCTTGATCGGATTGACTCGGACCTGGCCGAACTCGAATCCCTGCTGGCCCAGACGTCTTCAGACGGCACGAGCATCCCGGCCAGCCTCGCACAAGCTCCACCGCCTCCGCAGGCAACAGCCACCGAGCCCGTCGAATCGGCCGCGACACAAGCCACGGCGGAGGCCAAACCAGAAGCTACCGAAACCGCAGGCACGGAGACCGCCGAAAAGAACGCTGCAGATGACGCGCCTCTGAAGAAGGAACTGGGCGACACCGCCGGCATCGACGATATGCTGCTTGATGGCAGCGACTCACTTCCGAAATCCTCTCCGGGAGCCGAGGTGACTCCGAAGGCTGAAAGCGATTCCGCAGCAGAGGTGGCTGAAGAAGCCACCGAGATCGCCGTTGATCCCTATGACGGCAGTCCGTTGAACGTCTTTGGGATGGTCGTCAGCAAGGTCCTCCTGAAACCACTGATACTAATCGACATTCCATTCGCTCGATTGCGTCCTCGGGCCAAGACCGCGGTGGGCTTGGCGGCCGTCGCGACCTTCCTCGTGGCCGTGGCAACCTGGGTAATTGGTTGCATGCGGTAATCGAATCGGGAAACCGGGTATGGCAACCGGCAGGCACAGGTGCGCGGTCGATCCACGGACATCGCCCCACAGAATGGTGCAGCGTCGCGGATCGGGTGTTGCTCGCCCCTTTCCGGGTCGGCATAATGTCAATAGCCGAGTCAAGTGTCGACCACTTCAAGGCGGTCGATTGCTTGCAGCTTTGCCGATCTGCGCATCAGCCGGACGGAACCTCGGCAGTGCGTGAGGAAGCGGCGATCCTGATCGCGGAGGACAATGACGGGCATGCCACGTTGATTGGCTGCAACCTCCTCCGCCCGGGCGTCAAGCACAGGATCATGCATTGCCGACTCTGCCCAGCGGCCGTGATTCAACCATGAATGCAGCAACGCCAACACCTTTAGTTCTCCTGGTCGACGATGACAGAGCTCTGTGCACCCTTGCCCGGCGGAAGTTGGAGCGGGAGAACCTTACGCTGGTGACCCTGCACACCGGCCGCGATGCCATTGCCTGGCTCGACGCCAACGAAGCAGACCTCCTGCTGCTCGATTTGTTCCTGCCCGATATGAAAGGTCAGGATTTGCTTGATGCCCTGGCAGCCAGGAAGCGCAATGTTCCCTTCGTGGTCATGACCGGCTATGGAGATGAACGTGTCGCCGTTGACATCATGAAGAAGGGAGCGTTGGACTATCTTGCGAAGAATGTCGCTCTCCCTGAATTCCTTCCTTCCGTGGTCCGGAACGCTCTCGACCGGCTCGCCGAACAACGGCGACTGGCGACGGCTGAATCGACGCTCAGGGAGCGGCAGGAAGCTGAACGGCAGTTCATGGAACGGCTGACTGTCCTTCACGCGGTCACCAACGAACTGATGGATGCCTCGTCATTCGACGAGCTATGCCGCAAGGCCGTCGAACTCGGCCGCACTCGACTGGGTTTCGACCGCATAGGCATCTGGTTCCTGACGCCCGACGGCACACAACTGGAGGGCGCCTTCGGCATCGACGAGCAAGGCCGTATCCGCGACGAACGCGGGCAGCGAGTCCTGATGGACAAGAGCCAGGCACAGATGTTAGCTGCTCAGCCCCGAGTGGGGGCGACGTGTGGCACCAACGTCGACTTGGCCGATCATCTTGGCCGCGTGGTGGGCAAGGGGGACATTGTCTGGATGGCCATCTCGGACGGTCGCAAGCTCATCGGGAGCGTGTGCACGGACAACCTGCTGTCGCGTCGCCCGTTTACTAAGCAGGACACCGAGTTGTTCGTCCTGTTCGCCAGCAGTCTGGGCCATCTATGCGCTCTCAAACGCACCGAGGCCGAAATCCGCAAGCTCAACGAAGATCTGGAGCAACGCGTCCGTGAGCGGACCGCCGAGCTCATGGCCGTTAACAAGGAACTCGAAGCATTCTGCTATTCGGTCTCGCACGACCTGCGAGCCCCGCTGCGAGCGATTGACGGTTTCAGCCGGGCCGTGTACGAAGACCATGGTGAGGAGCTGTCCGAGGAGGCGAGATCCTATTTGAGGCGCGTCTGTGCCGCCAGTGAACGCATGGCTGGTTTGATCGATGATCTGCTGCAATTGT
Source organism: uncultured Planctomycetales bacterium (assembly GCA_964615635.1). Lineage (GTDB taxonomy): Bacteria > Planctomycetota > Phycisphaerae > UBA1845 > PWPN01 > JAUCQB01. The sequence continues at coordinate 5,745 of CAZTQK010000158.1, forward strand.
CGCGAATGACGCGAACCGAGATGCACCGGGACCGTGTCAACCTGACGGATATGTTCAAGTCGATCGCGCGCGACTTGAGGGCGGAGCAGCCCGATCGACAGGCTGAATTCGTCATCCCTGACGACATGTTCGTTTATGGCGATGTCCGTCTGTTGCAGATCGCGATGGAGAACCTTCTGGGAAACGCCTGGAAATTCACCGGCCAGAGACCCATCGCGCACATTGAATGCGGCGTCATGCGAGAGAACAAGCATCTCATTTACTTCGTCAAAGACAACGGCGCCGGCTTCGACATGGCCTATGCCGGCAAGCTGTTTGGTGCCTTTCAACGGCTGCACGCGGCGACTGATTTTCCGGGAACAGGCATAGGCCTGGCAACGGTCCAGCGTATCATTCATCGTCACGGCGGCCAGATCTGGGCGGAAGGTCGCGTTGGCGAGGGTGCGGTGTTCTACTTTACCCTGCCCTCGACCGGCTTGCCCGATGCCGCGGAAGCCAACCGGGGCCGGCCGGCCTCGCCTGCGGGCCCCGGATGACGGGCACAGAGGTCTGACCGATGTGTCGAGGTTGACAGCTACGCGGCAAACCGCAACATGGACCCTATTGGGAGGCCGCAACCATGGGCAAGCCCCTTCGAGCGCTGATCGTTGAGGATGCGCTTGACGACATCGAGCTCCTGCTGATTCATCTGCGACGGAGCGGCTACGAAGTCAGCTGTCAGATGGTGGACGACGTGGAGTCGATGCGACGCGCGCTGGCCGACCGGACATGGGACGTGATCCTTTGTGACCACGCCATGCCTCAGTTCAGCTCGGACATGGCTCTTGCGCTGGTCAAGGAGAGGCAGCTCGATATTCCCTTCATCATCGTCTCCGGGGCGATCGGCGAGGAACATGCGGTCAACGCCATGAAGACCGGCTGCCACGACTACGTGATGAAGAGCAACCTCGCCCGCCTTGTTCCTGCGATCGAGAGAGAAATGCGGGAAGCCGAGACACGCCGCGAGCGACACTCCGCTGAGGTCGCTCTCCGCGAAAGCGAGGCCCGGTTCCTTCAGGTGATCGACTCGTTGTCGATCGTATTCCTTTCCATGGAAGCGCTGACCAACCGCGTTCTTTTGATCATCGGCCCCATCCAGGATCTCTGCGGCCACGATCGCGTCGCGGTTATGGAGCGTCCGCTTCTGCTCCAGGAGGTCATACACCCCGAAGACAGTGAGCGTGTTCGCGAGGCGTTCGCCGCCGGGCTGGCCGCCCTCAAGCCGTTCGATCTGGAATACCGGGTCCTGCACGCGCAGCACCATCGGCCGGTGTGGGTCTATCAACGTGTGGTACCGATTCCAAACGGCACCGGGACCCTGCTTCGCCATGACAGTGTCGTCATGGACATCACCGCCCAACGGCAAGCAGAGGAGGAACGCGAGAGGATGCAGGCTCGGCTCTTCCATTCACAGAAGCTCGAGAGCCTCGGCGTTCTGGCCGGCGGCATCGCCCATGATTTCAACAACCTATTGACCATCATCAGCGGTAACGCCCAGTATCTCAGCAAGTCGCTCCATCTCGATCCGGAGCTCGCGGCGGTTGTCAAGGATATTGAGACTGCCGCCGCCCACGCCGCGGAAATGACCCGCTCCCTCCAGAGCTTCACCCGGCCGGCGAAACCGCACATCCGTTTTGTTGATGCGAACAGGCTCGTTCAAGAGGTCTATCGTCTGCTCCGCAGAATGATCCCCTCGACCATCGACTTTCAGCTCGATCTTTCAGGCGGCAACTGTGGGATCGCCGTTGACCCTGCTCAGTTGCAGCAGGTGCTGGTCAACCTTTGCGTCAATGCTCGCGATGCCATGCCGACCGGCGGCCTGCTGACCATTCAAACCGGCCGCGTCGGCGTCGGCTCCCTGCCGACCCCTCCGCGCAAAGCCTCCGCCAACGACACCTACGTGCGGATCAGCGTCCGGGACACCGGCTGCGGTATGGACGAAGAGACACTTCGGCAGGCGTTTGATCCCTTCTTCACGACCAAGCCGCTCGACCAGGGCACGGGTCTCGGCCTGAGCATCGTCCATACGATCGTGATGGCTCACAACGGTCTCATTAACGTGACCACCGCACCGAACCAAGGGACGGCTTTCGACGTTTTCTTTCCGGCGATTGCGTTGCCCGTGGCGGGTGAGTCCGGCAACCGGACCCCTCCGGCACAAGGGCTGGAACGTATTCTCGTCGTCGAGCAGGAGGAGATGGTGGCCAGCCTTATTCGTACCATTCTCGAGAGCAGCGGCTATCAGGTGACCTTGGCCCACGACCCGGAGAAGGCCATCGAGCTGTGCCGACAGGCTGCCTCCTCCTTCGACCTGGCAATCGTGGCCCAAGGTCTGCCACAGATGACCGGCGCCAAGTGCCTTTCCGTTCTTCAGAAAATGGCACCCACCATGAAGAGCATTCTCACCACCGGGTCGGATCTGGACGAATCGGACATTTCCGATCTCAATTGCGAGGTTCTCTACAAGCCTTTTTCGATGCCTGCTATCGCCCGGATGGTGCGCGATGTTCTTGATGGCGCGCAATCCGACTCCGACGACGACATGATGGACGGGAACGAGAACCGGTGAATGCTACGGTTCGATCATGCCCTCGCGGATGGCGAACCGCGAAAGCTCGACGCGGTTGTGGATATCCAGCTTGGCCATCAGGGAGGCCTTCTGCTTGTCGGCCGTCTTGTAGCTGATACCCAGAATCGAAGCCGCCTCCTTGAGGCTCAGGCCTTTCGCGAGGATCCGCAACAACTCACGTTCTCGCGGGCTCAACATGCTGCGGCGGGTCCTCGGCGGATTCTCAAGTTCGATCCTGCCGCCCTTGACCACCAGTCGGTCCATCACCTCGGGCGAGAAGTGTGTTTTCCCCTTGGCGACGTCCCGGATCGCGTCTGCCAGGGCCGCCATCTTCTCGCTCTTGATGAAGTAGCCGTTGGCCTTCACGCGAATCGCCTGTTCGATGTACTCGTCATGTTCGTGCGCGGTCACCAGGATGACCTTGGTATTCGGCACGCGGGAATGAATAATCTGCACGGCATCGAAGCAGCTCACACCCGGCATATCGATGTCCATCAGCACGACATCCGGCTTGGTCTCAACGACCTTGCTGATCGCGTCGTCTGCGTTTTCCGCCATGCCCACCACGCGAATGTCCTTCTCACGTGAAAGCATGCCGCCGACACCATCGCGAACGATGCCATGATCGTCAACGACCACAATTGTGATCGGCTTGTCGGACACGGTCCTGACATCCGGGATCTGGGCCATGGCAACCCCCCTTCAGAAAAGGGTCCTGTCTCTTCTCTCACATCGCCTACGAACGGTCACGGACATGAACGACACCATTGAAGATGCCGACATCTAGAATATACCTCCGCCAAGCGTGTCGGCAAGCGACCAAGGCAAACAACCCGTAATGACACGAGGGCGAATTCCAGTAATTATGTAATTCAATCGCCCTTAGCAATATGGCGGTACAACGTCGACCACCGCTCAGACCACCTGCGTACATCCAGATTCCTGCATGCCCACGACTGAGCGTTCGTCCCCAGGCTTCTGGACAAGTCTGCATCGGAGAAAACTTGCCCCAGTTTCCGTGCGATGTCGCCTGCCGAGCCGGCATGGGCCAGAAGACCGGTTTCGCCGCTGATGATGACGTCGCGGCATCCCGGCACATCTGTCGCGACAATCGGCAGGCCCGCTGCCATGGCTTCCAGGAGGGAATTAGGCAGGCCCTCGGTCCGCGAGCAGAAAAGGAACGCGTCGGCCATCTTCAGTAGCGAGGGTACGTCCGTCCGTCGGCCCAACAGCTTCACGCATTTGTCCAATCCGTGCTCGGCGACCAATCGTTCGACCGTCGGGCGATACGGACCCTCGCCCGCCAGCAGTAACGTCGCCCGACGTGTCTGCGTCAGATGAGCGAAGGCCGACAGCATTTCTTCAAAGCCCTTCACCGGGTCCAACCGACCCGTCCAGATGACCACGGGTTCGTCGACCGACAACCCAAACGCCGCCCTGTCAGCAGGCTCGGCTGCCTCGATGACCGCCATATCGACGGCACCCCACTGACAGACCAGCCGCGAGCGCGGCAGATGGGCTTTGCGTCGCAGATGCTCCACGACCGATGGCGAGTTGCCCACTTCACAACGGCACAGTCGACAGGTGAGATTGTCCAGTACAAGATGCCATGGGCGCTCGACCTCCACCGTCTGGATCTCACATACAATGCGCTCTGTCGAGATGCGTGCCAGCGGTCCCACCAAGCGACAGGCTGTGTTCGCGTGAAAAAGGAGTGAGTGCAGGACTTCCGGCCGTGTCGACTTGAGAATCCGCCACAAGCGACCGAGAGCCCTCAAGTCCCAACATGAGGAGGCTCCGCAAGATGCCACCGGAATGCCCGCGGACACGAGCATCTCACCCACGGGACCCTTGCCTGCCAGCGACACAACGTGAATGTCAAACTGATCGCGAGGCAGTCGTGTCGCGAGGCGATGCAAATGAAGCGGAACGCCGCCAAGCTCCAGATCGGTAATCACATAAGTGAGCCGAATGGGCCGAGCCGCTATGGGAGCCGCCGCCATGTCAATCCACCGCAATAAGCCCGGTCTGCCGCCGCTGTTTCGATAACGGGCAGTCTAAGTCAGCTCACGTCTCGCGGGAAGACCTCGTAGTTCTGTCGCTCGCCCTGCCCACGAAGCGGATAGTCTTTGCGAAGGGGGTGGGCCTCAAATCCCTCCCAGGTCACCAGACGTCGCAGGTCGCCGTGTCCGACGAAGCGAATGCCGAACAAGTCGTAGACCTCTCGCTCGAGCCAATCGGCCCCCACCCAGATGCCTGTGACGCTGGGTATCGTCGGAGAGGGATCGTTGACAAAGCACTTGACCCACAAGCGATGCTCAAGCGATATCGAAAGCAGGGAGTAGACCACCGCAAACCGATTTTCGGCCCCAGGGAACCGCAGGTAGTCGACGCAGGTGAGGTCAGAAAGCTGTTCGAACCGTGTGGCCTCGTTGTCGCGGAGAAAGGACATGATCTCGACCAGCCGGTCGGCGGGAACGCGGACGCATATCTGATCAGACTCACCTTCCCCCCTGCGCAAAAGCGGGCCGGGGCCGAAGTCAACGTTCGGGAATTGCTCCTGGAGGGCGGAAAGCACTGACCGAACGGCCATCGCTCAAGCTCCTGCCTGTTGTGAGTCTTCGCCGGCCAGCCGGCTCTCGGCGAGAGCGGGAGCCATCAGCCGATAGCCACCCTGGCGGTCTTCGCTGCTGCGAACCCCCTCGCGCTCGACCATTCTCTGGATCGCCATGATCCCCTCTAGAAGGGTCTCAGGCCGCGGAGGACATCCGGGAACATATACATCGACGGGAATGAACTGGTCCACCCCCTGCACAACGGCGTACGTGTCAAACACGCCTCCCGTACTGGCACATGCCCCCATGCTGATCACCCATTTGGGTTCGCACATTTGCGCGTAAATACGCTGCAAGACGGGCATCATTTTGATCGCCACGCGGCCGGCGCATATCAGCAGATCCGACTGGCGGGGGCTGAATCGCATGACCTCCGCTCCAAACCGTGCCATATCGTATCGACTTGCCCCCGTCGCCATCAGTTCGATCCCGCAACACGCCGTCGCGAACGGCAAGGGCCACAGCGAGTATTTCCGACACCAGTTGACTCCATATCGGCGTATCAGGCTCGACACCGCCTCCAGGCGCGTCGTGACCCAGTCACCGGACACAACGGCCTCAACCGATCGTCTGGTTGTGTTGGCAGCACTCATACGGGTCCCTTGCTTACCTCCATCGAAGAGCACCTCGTCCCCATTCATAGATGAGGCCGACCAACAGCAACGCCACAAAAACCATCATCGCTGCGAGTAGGAAGCCCGCTCCGGCAACCCTGTCGGATGCAGGCTCTATTGCTCCCCCTCCCATTGCCGCTTGGTGGAAGACCACAGCCCACGGCCACATCAGAACCACCTCAACATCGAAGAGCAAGAAGAGGAGCGCCACGACGTAGAAACGGGCGTGAAAACGACGGCGAGCATCGATCAGCACCGGCATTCCGGCCTCATAGGGGGCATCCTTCCGATGGCCATGTCGAGAAGTCCCGATCATGTGGCTCAGCGCCATGATCGCGAGCACGATAACGACGACGACCGCCAGGAGGATCAAGATCGGGGTGTACGGATGTGCGCCCAGCATCGCCTCTCGACTTTCCGGCCACTGCCAGTCCTGCGACGTTCGCGTGCGTCAGGCCAGACCGGACCTCGCCACCTGACAGCATCTTAGGCATCGAGGGCAGTCTAAGGTACGGCTCCCGTAACATCAAGCAGCAACAATGCTTGCCGCCGACCAACTCGGCACGAAATGAGCCCTGCTGCCAAAGGCAGTAATGGATTATGCTGACAGGGTGGTCGATAATCCCGTTGTTCACCCCAGCCTGGCCTCACACACAGGCTGGCACGAGGATCACAAGATGTGCGGAATCGTCGGCTACATCGGGCACAAACAGGCCCAGCCTCTTCTGGTCGAGGGGCTCAAACGCCTTGAGTACCGCGGCTATGACTCGGCCGGCATTGCCACGATCGACAAGGGCACTCTGACCATCACCCGAGCCGCCGGTCGCATCAGCGCCCTCGAGGCCAAGCTGAGTGCCGTTCAGAGCCCGGCTACGCTCGGCATCGCCCACACCCGCTGGGCAACACATGGGGCCCCCAGCGAGCGAAACGCTCATCCGCACACCTCTTCCAACGGCAAGATTGCCCTGGTCCACAACGGAATCATTGAGAACTACCGATCCTTGAGGACCTTTCTCGATCAGCAGGGCATACGCTGTGTCAGTGATACCGATACGGAGGTCCTGGCGCAGTTGATCGGCCATTTTTATGACGGCAACCTGGAACAGGCCGTCCGCGACGCCCTTCACGACGTGCAAGGCACGTATGGAATTGCCGTCATCTGCGCCGATGAGCCGAATCGAATCGTGGCGGCCCGCAAAGGCAGCCCGTTGATCATCGGCATCGGCAATGGCGAATTCATCCTTGCTTCGGACGCGGCCGCGATCATCGAGCACACCGCTCAGGTGATCTACCTCGCTGACGGTGAGATGGCTGTTCTTACCTACGACGGCTTCCGAACCACGACACTGGATGCCGTTCCCATCACCAAGGATGTACAGGAAGTCGAATTCTCGCTCGAACAGATCGAACTGGGC
>CAZTQK010000159.1:0-12947 GCA_964615635.1 uncultured Planctomycetales bacterium
GGGGCGGAAGCGAACTAGTGGGCCAAGCCAGGCCGCAGCAGGGGGTGGCCTGTGGGCCCGCTCGTCTTCCTGGCAGCCGCGACACGCGCCCAGACGGCGTCAAGGTCAACCGGCCCGGTAGGCACACCAGCCCCGATCGAGGTAGAATTGGAGTCGACGCGGCGAGCGGCGCCGCCCGTCCGGGTCCAAACCAAGAATGCTGGTCAATCTGATTCATGAGGGCTTGAACAATGCAGCGAAACCACTCCACACGAAGCCATCTGGTCTTCCGTCTTCTCTCAGGACTTGTGCTCGGCCTGGCAATCGTCCTCCTGTCGTCCCGTGTTATCCGGGCCGATGTGGTCACGCTCAACGACGGCCGGCGGTTCGAGGGCCAGACCGTGTCCGAGAAGAACGACTTGATTCTGTTCGACACGTTAATCTCTGGAATCCGGGCCAAGCTATCGTTCAAGCGATCGGACGTGAAATCAGTTGAGAAGAAGGCCCTCCCCGACGGATTCTTTGACGATTCGGAGAACGAACCGGGCGCTGCCGGAACGCAGGCCTCGGCCAAGGAGCCCACACTCTACCTGGAGGTGCCGATCAACGGGCGGTTCAAGGAGCAGGTCTTCGCTCGCGTGGTGCGATCATCCCTGGTTTACTCCAAGGCGCGCAACATCAGACACGTCGTCTTCACGGTGGACAGTGCGGGCGGAGCACTGGACGAGGCCGGCATGGTGGCTCGGGCCATGCGGGATTTCAGCGAGGCTCTCACGTATCACGCAATCATCCGCAACTGTACGGGCGAAGCGGTCATCGTCCCATTCATGTGCGACACCATGCACGTGCTGCCGGGGGCCACGGTGGCGGGCTTGGTTCAGAGACTGGAGGGTCTGCCCTTCAAGTACGCCAAGCAGGATGAGGCGGTGGTCCGGTCGCAGATCGCCGACGACCTTGTGGAGGTAGCCCTCAGACGCGGCCGGAAGGGCGACATCATCCGAGCAATGGTAGACCCGATCGACCCGCTGGCCGCCTGGCTGGACGCAAACGATAAAGTCGTCATGGGCCGCACTCCGCCCGCAGATCTGCCGTCCGACAAGCTCATTTTCGCAAATCAGGCGGAGAGTATTCTGACGCTGACGTACGAGCAGATCAGCAAGCTGGGCGTGCCGACAATCAAAGATGGTCCGGCGGCGCTGGGCGACCTTCTGGGCCTGCCCAACTGGAGGGAAGAGAGCGCCTACGGTCGCGACGCAGCCAACCGAGCCATCGCCATGGAGCGGCAGAAAGCCTCCACCGCCCAGACCAAGGCCGCCGCCGCTCAGGCCAAGTACGAGGACGACGTCAGCCGGAATATCCGCATGCGGGATGTCACCAAGCGCGCAATCGAATCCAACCTGAAGCAGGCCTCCACGTGGAACCCGACCAGCGCTTCCTACAAAACGCTGTCGCAGTACGTCACCTGGGGCTGGGACCCCAACACCCAGTGGGACACGCACATCTGGACGCCGGATTCGCAGGCCCGTTGGCACAGCCGATCTGAGGCCTGTGCCCACTTCCTGAACCGCGCCGCCGACGGCACCCGGACCATGATGAAACTGGACAAGGAGGCGGTCAAGCTCGGCCTGTCTGCGACATTCAAGGAGGGCGATCTCCAGCTCATGCTGGAAGACGTGAACGTCAAGCTCGAAATGCTCCGCCGGGGGCAATTTCGAGTGGGCGAATGACAACGGAGTTCAGGATCTCCGAGTTCAGGGCCGCCCGGTCCGGTCACCACAACCTCACTGACACCGGTCAACACCGGGTCGGCGAAGTCCACGTGCCGGCGACGAACGTCCGTAAGCAAGGAGAACGCGGAGGAGCCGGCGTCTGACCATGCCGTCGAAGTCACCCGTCCATGGAGTCATCACCCGTTCGACAACCTCGGGCAACTGCGCGTTCGCAGTCTCCGGCTGGGTCTGGGGCGATGGATCCGCGGCGGACCCCGTGGCCGCGCACATGAGACATGCAAGAAACGAATCGCCGGTAATCATGAGACTCCTCAGATGCACTCGCGATACCGCCGCCCCCCCGCTGCTCCAGAAACTCGATGGCTCGAGGCTTTCTCATGCCGCTTCCGGTCCTGCTGCGGTCACGCGCCGTCGGTCAACGACAGCGTCACATGAACGACGCCCTCCGTCTGGGTCTGTTTCATGGGCAGTCCGCTACGCAGGAAGACGGCCAGCATCGCCTTGTTCTGCGGAAGCACCTCGGCCTCGAACTGGCCCACGCCTTTCTCCCGTGCGATACGGGCGAGGTGTTTCAGGATGCGTCCGGCGATGCCCAGGCCGTGGTAATCCTCCTCGACCACGAAGGCGATCTCCGCGCTGCGCGCAGCCGGGCGGTCGAAGGCCACATAGCGTCCGCCGCCGATAATGGTCTCTTTCCCCCTGGACTCGATCGTCACCACCAGCGCAACCACGTTTTCAAAATCAACCTCGGTGGCCGCTTTCAGATCCTGGTCCGACAGTGACGCCTTGGCCCGGAAGAACCGGGTGTAAACCGATTCAGGATCAAGCTTGCGGAACGCCTCGACGATCCCGGCTTTGTCGCCGGGTCGGATCGCGCGGATCTTGACGGTGACACCATTCTTCAATGTTTCGGTCACTTCAAAGTCGTCAGCATCGATCATGGCAGTGAACCCTGTTGGAGGACTTCTGATTCAGCCGCTCGATCCTGGCAAAGGCCTCCTGCAACTGCTGCGTCATGCTGTTGAACGCCTTTGAGAAGCCGCCCATGAAATCGACATGCTGTGTCGGGTCGCCGCCTTCGGTCTGCTGGGTTTTCCAGGTGACATGGCGAAGACTCGCGTGGAGACTCTTGAACGACTGGAGGATGTGCATCCTGCCAGCGGGCACATCGACGTCGAGAGCCTCGGCAGCGGTCACGGTGAAGGTCAGGTTCTCCACATCGGTTCATTTCTTTCTTCTTTGATCATCTGTGGCTTCTCCTTCCTGGCAATTCCATCACGAGTCCGACCCTGCACGCGGCGCCACGGCATCATGGCGATGCCAGAGGTGTTGATATCGGCCCTCAATCCTCCCGTTCATCCCGCCACGGCGACAGCGGGACCCCCACAATGCCTCCTTCCTCGATGGTTCGTCGCAGGCGCTGAGCGTCATGCAGCAACTCGGAATTGGCTTCGAAGAAGTGGTCGAGCATCTCCCAGTTCTGCAGCAGCAGCGCGTGGTTGCCGAAATCCTCGTCTGGCTCCTGGCCCACGATCAGGGTCAGCATGCCGTTTGCCCCGTAGGCATAGGCGTCGGTCTCCAGATCACCGATACCGATGAGCAGATCGGGAAAGTGCCGTCGAGCCATGGCGATCGCTTCGCGCTTGAATTGACCCGGCTCCATCGCTTTGCGCAGTCCTGGCGCGATGTAGAGCGGCGCATCCGGATAGCCGTGCTCCCTGATCCACCGCCGGGTCTTGTCCAAAAGGAATCGCGGCCGGGCCGTCAGGAACACGACGTTATATGTGGCAGCCAGCTTCTGAACGACGCGCGGAGACTGATCGATCGGCCGGGACTTCCTGCTCTTCTTGCTGACCGCCACGTCCCACGAATCCGTTTTCGACACGGTCCCGTCGATGTCCACGATGATGCCAATCCGGCCGGGTTTGAGCCGGAAGATCGGACGTTCGTCGCGAAGTGTCTGCCCATCGAGTTCAGTTTCGGCTGCGAAGCTGCTCGCCGTCTGCTCCCCGATCGCATACAGAAACGTCGCCAGCCCGTCGTCGTCAGTCTTGCCCTCGCCGACCAGCCTCCCGTTAACCTTGAACCGAACGACATGATTCTCGATGCTGTCCCGGGAAAACTTGCTGGTCTTTCGCTCGAGATAGGCCCGCAGGTTGACGTTCCCGTCCGGCCGCACCACGGCGTCGTCGGCGGTCAGCAGGGTCTGGCCGCAACCGCCACACAGGCAGAGACAGACCATCGCGATCATCATGATCATCGACGTTTGCACGGCTCGCGAATGACTTGACATGACTGGTATCTCCTTTTGTTACGGTTTGCATCGCCGTTCGCCGCTTGCGTCGGACAGTATAACGGCTTTCGCCCCGATCAGGAGACACGGGGCCTGCTTCCCATATGGAATCGTCCGGCCCACCGCCGTGCCCGACCCGTATGTGGCGTGCATCCTGCGTTACGGCCCCCGAGCAATGAAACACGAGCTCCGTTGGCAGCCCTCCCGGGTTCCTGTGGCGACGTATCCGCTGCCCATCCGCTGTCCATGCACATCAGACATGTACCCAGCGAGAGGTGGGCTGCCACACCGTGTCTCAAATGAAGGTCCCCTCACCGCCTCGTCACTCGATGCATTATCACTCTGTGCCAGACTCAACGACCTCACCTCTGAACTCGAACGGCTGGTTACCCTTGTTGGACCTGAGCCAGATCCTCGCCATCCCGCCCGGGAGGCCGTCATTCTGCCACACCTTGGCCGAGATTCCTCGGCCGTATTCCGGGAATTCGCCCGCCGCCTGGACACTTCGCACCCTGCACTTGAACTCCCTGCCGGCGATCGTGATCGTCTCCGCCGGTGATTCCGAGATCTTTGCCGTCGGGCAGGTGAGGGGATGTTCCTCCGGAGCGATCATGGCCTCCACCATGAATTGCTGCACCCGTGAAGGCTCGGCCTGCGCGCCGCCTGCCGGCACATAAGTGCGCTCGACAAGCAGGCGGTCCTCGTGCTTCGAGACCAGCTTGGCCGTCATGCGGAGCTGCTGCTTTGCACCACCGACAATCTGGTAGCCCTCGAACGTGGTGAAGGCCCCGGGGGCGTACGTGGCCCACCGCTCGTAGTCCGGGTTGCGCACCTTTCCGGCGGTGGAAGCAACCTGCACGCCGCGTGCCATGCCGGCCATGATCAGCGGAGCCATGTGGTGCTGCACAAAGGGCGCCTTCAGCGCGTCTGTGTGCCCGCCGAAGTCGCCATAGCGCTCGAATTCGGGTGTCCACCGGATGTACGCGACCTTGGCGTACTGAGCTCGCGTCTCGGCGGACGCGCGGACCGGCATCTGGAAGCCCCGCAAGCCTGCCGACGGAACACTGCCCGCCTGTCGATCGGCCGTCCCCGCCATGGGAACCAGGAATGCCAGAACGCCGTCCTTCTCCGATGTGAACACGCACATGCGATTCCGGACTCGCTGCAGCGCGCGGGTGAGGTCGTAGTCCGCACTGATGGAGGCACCGCAGAGGACGACGTTTTCCACCGGGCAACTCGCCGGGAGGGCCTCTAGGACGAACACGGTCACGGCCGTGCCGGCGGACAGCCCGATCAGCGTGACCGGGGCTCCCGAATACTGCTTCGAATAGTCCTGAATCCGTGCGGCGCACTCCGATGCCTTGCCCCGCTTGTACTCGACACTTGAGTTCTGGTCCGCCACGACGCCCAAGCCGGTGTTCCACCGGAAGATCTCGCCGGCGCCGCTGTAGCCGGCATCGAGCAACCCTTGCTTGAGCCCGCGGCTCCAGTTGGAAACCAGACCGCCGCCCCCAGCGCCGTCAAGATAGTAGACATAGCCGCGAGGCATTCGTTCGGCGCGGTCGGGCATCTGCTGACTGCATCCCGCGCCCAACGATCCCAGAACCAGGATCCCCGGCAGGACAAGGACGCGTCCCACCCGCTCGCCAAACCGTCTTTTTTCGCCGATCATCATTGGATCTCCCGTTAGCAAGGATCTTCAGGCTCCCGTTACATCAGGCTGCTTTCTTGTCGAATACATCGCCACCAGCCGGGCAATCAACACGGTCACATAGAACACGCCGGACATTGCTTCCAGAATCGCCAGCATGCGCGCTACGTCCGATATCGGAAAGATATCGCCATAGCCGACCGTGCAGAGAGTCACAAAGCTGAAGTAGACAGCTTCCATGCCTGCCATCGTGCGATCTGGTTTGCCGCCCAGAGAGAAGGATTCGGGAACCAATTGGGCCACCAGGACGTAGGCAAGAGCCCAGAGTATTCCCATCAACAGGTAACCCGAGATGCCCGCGCACAACACCTCGGTATTGACCCTCGGGGCATGCAGAATGAAACGGAGAAGGTGCACCACCACAAACACCATGAACACGACGGCGGCTGTCGCATGGATAGCGGGCGGCATCAGGTCCGGACGCATGTGGTTGATCCACTTGCACACGCACGCCGGCGCGACCAGGACGGCCGCCACGATCAGCGTTCTGCGGCGGCCGCCGATCGCTATCACGGCAGACAGCATGACCACGGTCATGATAACCGCTTCGATCACCACACCGCGATCGAACCGCAGAATGAACGGGGCGGACACCAGCCAGAGCACCAGCACAACCAGCAACTCGACGGTGGAGAAGCGGCGCACGCTCCTGTTGGACAGAACCGTGGCCGACGACTCCGGGACGACGTCTTCGAGGGCAGGCAGTGTCGGCGTTTCCACAGAACCTCCGTATCTCCCGTAGGATCAGAACGACCCACAAGGCGTCCTACCCGCAAAGCCGGCTCAGCCGCATCCGTCATCTCCAACATTGCCTGAGGGCAGTGCGTGTACGCTGTCATACCATCCCGGCCACCCCAACCCACCGGGTGCTGCCGTCGCCCGCGACGGAGGCTACCTTGCACGAAAAGCGGCTACTCCACCCGCTTCGGCGCCAGCAGCCGGTTTCAAACTGCTCCCCGCGTGGCCGGTTGTTCCGCCGGGGCCTACTGCCATCCCAACGCGGCATTGATCGCCTCACCCGGTTTGACCAGATGATCCGAGTTGTTCGGATCGTCCACAATCGAGAGAAACACGCCCTGACCTCGCCGTTGCAGCCGTTGCCGACCGGGCCGTCTTGACCTTCAGCGAAGGCGGGGAGAGGAAAACCTGCGTCACCGTCCCGCCATCCACGTGCATCTCCTGGTAGGGTTGTCCATCGACCTCGACGTCCATCATCACGGGCGGGAAGGCCGCCGGAATGGCGGCGGAGGCGATCATGATGTCCCGGACCAATTCCAGTGCTCGTGGATTGCCGCTGGCCGCAATGACCCCCACGTTCCAGATCACCTCCCGCTGTGCGTCCAGGTTCGTGGTTCCGATGAGCAGGAGGCGGCCCTTGCGGTATTCCGCGGCGATGGCATCCAGCAGCTTCTGGTCGACCAGACCGGCCACCAGCTTGCGGAGGGGAGCGTTGTCGGTCAACGCGTCATCAAACACAGCCGCCAACACATTCCGTTTTGTCAGGATGTCGCGAGTCGTGATCCCGGTGTAGAACTGCCGCAAGGTCGCATCATACTCCGGGCCCAGGAAGGCAAACGGAGCAATCAGGGCTCCGGTACTGATCCCAGTAACAGCCTTGAACTGCGGGCGGTCGCCTTTGGCGGTCCAGCCGTTCAGCAGTCCCGCGGTGAAGGCGCCATTCGCGCCGCCACCGGAGACAGCTAGGAACTCGGCCGCAGGCAGCGAGCCCATCTGACCCGAACGAGTCCAGTAGGCCTGCTCACGCCCTGCAGATTCGAGCATCTCCTGCCGGAACTCTGCGGTGACTACCGCCCCCCAGGTCCGCACCCCGAGAGGGATTCCGGCATCCACGGCGCGGTCCTGTAGATCGGGCGGCACGGCCTGTTGACGAGTCGGCCCTGCACAGCCGGTCGCAGCCAAGCCGGCAGTCAACGTGATGATCCACCCGATATGCAGGATGTGATTGTCTGATCGCGTCATCTCGATTGACCTCCGTGCCGGATGCTCCGACACACGTCACCCATCATCGTTCCGGTCGGAGAGCACCAACTCGGTGTCAAAACCGCTGCGTGCAAGCAGGTTTGAGACGGTTGATGCGCCTCATGGCTTCTGTTTTGCTGTCGGGGCCTTGTCAATCACCCTGCCGATGACCCGATCCAGGCGTTCTCGACGCACATCCGGAGGAGCGCTGTCGTCGAGTCTCGTCGCCGCGCTGCCCTTCCAGATCAGCTTGGTGGTAGCAGGATCGAGAGCGGAAATCCCCAAACGGCCCTCCTTGTACACAGGTCCAAACCACTCGTTGGGATCGCCGCGGAGACTCCCTCCAACCGCGTAGTCAATCCAGAAGTCCGGCTTCTCGCCCTCTGAGACCTTCGCGTATCCGTTGCGAGCCAGATGAACGTCAACGAATTCACGTATCAGCTTGTCCACGGTAGGATTCTGCGGGCGTCCCTCTCCCGAGGTACGTGAGGATCCCGGTGCCCAGGCGTATGAGCGGGCGTTATCCGAGAAACGCACTCCGTGACCGTAGGTCGAAGTCACCTCCACGGACTGGCTGCATCCCACGGTCAGGACGATCGCAGATGCGAGTACGAGGCATGCGATTCGTGTAGTCCACATTGTTGTTTCTCCAAAACATGATTTGGCTTGTCCGGCATGTGAGGCGGCACGTCCGCCGAAACGCGATTCACGACCACTTGTGCGAGCGTTCTTATTGCTCGCTTCTGTTGCCGCATGAGAGACGGCACTCAGTCCCCAAAACAGACCCCCAGGGCGCGGGCTGTGCGAGCCAGACCGCCATCGGGCGGCACGGTCTTCAATTCGCCGATGGCCTCGCTGACCTCGACGTCGCCGATTCCCGAGGCCTGAAACGCGACCATCCGGCCGTACCGCTCCTCGGCGATCAGTTCCACCGCCCTGGCCCCGTACATTGAACAGAGCGCCCGGTCGAAGTTGGTCGGACTGCCGCCGCGTTGGAGATGCCCAAGTACGCATGCGCGGCTCTCCTTGCCGGTGCGTTTCTCGACTTCGGCGGCCACCACCGCACCGATGCCGCCCAACCGGGCCTCCCGGTTCTCCTGCTGGCCCGCGGCAGTCACGAATCCGCCATCCTTTTGCCTTGCCCCTTCTGCCGCAACGATAATGGTGAAGTGCTTGCCCTCGTGCTCGCGCTCACGGACCTTGTTGCAGACGCTCTCGTAGGTGAACGGGATCTCCGGAATGAGGATCACATCCGCGCCGCCGGCGACCCCAGCGTAGATTGCGATCCAGCCGGCGTATCGGCCCATCACCTCGAGGACGATCACGCGATTGTGGCTCTCGGCCGTCGTGTGAAGCCGGTCCAGCGCGTCCGTCGCGCAAGCCACGGCCGAGTCGAATCCGAACGTGAAGGAGGTGCCACGGAGATCGTTATCAATGGTCTTCGGCACGCCGACAATCGGAATGCCACCCTCGAACAACTGCTGGGCAATGGTCAGCGAGCCGTCTCCGCCAATGCTCACCAAGGCTCGGATGTTCATCTTATCCATGGTGGCCTTGACGCCCTCGATCAGTTCGCGGGGCAGCGTGCGGCTTTCCCCGTGACCGACCTTCGCCGAGAAACGGCCTCGATTGGCCGTGCCCAGAATCGTCCCTCCTCGCGTCAGCAGGCCTCCCAACTCCTGATAGTTGAGAGAGCGATACTTCGGCGGGTCCAGCATGCCTTCGTATCCGCCGAAGAAGCCGATCGCTTCCCAGCCGCGCCTGGCGGCCGCTTTCGAAACGGCGCGAATGACCGCGTTAAGGCCTGGACAGTCCCCGCCGCCGGTGACAACACCAATCCGTTGCGTCATCGTGTTTCCCTCGCATACTTGCTGATTGCCGGCGTCTTGCCCCCCTCATCACTCGTCATCGTTGGCCCTGTTCTCACAAGCCCCATACAGTCTCCGTGAGAGCCACTACCCAATCAGTCGGTTGGCGGATTGCAGGCCCCTGACAAAGGCCGTTCGGCCAGACTCAGTCCTTGAATAACCCCCCAGCCTGCGTGCCGCGTGCAGCCGGCCGGCGCCGAGCTCTGCCGGCGGCCGAACACGGTAGACCACAACACTGCGTCCTGCAAGAGTCAGTTGAACGCCTCCGTCTCTGATCACCACCTTGCGACCCGGGTCCAGCGTGCTGCTCAATTCCAGGCCGTCGATCAACCTGTTGCGCATCAACATGGGGATACCAGGGTTGCGTCGCACGGGAACGTGGAGGTCAACTCCGACCGGAGCATTGTTGAGGCCGACAATCACGACATCGTCGAGGGCAAAGCGGATGAACACAAGCAACGAAGACGTGACATACAGCACGGCATGCATTCCCCAGCACAGGGCTGGGCTGCTTCGGCGCAGAGCGATCAGACCCCGGGTGAAAGCAAGCATGTCGCGGGCTCGCACAGCCTCGTCGGAGGTTGCCTGTTGATCGAGCCAGTCCCATCGCATGTCCCGGCGGTTGTCGGGGTCGTAGCCGCCGGACATAGCCAGCTCATCGCCGTAGTAAAGCTGCGGGATGCCGCGGGTGGTCATGAGGAACACGAGCGCCATCTTCATGCGGCGAATGGCGTCCTCCGGGTCTGCCCCGCCCCGGGCCGCTTCAAAAAACCGCGGTGCGTCGTGGTTGCCGATGAAAGTGATCAACTGGTAGGCATTGCGAAAGTGCTCGTCGAGATCGAGGATGCCCCTCGGCTCATCATCGGACAGCCGCGGCCGGATGATCCGTCCGAAGGCGTGATCGTCGATGAACACATCGCGGATCGCGTGATACAAGGGAAAGTCAAACATGCTGTGAAAACCGTGCAGATTCTGGAATGGGGCGACGCAGCGAGGGTCGCCGTCCCAGAATTCGCCCACGACGGTCTTGTCGGGGAACAGCCCCTGCGAATAGAGCTTGAAATACTGCCAGAACCGCGACTCGATGTGCCTCGCCGCGTCGATGCGCACGGCGTCAGCTCCCGTTTCGCCGATCCAGTCGAGTACGTTGAGCAGGAAGTAGACGTTGACGTCCATGTGGTCATGGTTGAGATTCGGCAGGCCCTTGAACCATTCTTTTTCCACTGTCCGGCCGTTCCAGTCAAACCAGTCGGGACGCTGCTCGACCCAGGGATGCCCCGGACCGGTGTGGCTGACGACCACATCGAGCATCACCTTCAGCCCCTGCTCGTGCGCGATCTCCACAAAACGCCGAACCGTCTGACGGCTGCCGATGTCTCCCAGCTCCGGACTGCACAGATGGGGATCGACGCTCTCGAAATCGATCGGGTGGTAACCGTGATAGCTGTCCCGCGGGTTCAGGTAGACGGGGGTGATCCACAGCACGGTGACGCCCAACTCCTTCAGGTACGGCATCCGCTGCACGATGCCCATCAGGTCGCCGCCATGCCGCCGCATCGGGTCGGCGGGGTCGACAGCCGAGTTGTTGGCCGGATCTCCGTCGGCAAAGCGGTCGGTCACGATCATGTAGACAACATCGTTCAGCGTCAGCATGAAAGCACCTACTGGTTGTCACCTTCGGTAGACGTGACCCGTCTGCCGGCCGGTTGCTTCAGTCCCCACTTCCACCCGCTGATGGCGGGCATGTCATCGCCATGCCGGGCAATGTACTGCTTGTGCTCGATGAGCCTCTCATGGATCGCCTGTTTGAAGTAGGCGGCACGGGCGCCTAGTTGCGGCAATCGGTCAATCACGTCTTCCACGAGATGGAAACGGTCAAGATCATTGAGCACCACCATGTCGAACGGCGTTGTTGTTGTGCCTTCCTCCTTGTAGCCGCGAACGTGCAGGTTGTTGTGGTTCGTCCGCCGATACGTCAGCTGGTGAATCAGCGACGGGTAACCGTGGAAGGCGAACACAATGGGCTTGTCCCTCGTGAACAGGGCATCAAAGTCGCGGTCCGCCAGCCCGTGCGGATGCTCGATTGCCGGCTGCAGCTTCATCAGGTCGACAATGTTGATGACGCGGACTCTCAACTCCGGCAGGTGTCTGCGAATCAACTCGACCGCCGCCAGCGTCTCCAGGGTAGGCACGTCGCCGCAGCAGGCCATAACCACGTCCGGCTCGCAGCCCTTGTCGTTGGAGGCCCACTCCCAGATACCGATACCCTGAGTGCAGTGCTTGACGGCCTGATCCATGCTCAGCCACTGCGGCGCCGGTTGCTTGCCGGCGACGACCACGTTGACGTAGTTGCGGCTGCGCAGGCAATGATCAGTCACCGACAGGAGCGTATTGGCGTCGGGTGGCAGGTAGATGCGGATGACCTCCGCTTTCTTGTTGGCCACGTGGTCGATGAAGCCGGGATCCTGATGGCTGAAGCCGTTGTGGTCCTGTCGCCAGACATGGGAGCTGAGCAGGTAATTGAACGATGCGATCGGCCGGCGCCACGGGATGTCGTTGCATACTTTGAGCCACTTGGCGTGCTGGTTGAACATCGAGTCGATGATGTGGATGAACGCCTCGTAGCACGAGAAGAAACCGTGCCGGCCCGTCAATAAATAACCTTCCAGCCAGCCCTGGCACTGATGCTCGCTGAGCACCTCCATGACCCGGCCATCCGGGCTGAGCTTGTCGTCCTCCGGGTAGATGTCGGCCATGTAGCAACGCGTGGTCACATCCAGCACATCCTGCCACCGGTTCGAGTTGTTCTCATCCGGGCTGAACAGGCGGAAGTTCCGGCTCTCCAGGTTCAGCTTCATGACGTCCCGGAGGAACTTGCCCATCACCCGGGTCGATTCGGCAGTGGTCGCCCCCGGACTGGGCACCTCGACCGCATACTCGCGGAAGTCCGGCATCTTCAGATCGCGCAGCATCAGGCCGCCGTTGGCGTGCGGATTGTCGCTCATCCGGCGGTGGCCCTTCGGTGCGAGTTCCGCGAACTCGAGCTTGAGCCGTCCGTGAGCGTCAAACAGCTCCTCTGGGCGGTAGCTCTTCATCCACTTCTCGAGGATGCGGATGTGCTCCCGCTTATCCATGTCGCCCATCGGTACCTGGTGACTCCGCCAGTAGCCTTCGCACTTCTTCCCGTCGATCTCGGGCGGGCAGGTCCAGCCCTTGGGCGTACGGAACACGATCATCGGCCAAGCCGGCCGTTTCACCCCCCCGCTCTCCCCCTTGCTAAGGGGGGGCGAAGGGGGGGTGCGGGCGCCGGCCCAGATCCGCTTGATCTCGGCCACCGCCGCATCGAGCACGCCGGCCAACTGCTGGTGGACCGCCTCCGGCTCGCT
>CAZTQK010000160.1:0-12940 GCA_964615635.1 uncultured Planctomycetales bacterium
CAGCGACGCCGTCGCGTCTTCGTTGTCGGACATCTTGGAGACTGGCGACCTGCCGCCGCGGTACTTCTTGAGCCGACGTGCCTGCGAGGGAATCCTTCGCCGCGCCGCCAAACGCGGGCGGCAATTGCCCGCGCCCTTACGTCAAGCACTGGAGGCGCAAGCGCAAAGGAGCAACAACTGACATTCGTGGACAGCGATGGCCGGCCGCTGAACGCGTTGTGTTTCGGCGGCGGCAATACGGCCGGCGAGATAGATGTGTCCACTTGCCTGACGCATCATCACACCCGCCAGGATTTCGACACCGAGACATTCGCCGTGGTCGGACCGCTTTGTTCGCATTCGGCCGAACACGGTCACGCCATGACAACCCAGCAGGCGGTCGAGGCCGGGCATATCGTCACGCATCCGCTTACGACGCGGCATGATTCCAGCCTTGACGGCACCGGCCGAGGCGTGCCGCTGGCCGTGGAGGAAGACAACCAAAACGGGGTTCGTCTGACGCAGCGTGCAGGAAGCATCCGCGCCAATGCGCCCGGCACCAAGCCAGGCGGCTCACTTCTTCTGGCATTCGACTGCAAGCAGGACGGGCGCGGCACTGAGGATGTCGCCCCTACGCTCCGCGCCATGGGCCATGACGCCAGTCATGCCAATGCCGGCGGCCAGATTGGCGTGGCGTATCCTCTCGACATGCGAAATGCCTCGCGCGATCCGGCCAAGCGTGACGTTGTCAATCGCCAGGGATGCGGCGTCGGTGAAGAAGGCGATCCCGCCCATCCATGCACGGCCGGACAGGTGCATGGCGTTGCGTATGCGTTCCAGCCGCGTATCGGTCGGTCGGGCCGCGGCCAACCGTCCAACGTAGTGCCATCGCTGGCTGGTGCGGATGCAGGCGCGACCAGCGACTCGCGGCCGTGCGTGGCCGTATCGCTTAAACTCGACAACGGTTCCGCCCAGCCGATCGGCGGCGTGGAGGTTACGCCCACGATCCGCCAGGGTGCCGGGCCTAACGGTACGGCCAATGTCGGCGTGTATGCCGGTTACGCAGTACGCCGACTGACGCCACGGGAGTGCGAGCGCCTCCAGGGATTCCCCGACGACTACACGCTGATCACGTTTCGCGGTAAACCCGCAGCCGATGGTCCGCGATACCGATCGCTCGGCAACAGCATGGCCGTGCCGGTGATGGCATGGATCGGGCGGCGAATCAACTTCGTGGATCGACTGCTGCGAGAGAGAACCCCAGTCTTGTCGAGGACTGGGGCAATGGAGGGATTGAGTTGATGGTTTCGCTACCGGTCAACGCGCCTGCGAAGCCGAGCTGCGGACTTGATCCGCACTCCCCGATGTGTGACCAGGTTGATGCCGTTCCACCCACCCAGCGGATTTTCCTGGACGATGGCTACGGGAACGATCTTGCCGGAAACCTTGACGGTGTAGACCTTGTTGATTTCCACGTCTTGCTTCTTCATGGTTCAGATCACCTCCTCTCCGGCGTCGGGATCGCCCTCTGCGGATGTCCGGCCCCTGATCTCGTCCATCGCCCGGTCCAAGCCGCGGAAGAAGTCGTCCTTGGCAATCGGATGGCCGAGAACTTCTGTGGCGCGATTCCAGATGTCTCGGCAACGGGCGTCCGTGCCCAGTTCATTCACTGCCTTCTTGATCGCTTGCACTGTCGTCATGTTCTAGTTGCCTCCCTTGCCGACTTCCGTCAGTTCGAACATGCCGCGGTCGGTTTTGCGGAAGCGGCTGGCCGCGCCCTTCTTGGAAATCTCCGTGATGATCGCCGCGTAGATGGTGCTGGCCGGCGTCTTGCCATTGGTCTTCCAGAGGCCGGTATCCAGCATCCGCTTGACCATGTCGCCGCAGTTCATCGGCTTGCCGGCCTCGGCAAGGACCACCACGGCGGCATCGAGGCCGCTGGGCTTGCGTTCCTTCTCCTCCTTGGCCGTGGTAGCAGCCTTGGGCTTATCCGCCCCCGTGGTCGGCACCGATGCCGGCGTTTCCTGTTCCTTCGGCTTACGCTGAGCCTCCCATTGTTCGATCGTCTGGCCGGCGCCCTTGACGGCGTCGGTGGTGATCTTGACGGTCTTGCCGCTGGGCAGAGCCGCGCCTTCGTAGCGCCCGTGTCCCAGCGACTTGTCGATGCGGACGGGCAGGTACGTCCCGCCCACCTTCGCGCTGTACACCTTGCCAACTTCGATCTTTCGCTTCGCTTCCATGATGCACTCCTTCGTGTTCTGTCCCATTGGGACGGTTATTCAAAGGCCCAACTCTTCCGCGAGTCGGGCTTGGTGTTCGTACCCGCCGAGGAGCTTCACCAATTCCTCGGTGAACCAGCGGACCTGACGGTCCACGTCCTGGTTGTTGGTTCGCGCCCCCTGGAGGTGCGAGACGATGCTCGCCACGGCCTCGGGGCTGAGCTGCTCGCGGACGGCATCGAACAGATCCTGCTCGTCGTTCTCCGGCACGGTCACGCGAATCTTCTTGCCGTTGACCTCCGCGTCGTACATCTGCGTCTTGCTGTCTTTTCTCGTTGTCATCGTTGGCTCCTTTGTGTTTGCCATGTTGCTCACATGGGGCCGTCGAATGTCGATTCCGCCAAGCCACATTCCTGTTCGATTTGCGGATTATTTGATGCCGGCGTGACGTGCGGCTCGGTGCCCAAGGGCGAATGCCGCGTCGAGTGCCGCCTTGAGTTGCCACACGGACACCTCGTGGAAGTCCAGGCCATCGCTTTTTCGCGTTTCCAGAGTTTCGATGCCAAGATGCTCGCGGGTGATCCGCTCGAGCGCGGCGTTCACGGCAGCGTTGTCACCGTGGTCCTCTGGATGGACCGACAGCATGCCGACCAGGTCCGGCGGCGACTGGTGGTGGCACGGCTTATGGCCCAAGGCGTGATCGCGGTCCCAGAAGGCAAGGATTTCCGCATCGCTGTAACCCTTGCGGCGGAAGTACGCCAGGTCGCAGGGCGAGTACATGGGATGCTTGGCGATGCGCTTGGCGAGATCGTGTTCGGCGGGATCGGCGCCGGCGCTCGCCTGTTGGCTGCGGTATTTCGCCACGGCCTTGTCCATCGCTTCCTGCGGGTTGAGGACGTTGAAGAAGAATCGCGACTTGCCGATGTACGCCCAGAAGCCGCATGGGTTGCCGCGGGAATGCCTGCGGCGGACTCGCACCGTCAGTTTCTGGCCGTCAACGTTCATGGTCTTCTGCATGGTCCGCATGGTGCTCTTCTCCTATTGCCTCTGGCTGATGGTGATGTCGAACTCGCTGCCGTCCGCAAGCCTGAGGATCAGGCCCTTGTCCCGGGTAAGGACGCCGGCCTGCACGAAGTCCTCGACCTCGGTGATCTCGCCCATACTGTCGGGCATTTCGATCTCGTCGCGGCCGCGCCGCTGAGCGTCAATCAGGTTCGTCAGCAGGTTCTCCAAGGCGTTCTTCATCTGTCGCTCGTTCATGATTGTTCTCCCGTGTCAGTCCGCCATCGTCTCAAGCAGGCGGAAGTAGTCGTGGATCATCGAGTTCGTCCCGCGGCATCCGTCGAGCGTTTCCTGCACGACTTCGGCGACCTTGAACTGCTCGTCCCGGTCGGTGGTGCTGACCTCGACGCGGCGGATTCGGTTATGGACTCCGAACCGCCCGGTTCGCGGGGTCGAGATGGTCACATTGATCATGCCGCTGCAGCTGGTCCTCTGGATGCTGGCGGTCGCGCCGCTGTCGCCTTCAACATCGATTCGGGTGGTGCGCATGGGTTATTCCTCCGCGTTCAGTGCAAGGATGGTCGAAGGCGTGTATCCGCATCGGCGGGCCTCTGCGTTGATGGCCTTGCGGATGGCGCTGCCCGGTCTATTCGCGTAGTAGATCGCGGCCAGTCGCTTCCAGCCGAGCACCTCGATCCGGCGCCGTCCGTTACGCATCCGGGCGATCAACCACTCGGCCGTTACCGCCGTGATGTTCGTGTCCCGTCCGGCGATCTTGATCGTGTTCTTCTTGGCGTTCCGCATCGTTTTCTCCTTCGCAATGTTCATGAACACATCAGGCCGTCGAATCGCGAAACAGCCAAGCGAATTGCTGGGAAACCCCGGAATTCCATGCAGATTTCCGCATGTCACATGCTTCGGAGGGGCCAAGACTTATGACGACCGCGACAAATTCAGCGAAGATTGTTACACCCGTAGACATGCCAGCCGGCGCAGGGAACGCCCGAGGGGCGAGAAACCCGGCCGCGCTTACCGTGGAACAACTCGCCCATGCGCTGGGCCTGCCCGTGGAAACCATCCGCCGGCACGTGGAAGACGGCGCGCCGGTTACGGCCGACGGCACGATCAACCTGATCCACTACGCTGGCTGGCTAAACAAGCGCCTGCGGGAACTGGAGGCCAGCGATGGCGATTGACCTGGCCAGGCTGACGCAGAGCGAACTGCTGACGATCATCAACGCCACGCCGCTGGGCGCCGTGCTGACCCGTGCTCGGTTGCGCCGACAAATGGATACCGGGGCGTTGAAGTTCGGAGACGGCACGCACGTCCACCTGGTGAAGTATGTTCGATGGTTGGTCCAGGACGTCGAAAAGCCCCGCACGCCGAAGGCCGACTACTTCGAAGCCAAGCGCAAGCAGGCCCAGCGGAACCGTGCAGCCACCAAGGCGGCGCAGGACATCTTCCCGATTCCGGAGATTGTCGATTACGAGCGGCGCAAAGCCGCAGGCGAATCGTTCCGCCTGTTCTGCACGACGTACTTCCCAGGCGCGTTTTGGCGGCCGTGGTCACAGGATCATCTGCGCGTAATCACCAAGATCGAACGCGCCGTCCGCGATGGTGGGCTCTTCGCGTTCGCCATGCCCAGGGGCAGCGGCAAGACCGCGCTGGCCCGGTGCGCCGCGCTGTGGGCGATCCTGTACGGCTACCGTCCCTTCGTGTGCATGATCGCCGGCAGCCAGGACAACGCGCGTGAACTGCTGCGCCCGATCCGCACATTCATCCTGGAAGAGCCGCTCTTACTGGAAGACTTCCCGGAGGCGGTCTATCCGCTCCGCTGCCTGGAGAACTCATCCAAACGCCAGCTCCAGCAGCACATCTGCGGCAAACTCACTCACGTTCACTGGGGCCAGGACAAGATGGTCTTCCCCTCCATCGAGGGCGAGCACTTGCCGCTGGCGCTACGCGACGATGGGATCGAGGTTTCGCCGTCGGCCGGATCGATCATCACGACCACCAGCCTGGACAGCAACCTTCGCGGCCAGCAGCATACCCGCCCGGATCGCTCCATCATTCGCCCGTCGCTTGTTCTCCTGGACGACCCGCAGACGCGAGAATCGGCCATGTCAGCCGACCAGACACGCAAGCGTCTGAACCTTGTGCATGGCGATGTCATGGGCCTGGCCGGACCCGGCGAGAGCATCTCGGCGCTGATGACCTGCACGGTGATGTACGAGGGCGACTTGGCCGACACGCTGTTGGACAAGGAGAAGTCGTCCGAATGGGACAGCGAACGCACCAAGCTGGTCTACGCCTGGCCGGCCGACCTAACGCTGTGGGACAAGTACGCCGAGATCAGGCGGACCAAGGGCAAGGAAGCAGCCACAGCCTTCTACGCCGCCCATCGCGGCCCGATGGATCGTGGCGTATCCGTGGGCTGGCCAGATCGGTTTGATGCGAAGGCAGGTGAGATCTCCGCGATCCAGCACGCGGTGAATCTGCGTCTGCGAACCGGCCCGGAAGGCTTCGCCACCGAGTACCAGAACGAGCCGGCACTGGTCCAGACGGCAGACAACGTATTGACCGTGGACCAGGTGCTGGCCAAGGTCAGCGGCCACAAGCGTGGGGAGATCCCGACCACATGCACGAAGTTGACGATGTTCATCGACATCCACGATCCGCTGCTCTACTACCTGATCTGCGCTTGGGGCGAAGATTTCGGTGGGCACATAGTCGAGTACGGTACTCTGCCCGGACAGAACCGTTCCTTCTTCACGAAGAACGATGCCTCGCACACACTGGCACAGATGTTCCCCGGCCACGGTGTGGACGGTGCAATTCACGGTGGCCTGGAGAAGTTGGTCACAGAGTACCTGGCAAAGGAATGGTCTCGCGGCGGCGCCCTGATGCGGCTGGACCGACTGCTGGTCGACAGCGGCTACAAGCCCGGGGTGGTTGCTGACGTGAAGCGCCGTTGCGGGGGCAGCGTGATGATGCTCTCCAAGGGCGTGGGCATCCGCGCCACCCGCAGGCCATTCGCCGCATATACCAAGCGGCCGGGCGAGACCATCGGCGACCACTGGTACATGCCTAACGTCCGCCGCACCGCGCAATTCCAGCACGTCCTGATCGATACCAACTTCTGGAAGAGCTTCATTCATGATGGTCTTGCGGCCGCGCCCGCGGACCGCGGCTGCATCGGCATCTACGGCACGGCCAAGACCGACCACGGCCTGCTGGCTGAGCACATCGCCCGCTCCGAACGCTGGGTAGAAGTGACCGGCCCATACGGCACCGTGCGTGAATGGTCGCCCTTGCCCACCCGGCCGGACAACCACTGGCTGGACTGCCTCGTCGGCTGCGCAGCCGCCGCCAGCATGTGCGGAATCAGAACCGCCGGCGATGCCGTACCTGTCCGTCAACGGAAGCGGTATACGCAGGACGACCTGCGGAGGAGATGGTGATGGTCGAGCAAATCGAACGCAAGAAATGGTCTCCCGCCGACAGCAAGCGCGGCATCGAGTGCCGACATTGCGGCTGCAAGCATTTCCGGGTGATCTACACCCGGCCCGTTTCCGGCGGCAGGCTTGTCCGCAGGCGAGAATGTCGGCACTGTGGGAAGCGGATGACAACCTGGGAATCAACTTCTCCAGGATGACCCGATGTGCTGATGCTCCAGCTCAGCTTACATCGGGGTGATATGTTATCTGGTTTTGATTGCGACAGAGGTAACCCACTCTTTTTCCATGATCCTCGACCATGTCCCCCTTAACCAAAGCCCACCCGCCCACATTGAACCACAGGTCGAAGTTAATGTTAGACTCGATACGGCCGATCTTCTTTCCTTCTGGCGAGAACACATCCCATGGCCCCTCTTGGCCTTCACCTCTCATCGCATCCCTTACTTGAACAAGCCCCTGCTTCTGTGCCCAATCTGCAACTCGCGAAGCATCGAGTGTCCCTGGATTATGACAGTTGAGCTCGAAGCCTAACAGTTGGGCTGTTACGACCCGCTCGGTTATCTGCGTATCATCGTAAATCGGCCCTTCGATGCTATATGTCCGGG
This sequence comes from uncultured Planctomycetales bacterium, assembly GCA_964615635.1. GTDB lineage: Bacteria > Planctomycetota > Phycisphaerae > UBA1845 > PWPN01 > JAUCQB01. Next base: position 7,265 of record CAZTQK010000160.1, read on the forward strand.
CCGTTCGGTTTACTGTGACCATTAGAAAGCTCTTGGTTGAAGCCATATCTCGACCTCTCTGAGGACACGGCCCATTGTAATGCCAATATCCATTCTACAACGGCACATCTAGAAATACGTAGCCCGCCGTTTCCGCTGCGTCTCCCTCTGCATTTGGCCAAGGCTCACAGCTCTCTGCACGCGTAACGGCAGTTCACCTCTCACAACCAGTGGTTTGTTGGTACCCACTACCCTCAACTGTAATTCAATACCGACAGCCACTTCGCGAGGCTCAGGTATTGCCAGAACAGTACCGGCAAAGACCTCTACCTCTTCCGCATCACGCACGACTGCCTGAGACACACGCTGTTTCTGGACCCGCATTTGAAAATCGGTGAACGTAGTCCGCTCTATTAGTCCTGGCGCTTCAAACCATCCGGAACAATCATGCGCAGGCAGAATCAGCCGCTTAGAGTCTCGGTTCTCTAAGTATAAGGTCATATGCAACCGCATGGACCATTCTTTGGAACATTGCTTGGCATGCGCGACTATGGCCGTCTTCTTGCTACCCTCAACAATGCGGATGTCAGGCAATAGAGTTCGCCGCTGGAGAAGTTTCAGTAGTTCAGCTCTACTCGCGCACCTGTGTCCGGTTGCTTCTCGCCACGGCACCACTCTGTCTCTACTATTTGGTAGATTCACAACGTACGGCGCGTCGTCCGTCTCAAAAAGAACAGCCACAATGGGTTTGCCGAACTCGTAGAGGATAACAGACTTTGAGAGCATCGGCGACGGTCCGTCAAATGACTTTGTGACACGACTATACCAGTTGGACAATTCTTTCTTACTTGCCCCGTGAATGTTATTCGCCTTCTCGTCGACACCAATTATCCACACGATAGGTTCTGGCGTCGCCGCATTTGCCTGGGCCGCTAGTTGCCTGGCAGCCTTGGCAGTTGACTCTGGGCTAGCCAAGTCAGGGAACATCGACTTGAACTCCAAGAATGAATCTTCAGCTGGCCCGCCGTCTAGCAAGCCTTGGACAGCGATCCTCACTCGATCTGCTAGATCATCCTTAAGCATTGCCATATCCGTTGCACTAGGGGAAGCGGATGCCGCGTTCGGTATCTATTGAGCCCTCGACTAGATCGATGCCCGCACATGTGATACCCCATACTATCGAGCGTTGTCCATTTGCTGGATTGACGTACACTTCGGACTTTGCGTAACCTGCTTCGGCCAAGTAACTCAATTCCCTGTCCACCCGCATGTCGGGAAGCAGTGAGTCCTTTACAACCGATTCGACTTCGTCCTGGTTAATCTTCCTCGGGAACACGGAATCCAGCAGTTGGAGTATCAATCCCCTGCCTTCATGTACAGCCTGGAGATGACCTTGGAGTCGTTTCTTCATCGCTTGCCCTTGGGCTGTGATTTCCGGGGATAGCCATCCAACAGCATCGACAAGTCATCGACTGATAGTGCTCGTACCTCCGAGGGCAACCAATGGTACTTGTCGATGAAATAGCGATGAACAGCATCGATCCCGGATAGTTGCTCGTAGTGTTTGTCAACCGCGATCTTATCGCCTATCCTGGCAAGCTCGTACTTCAGCTTCGCCTCTTCGTCGAACAGGTTCCGCTCTGCTTCCTGCAGCGTGTGCGGCGACTTCCGTGCCATGATTAGTCCTTTCATGTAATGGGTTTCTGTGAGCTGTATTGTCTCAAACGATGGTCGGATTCGCAACTCCCTGCAAGCCAAGGTCTATATGCGTAACAATCCGCCGCGTCTGCCGGATTCGGCTTGGGTCGACACATTACGCGACGGTAGTTTCGGGCAAGACAACCAGGACGCGCGGCGCACCGGCTGATCCCCGGGGCGACGCCAAAGAACTGGGGCCGTGCGGGGCCGCATACCTGCGTGGCCTTTTTCATTGGCCCGCGCGGCTGGTTGTCAGACAGCGGGATAGAGCAGCGGTAGCTCGCGTGGCTCATACCCACGAGGTCGCCGGTTCGAATCCGGCTCCCGCGATTGGTGAACGCCTGCTCGACACGCAGGAGGTCACTGGTTCAAGGATCGCACATGGCGGAAGACCTGGACAACGCGATTGAGACCAACGCAAAGGGTCCAAAGCAGGCCGGCGCGGATGGCGTGAATGTCCAGCAGCACTCGCTGCCGGACCAGATCGCCGCGGACAAATATCTGGCGAACAAGCGGGCCGCGAAGAACCCGGCCAAGGCGCTGACTCGCGTGAAGGTTGTTCCCCCGGGGACGGTGTGAACATGGGATGGTGGCCCTTTACAAAGCGGTCGAAGCAGACGCGCGTGGTCTCCCGGACGCTGGTCGTCCGAGCGAAGTTCGATTCCGCCCAGACGACGCCCGACAACCGCAAACACTGGGCGAACGCCGACGGACTGTCGGCCAATGCGGCCGCCACGCCGGAAGTCCGCCGCACCCTCCGCAATCGCGCCCGCTATGAGGTGGCCAACAACAGCTACGCCCGCGGGATCGTGCTGACGCTGGCCAACGACGTGATCGGCACGGGCCCCCGCCTCCAGATGCTGCTGGGCGACGGCACGGACGGCGGCGTCAACGGAGTCATCGAGCGTGAGTTCTCGGCATGGGCAAGGGCCATAGACCTGCCTGGCAAGCTCCGCACCATGCGTATGTCGCGGGCGCAGGATGGCGAAGCCTTCGCCGTCCTGTTTTCCAACAGCAGCTTGGACTCGCCGGTCAAGCTGGACCTGCGGCTGATCGAGGCCGATCAGGTCGCAACCCCGTCCGTCAAACTCGCGCAGAGCACCGACACGGACGGCATCGTGTTCGACTCCTTCGGCAACCCGAAGGAATACCACCTCCTGAAGGCCCACCCCGGCAGCGGTGCCGGCGGCGCGGCTCTGGATTATGACCGCCTGCTGGCTGGCAGCGTGATTCATTGGTTCCGTTCCGACCGGCCGGGCCAGAGGCGCGGGCTGCCGGACATCATGCCGGCGCTGCCCCTGTTTGCGCAGCTCCGCAGGTATACCCTGGCGGTGATTGCCGCCGCAGAGTCGGCGGCCAACATTGCCGTTCTGATGAAGACCAACACGCCCGCCGGCGGCGAAGCGGCGGAAGTCGAGCCCATGACGGAGATGGAATTCTCGCCGAACATGGCTGTCTTCACGCCCGAAGGTTGGGAACCGAGCCAGATCAAGGCCGAGCAGCCGGCGACCACCTACGAGATGTTCAAGCGGGAAATCCTCAACGAGATCGCCCGCTGCCTGAACATGCCCTACAACATCGCGGCCTGCAATTCGTCGGGCTACAACTATGCCTCGGGGCGGCTGGATCACCAGACCTACTACAAATCCATTCGCGTGGAGCAAGGCCACTGCGAAGCAGTTGTCCTGGACCGCATCCTCGCCGCCTGGCTGGCCGAAGCCGTCAAGGTCTTCTCGCTCGGCGAGCTTGAAGAGACCTCCCACCAGTGGTTCTGGGACGGGCACGAACACGTCGACCCCGCGAAGGAAGCCAACGCCCAGGCGACCCGCCTGGCGAGCAACACCACCACGCTGGCCAGCGAGTACGCCCGCCAGGGCAAGGACTGGGAAACCGAGCTTCGCCAGCGAGCCAAGGAAGTCGCCCTCCTGAACGAATTGGGGCTTACGTCGAGCACCGCCCCGACCGAGCCGCAAGAGCCGGATGACGACGCAGAGAAAGAGGAGAAAGACAATGCCGCTGCCTGAACGACAACCCGCCGAGACTCGCGATCAGTTCATCGACCGCTGCATGGCCGACCCGACGATGGTTGCGGAGTTCCCCGACGCCGCAAAGCGTCGGGCCGTCTGCGAAAAACAGGAATCCGCCGATCCATCGTCCAAGCCCGGCAACTCGGCCGGCCCGCTGAATTTCATCAGCGAGCCCGGCTCGCTAACCATCGAGGCGGCGGCGGATGGACAGGGCGCCGACGGCAAGCCCCGCCTGCCGCGCTTCACTATGACCGCATACACCGGCGGGCCCATGCGCATCGCCGGGTGGCGGTGTCCCGTAATCGTGGACCTGGCGGGCCTGTATATTCCGTCGCCGAGCCGCCCTATCCGGTTCGGGCATGACGCCTCCAGCGGAGTCGGCCACACCGACAGTATTCGCGTGCAGGACGGCAAGCTGGTGGCCGCCGGCGTGGTCTCGCGCGATACGGGCATCGCGCGGGAGATCGTCATCTCCGCCAGGAACGGCTTCCCGTGGCAGGCCAGTATCGGAGCGTCGGTCGAGCAGTTCGAGTTCGTCAAGGAAGGCCAGTCCGTTCTCGTGAACGGCCGGGAATTCAAGGGCCCCGTCAACGTCATTCGCAAGGCGACGCTCGGGGAGATCAGCTTCGTGGACTTGGGCGCCGACGGCAACACGTCGGCCAGTGTGGCCGCCAGCGGCGAGCAGAGCCGAACCGCGTCGGCAAAGGAGAAAGGACCTATGGACGGCAACGAGAACACCAACCAGGACACCCAGGCCCATGCCGCCGATACCGCGGGTGCTGCGGATCAGCAGGATAAGGCCCAAGGCAAGACGGCTGCTGCCGCGCAGGCCGGAACGTCGAACGCGGGACGGCCGCGGCGACCCAGCCGGAGGCAGTCGCGCAGGCTCAGCCGCCCCGCACCGTCAACGCCGCCGCGGACACCGGCATCACCGCCGACGCTGTCGCCGGCATGCGCGCCAACGCCGCCGCCGAGCAGCGGCGGATCAACACGATCCGCAAGGTGTGCGGCGACAAGCACGCCGACATCGGCGCCAAGGCCATCGCGGAGGGCTGGGATGTAACGCGAACCGAACTGGAAGTGCTGCGCGCCGACCGTCCGCCTGCCCCGGTCGTGCATACTCCCGACAACACAATGACCAGTTCCACACTGGAGGCCGCTTGCATGCTGACGGGCGGAATGCGCGGCGACGACCTAGTCTTTGCCTACGGTCAGCAGGCTGTCGACGCGGCCGACAAGCGATTCCGTGGCGGCGTCGGCCTTCAGGAGCTTCTGCTGGAGGCCGCATGGGCCAACGGCTACGACGGCCGGAACTTCCGCGACAGCCGCTCGGTGCTGCGGTTCGCGTTCGGGCACGGCATCCAGGCCGGCTTCAGCAACGTGGACATCGGCGGGATTCTGAGCAATGTCGCTAACAAGTTCCTGCTGGAGGGTTTCTTCAGCGTGGAACGCGTCTGGCGCAACATCTGCGCCATCCGCAACGTCCAGGACTTCAAGACGGTCACATCCTACCGCCTGATCGGCAAGGACCAGTACGAGATCGTCGCCCCCGGCGGCGAGCTCAAGCACGGCACGCTGGGCAATGAGAGTTACAGCAACAAGGCCGACACCTACGGCCTGATGCTGACCATCGACCGGCGCGACATCATTAACGATGATCTCGGCGCGATCACGACCGTGCCCCGCAAGCTCGGACGCGGCAGCGGCCTGAAGATCAACGACGTGTTCTGGACCGTCTTCCTGAACAACGCGACGTTCTTCACGGTCGGCGCGAAGAACTATCTGGCCGGCGCCGACACGGTGTTGTCCATCGACGGCCTCACCAAGGCCGAGGTCGCATTCCTTGACCAAGTCGACGGCGACGGCAAGCCCATCGGCGTGATGCCTGCGATCATCCTGGTTCCCACCGCGCTGTCGGCGATGGCCACCATGCTCTACAAGAGCCTGGAAATCAGGGACAACACCGGCAACA
>CAZTQK010000161.1:0-12934 GCA_964615635.1 uncultured Planctomycetales bacterium
GAGACCGTTTTCCGCCAAGGACAATCTTGTCCGGGCGTTTTCGTTGTCGGGCGAGGGCACGTCCGCGTCTACAAGATCGCCCCCAGCGGCAAGGAACACGTTTTGCACTTCGCCTCGGAGGGCATGACCTTTGCGGAGGTGGCCGCGATCGGTCAGTTCGACTGTCCGGCTTACGCCGAGGCCTTGGAGGATACGATCTGCGCCCTATTGCCGCAGGAAGCGTTTCTCAGTGCGCTGCGTTCCGACCACGATCTGTGTATGCAACTGCTTCAGGGAATGGCGGGCTGGGTGCGGCATCTGATCGGCCTGCTGGAAGATATCGTTCTGCGGGATGCGGCCGGGCGCGTGGCCCGACACCTGCTGCAACAGGCAGCGGGAAGCGGATCCGAGTTCGCTCTGCCGATTCTGAAGAAGGACCTGGCCAGCCACTTGAATCTGACAAGCGAGACCTTGTCACGCACCCTTCGACGGCTGGCTGAAAGCACGATGATCGAGATGCCCGACCAGCAGAGTATCCGGGTGCTCGATCGCGGCGGGCTGGCTGAAATTGCCGACGGCCTCCCTCTTGAGTAGTGCGCCCGGAATCCCACGCCGGGAGACGGGCTGGCGGCATTCATGGGATCAGAGAGGACCAACCACATGCCGGCAGATATCTTTGACGAGCACTCATGGCGGTATGAAGCCATGGTGGACTGGCCCAAAAGGTTGGCCAATGAAGCCCCCTTCTATCGCAAGCTGTTTGCGGATGTTCAGGCGAACCGTGTCTTGGACGCGGCTTGCGGCACGGGTCATCACGCCGAGATGTTCCATTCGTGGGGGCTTTCGGTCGAAGGCGCCGACATCAGTCCAGGAATGATCGAGCGGTGCCGGGCTCGACTAGGCGCTTCGGATCGGCTTCGGTGGGTGGTAAGGCCATTCGACCGGCCTGCCGAGCCGCCGGGGACATTCGATGTTGTGCTGTGTGTGGGCAACTCGTTGTCTCTAGCGTCGAATATGGATACCGTTGGCCGTGCCATTGGGGCCATGCTCGACTCAGCTCGACCTGGCGGCCTCTGTGTCATCCATGTGCTCAACACGTGGTCGCTGCCAGACGGACCGATGGTCTGGCAGAAGACGCTCAGAACGCGGTACGATGGTCGAGATCACCTACTGCTCAAGGGAATCCACCGTTCGGGCACGAACACCCGCGTCGAAGTGCTCGACCTGATGCTGGAACAGCCGAGCCTGGAACGGTGGTCAGAGTCGACCCCCCTGCTTCCCATTGCCGCCGAAGATCTCGTCTCATCTGCCCGGGCCGCCGGCGCCTCGGAAGTCGAGACCTTCGGCGACTATCGTCGTATACCCTACGATCGCACAAACAGCCCGGACCTCATCGCTGTATTCCACAAGTAGGCTGGGCTTCTTCCTCGCGAACGAGTCATTCGGGCTGAATGATGCCGGGACGACTGATTGGCGGCCCCCGTAGCGTCGCAAGTACCAGCCCCTCCGCACCGAGTCCCTGGCGGCCAGCAAGCGCAACAAGCAGATCGCCCTGAGGGTTACCCCTCAAGGCGATCCCAGAAGAACGAGTCTCGGTATGAGTGACTTACGACTGGGGGAAAATCCCGCCCAGAAGCGCCGTCAGCCACTCGAGGATGCCGCCGGAGAGGAACTCCGTCAGCACAGCGAACAGCTCGGTCCAGATCTGAGTAAGATCCATTTTCATGCTCCTTTGAGTATGTGAACCTTGTCGTCCAGTGCTTTTTCACAACCGCGCAAAACAGCAGGTTCGGACAATCCAGGGGAACCTTTGCCCCCGCCGACTGGACGACACACGCGGCGCGTGATCGCCCGAACCGCATTCCGTCTATGGCTTCCTGAGCCGGTTCTTCCCGCCCACCGCGGGCAGCCGAAGCCGCTTTGCATCCTCCAGCTCGAAGTTAAACAGCTCTCCTGCTATTCGCTCGCGGGTGGCCGCATAGTCCCATTCATGGGAGAACGGTTCCCAGCCGATCGCGTCCAGCAGAACATCCGTCGTTTCCCGTGCCAGGCGTAGGCCTTCCTCGGCACTCACCCGCCAGATGGCCGCCTTCGTGTCCATCAAGGATCGCGTACCGAAGGCCAACGTCCATACCGTGAAAGCCAGCTCACCGGGGCTTCGTGTCCTGCCCAGCCAGAGATCGCCCGCCTTCAGCCCTTCACCGATCACATCGCTCAACAGGATGATCAGTCGTCTCTCGCATTTCTCGACCGCGTCCTCACGGTTCGGCACATTCCTGCCCAGGAGCGCCGCGATTTTCACGGTCTGCAAGGCACGGTAGTGGTGCGGATGAAGGCGAAAGTAGACGTCATCTGCTTCGACCATCGCGATCATTCTCTCTCGCGTCCGCCCCGGCAACGCCGCGGCACGCTCAATCATCTCCACTCGTCTTCGCAGGGACTTGAGCGTGCTTGTGGCCCACATGCTGTTGCTTTCCTCACACCCATCCGCGTCACTGGCCGGCTCAAACATGCAATCACGCATTCGCATTCAGGCGCAAAGCCGTCCGCGCCGCGCTCCATCGGCACCCAGTCAACGCATCCTCAGGGCAGAGAGTCCTGATCGCCCGCCGATCAGAACCGGCACCACGCACCTGCCTGAGCCGACAGTCAATCACGCGTCAGCGGATCACGAACTCCGCAAAGACGATTCCCTCGGCGAACCACCCAGGGCAACTCCATCGCAGATGTGCCGCAGGTTTGGTCCCGGATATCGGTCGGAGTCATCAGCGGGCCAATGCAATCGTGGCCGCTTCCGTTCCGTAAGTCTTTTCCTGACAAGTAGCTACAGGCGAGAAAGGAATTCCGCTGAACGCTCGCTGGAGGATCAACCGGCAGGTGTGCCCCGACGCAAGGGCATCGACTTACCGCTACAGTGAAACGCCCCGATCGCGAGCAGCGCCAGAACGACCAGACAGGCAAACACTGTGAAGCTGGCAAACCAGGCACTCATATCGGCCGTCATCGGGCTGAAGGTGAGCAGGTAGTTGACGAAGAGGCTCGCCATAGCCGCCAGGAGCCCCACACGTGTAAGAATCACGGTCAAACCCGCGATGGCAATCATCGCCATCGGCAGCAATATCTTCAACATAACGTCATTAGTCATGATCATTGCCAGCGTCCCGGTGCCAAAGAATGCGATCGCGGCCAGCCATTGTACACGCAGAGCGACGCGCAGGAGCAACATCAGAAGCATCAGCAGCAGGCCCATCCAGACGGCGGACACCTGGCAGCCGACAAGTATGCCCAGCCCGCTGCGAAATCCGGTCAACACTCCCAGCTCGTCGGGGCTCACCGGAGCGACGAGCATGGCCCCCGTCAGACCGATCCGACACGGAATAACAACGTTGAGTTGCTGAAACAGCGTAATACAGATGCCAAACAGTCCACCAACCAACACGTCCCGCCCGACGGCGGGATCGCCGATCCTGCCGGCGAGCACTTTACTCCAGCCGACAATCGAGTGCGGCCAGAATTGCCGCACGTACGGCTCAAGGGCGACATATGCCAGCCAAAGGACAGCGCCGGTGAAAGCCGCAAGCCTGACGCTCAACAACGTCCACCCAAGCTGGACCATCACGTCGGGGACGTACGGTTGCTTCGCAACGCGCATGACCAGCTCCGTGCAGAACATGAACACTGCCAGGCGCCACGCGCCGCGGCGGTCACCACGCCCGGTCGAGAGGTTGAACCAGGCCAGCCCCAAGGCTCCTCCTGTAATGACAATGAACAGAACATACCGCGCGGCCGCTGCCGTTAACTGTCCGGACGATCCGCTGGCGACTCCCGACGTCACTTCGTCGGCGACGTTTTCCCAAGGTCGGATCACGTTGAAGTCGACAATCCGGCCTTCCAAGGCCGCACCCTCGACTCTCGTACGCCGCTCATCCGCATCGGCCGTCACCGCTTCCCATGCGGTATTCTGGTCGGCGTACACCGGAGGCTTTCGCAGAGGCTGGATCTCGCGAAAACGGGCGAATTCAAGCCCTGCCAGACTGAATGCCGTTTCCCAAGGGGGATTTTCGCCGGCGGTGCCCGGCGTCTTTCGCCGATCGGGAATGTGCAGATAGGACAGCAGTTGGCCGCTGGGATCCAGGCGTACGAGCCTGGTGTTTTCACGTGGAGATGGAACCTCTGCGTAAGCGGGCGTAGCCAGAGGCCCCCGCAGACGATTCAGACTCTCTCCCTGGTGGTACTCGAAATAGATGGCTGCGGCAGCGATTTCGTGAAGCGTCCTGCCCGGCTGTATGACGGCCGACTCCAGAGCACGGTTCTCCACCTCGAAACCATGGACTCGCCCGGCGAGGGAGGCGTCTTTGTCCAGCTCAGCGATGATGTTCTTCGCCTTGTGCTCCAGCAACGCCGGGGGATCAACGAGAGCCGCCCCGGATAACACGAAGCTCTGGTCAGCCAGAAGGACGACAGCCACAAGTGCCGCAACGGCTCCCGCCAGGCAACCCACTGCGATTCGTTTCGGCAAACCTGCGACAGGTGTGGCAGCGACCAACTCCGGAGAAGGCGTATCCCCGGCTGCCAGGACCGCCGCCAGGGGATCCCCACCAGGGAGTGCGGCTGCGATCTCGTAGACAGACGCAGGCCGATCATCTGGCTCCGGCTCAAGGCACCTCAACACAATACGCTCGAACGCAGGATCGATTCCATCCGCCCAGCGGGATGGTGGCTCCGCCCGCCGGCCGTCGGCAATCGCCCTGGCATTCTCGTCGTTGACGACCACCTGGCCCGTAATCGCCTCATACAAGACCAGACCCAAGGCATAGATGTCGCTCCGGACGGAGGCGGGTCGACCGTGGAGGACCTCCGGTGCGATATAGCCGGGGGTACCGGCCGCCCGGGCCGACTTCGCGTCGGCCTCAGAGAGAACTGCAATGCCGAAGTCTGTAATTCGGACATCGCCGTGGCCGTCGATCATGATGTTCGCCGGCTTCAGGTCGCGATGCAGCACGCCCTGGCGATGTGCTGCACCCAGACCGGCGCACAGTTGCCAGGCAATCTGGATCATCTTGTCGCGGGGCAGCTTACCGATCCGCTTAAGCAGCGAAGCCAGATTTTCCCCGTCGACGTATTCCATGCTGATAAAAGCTTGGCCGTCGACCTCGCCAATGTCGTGGATTCGACAGACATTGGGATGGGTGACCCGTCGAGCCAGACTGGCCTCGTTCCGAAGGCGCGCGAGCCAGATGGGATCCTTCGCCCGATCCTGCCAGATGAACTTGAGCGCAATGGTCTGATCGAGCTTGAGGTCGTGGACCCGATACACCTCGCCCATGCCGCCGGCGCCAAGCCTGCTGACGACGCGATAACGGTCTGCGAGGAGAGTGCCTGGGGCGAAGCGCTCAGATTGACCGGATTCACTTCGCAAGCCCGCCCGCACGGTCGTGCTCGATGCGGCCGACGATGCGTCGCCCGCGAACAGCTCGCCGGCCTGCGCATCGTCACCGCGCTTGGCAATGATTGTCTCGGGGTGGTGATGTCGAAGGAGAGCCTCAACTTCGGCACGGAGGTCCGCGTCGTCGCCGCAGGCCTGAGCGACATACGCCGGCCGCGCGCCTTCATCGAGATCACACGCGGCAAGAAAGATCTTCTTGATCTGTTCGTGGCGTTCGGGGGTCATGAGCTCTTTTCTGAGAGAAGCTCGCGTCGCAGCCAGGCCCGGACCATCGTCCACTCGCTTTCGACCGTGCGCTTGGATACGCCGAGCACCTCGGCCACCTCCGCAACACTCAGTCCGCCGAAGAACCGAAGCTCCACGATGGTTGCCTGTCGAGGATCGACCTCGGCCAGCTTGGCGAGCGCCTCGTCCAAGGCCAGAAGGTCCTCGCTCTTTTCCGTCGAGATCGCCAGACTCTCATCAAGCGTAATCCTGAGCCGGCCGCCGCCTCGCTTCACCCGATGCCGTCGCCGGGCGTGGTCGACCAGAATCCGCCGCATCGCCTGGGCGCCGATTGCGAAGAAGTGCGTCTTGCCGTGCCACTCGACGCGCGTCTGGTCCACCATCTTGAGATAGGCCTCGTGAACCAATGCCGTCGGTTCGAGAGTGTGGCCGAAGGCTTCGTTCTTCAGGTAGCGGCGGGCCAGTTTTCGAAACTCGTCATAGAGCAACGGGAAGAGCTGTTCGGCCGCCAGCTTGTCACCGGCGGTGATCTTGTTGACGATCTCCGTTACTTGCGTAGGCTTTTCCTTGGACACGTCCGCGCTAACCTCGGGCATCGTGACTCTGACACCAAGCGCAGTCCTCATTCTCCCCGAATCGGCGGTTTTGTTCAATCCCCGGCCGGCGCAAGCCCGAACTACGGGCCGCCGAGGGTTGCATGCCAAGCTGGGGACAGGTCCTCGCACGTTGGGACAACAGCGCGTTATTTGCCCTGGGCAGGAGTCTGATCGGGAGGATTTCGGCCCTGATCCGGCCGGCCGGGCGTCCGCGGCGGTTCGCTGGGCGATCTGAGCCAGCCCTTGCGGCCGAAGTAGTAGAGCATACCAAGAGCCATCACCGCCATGAGCCCCAAAGCGAGGGGGTAGCCGAAGTACCACGTCAGTTCCGGCATGTTCCACGGCGACCGGTCGGTCTGGAAGTTCATCCCGTAGATGCTTGAGATGAACGTCAAAGGAATGAAGATCGTGGCGATGATGGTGAGCACCTTCATCACCTCTGTCATGCGCTGGCTGACACGTGACAGGTACAGGTCCATCAGATCCGATCCAAGTTCGCGATACGTCTCGATGAAATCGATGACACGGACCGTGTGGTCGTAGCAATCCCGCAGATAAAGCCGCGTCTCATCCGTCACCAGCGGGCTGGGGTCGCGCAGCAGCGAGTTCATTGCCTCCCGCAGCGGCCAGATGGTTCGTCGCAGCGTCATCAGGTTGCGCTTGATCTCATGGACTCGGGAGGAAGTCCCGCCCGTCGGGCGATCGAGAATCTCGTCTTCCAGCTCTTCAAGCCGTTCGCCGGTTGTCTCCAGCACGGGAAAGTACCCGTCGATCACCGCATCGATCAGGCAATATGCCAGATGATCGGCGCCGGCCTGCCGTATGCCCCCAACAGCATGCCGGATCCGCTCGCGAACCGGCTCGAACGGATCACCCGGTTGTCCCCCTTGAAACGTGACGACGTAACTCTTGCCCAGATAGAGGCTCAACTGCTCGGTTTCCAGATGATCGTTGTACGTTGCCATGTGGGCGACCAGGAACAAATGGTTCGGGTAGTGCTCCACCTTGGCCCTCTGGTGGGTGTTGACGGTGTCTTCGACGGCCAGTCGGTGCAGGCCAAGCATGTCAGCGAGGCGGGCAATCGTCTGTACGTCGCCCAGTCCGTCGACGTTGATCCAGGTGACCGGCCAGCGGGCAAGGTATGCCTGCACGTCGGCGACATCTCGAAAGACCTGCTCGCAGCACCCGTCACTGCCGTAACCAATGACACTGATCACCGGCTTGGGTGCGGCCGGGTCGGCCACCAAGGTGCCGGGCGGCGCCCCCGGCGGAGTTCGACGCTTCTGGCGTTTTCGGCGGGACATGCTGTAAACCTCGCAGGCCACCATTCTGTGCGAAGTCAATGAGGCTCCGCACGTTGAACCAGACCCTCTCTGGGGGCGTCAGTGCTGCGTAGCCCTCGCGCGACCATTTGTCGCATAACGCCTGCCAACGACCGAGCCACGGCGGGTCAGTGTTCATGACAAGACCTGCGAGTTCTCGAACATGAAGGCCACGCCACAAGCCCAAAAGCAAGAGCAGGAGAACAGGTGAGCAGGAGACCGCAGGTGATCAGCCTTGCCATCCAGAGCGCCTTGGCGTTCTTAGCGGCTCTGCCGCCTTCTCCTGTTCTACTGTCTACTGCTCACCTGCTCTATTCTTCGGCCCTCGGCCGAAAAATCGGGGCGATGTGATTCGAACACACGACCTCTTGGACCCAAACCAAGCGCTCTATCCAGGCTGAGCTACGCCCCGAACACGGCCGCGGAAGGCAATGAATCCGCAGCGCGCACACTATTAGACGCTATTGAAGGGTGCGGGTCAATGCGGGGCCTGGTCTGCTAGACCCTTAGACTACTCGACTGTTAGGCCATTCAGAGAAGGGCTCAAGCATTTGCGCTATACTGTCGCAACGAGCATTCTCGTCCATGGTTCAAAACGCGGAATGCGGAAGCGACAGACAGCCCCCGGTGCCTCACCATTCCCAGCCCCCTGCCTTGTTTTCATGGGCACGCGCTTGGCGGCGGAAGATCAGGGCCGCTGAAACAGCTCTGGAAAATGGCGAAATCGGCCACATCGACGTCGCCATCGCCGTCAAGATCGGCGTTCAGACAGGCTTCCGGCATCTCTGTCACGCCTCCGCCGGTCAGACACGATTGCAGGTGTCCGAAATCCTCCTGGTCGACGTCGCAGTCCTCATCGAAATCAGCCGCCGGCGTCTCGACCGTCACGTTGATGACCAAATTCGTACCGGAGTTTGATGCCTCGGGGGCGGTCACCGTCACCGTGCAAGTGTTGAGCCCCGGGTCCAGGCCTGCTGTGTTGTAGCTGACCGTGATGGGGTCCTGTTCGCCCGCACTGGTGCCGTGGTCGGGGGCGACAGAGACCCAGGAGCAGTTGGGTTGCAGGCTGTATGTGATCGTGCCGGTGGCCCCGCCGTTGCGGATCATAAACACGTCGTCAGTGAGCTGCTCGCCACAGCCGATCGTGTGGTTGAGCTGCCATGGAATCAGTTCGATTGAGGGGCTCGGAGGGGCGTCGTCAAGCTGTCGCACTTCGACGAGATCGACGTAGAACTTGAACGACGGATTGCTCGTCGGGTGGTTGGCGCGCAGCCAGATGCTGGCCGTCGGGCCGGCGGCGGTGAACGTTCGCCAGACGTGGGTGAAGGTCTCATGCACCTTGGCCTTGTCGGCAACCTCATCGATGCCCCAATCGATCGTCGCCGCGTTGCCGTTGCTCGTCTGGCCCGTCGGGTCGACACCGAGATAGAACTTCAATTGCGTCGGTTGAAGGCCGCGGAACTCGTACTTCACCCAGGCGATGAGCAGGTATGCCTCGCCGCTTATCAACCCGCTGACGGCCTGGTTGACCCCGCCGTTGAACAAGCCGGCCGGCGTCAGCTCGGTGAGATTCTTCGGATGCACGTTTCCCGCCCCAAACATCTGCGAATAGTAGCCGGCCTTGGCATCCGCGGGATGCTCGTAGTTCCAAGCCGAGATCGCATTCATGATGGCAGGATGGTCGCCGATCTCGAAGCCGACCCAGCTACAGGACGCACCGACGACAAAATGAGTGTAGCCGCACCACCAATTGTTGTAGTTCATGTAGTCACCGGCGGTGGTGATGTCGTTCGCCATCACGGTATCACCCCACTCGTGCGTCCGCCCGCCCCAACTGTTGGCCTCGGTCGCGATGACCGGCGGGAATCTCCAGCCCCTGCGGTTGTACATGTCCCAGAATCGCCTCGGGCGCATGCCGAAGCTGCAGGTATCGTCCCACTGCTGGTTCACAACCATCAGATCGTCTGTCGGCCCGCCATAGCAGTGGTGTCCCAGGTAGTCAGCGACGGCCAGCAGGTCTCTGCACGAGGGGTCAAACGTCTCGTCAATCATCCGCCAGATGTTGCCCGGCGAGCCGGTGGAGAGATTCAGCGAGCAGGATTTCATGCCCAGTTCGTGAAGCCGTTCAGCGTAAGCCTTTTCAAAGGCGACGACCGTCTGCCAGGTTGACCCCGTGTCCGGTTCGTTCACCCCTTGCCAGCAGTCGAACCTCGGGTACTGCTGCTGCTTCATGTACAGCTGGTCGGCCAGTTGGCGGCCATAGCGAACCGGGTCGGTCCTGTAAGTGCCCCAGTTGTCATCGACCGCAGGGCGCCCGATGAAGATGGTATCCTCCAACTCCGGGAAGTCGTTCATCAGATACTCGATGTCACCGTAGGTGCCGCTGCCGCCGGGGTCACTCGGATTCCCGGGCGGCGGTGTACCGCCGTAGAAGAGAATCGTCTTGGCATTCATGGCACCCAGCGCCGGCAAGCAACAGCAATCGTAGCGTCCGCCTCCGATCTTGCCCACGCGCCGTGACCGCTTCCAGGCCCCCGTGCCGTTGGTCCACCACTTGCTCCAGCCGGCGGAGACGCCGTTGCTGTATGCCTCCTCGAAGCTCGCGTTGGTGACGAGATTCGGCCCCATCGTTGCGGGTATCAGTGTTTCGGGATCGATCGGATCAGGTTCCTGACCGGGCGGAGGCGTGGTCGGCACAGGACCGCTGATGGTCACGTGGTCAAACCACACCTGGGCACCATCGCCGTGCTGAGGCCACTTGCGGGTGCCCTTCAGTCCGACGGTCATGACGGGGAACACGGCCGTCACGGTCACGCTTTTTGTGATCCAGGTATTCTGTGTGGCGACTTCGCTCGACCACACCATTCCGTATCCGTCGCCGCTGGCCTGACCAAACGGATCCACACCCAACCAGGCGAGAATGTCCTCGCCGTTGTAGGTCTGAGGCGCGAATGACACTTGAATCTGAGCCGTCACGGTATACGACGCGCCAGGAACCACGTAGATCTGCTGGTAGATCCCTGCCTCCGAGTTGTCCCGCGGAGGTAGCGGGAACACCAGTTTCTGAGAATACGATCCGTCGTACTTGCGATCCGTGCCGGCATAGTGGATCTGGCCCGCCCACACCGAGTCCTTCCAGGCGACCCATTGGTTCGCGCCGCCGTTGGTGAAGCCGTCCTCCATGTTCGGGTTGTTAACCACACCCCAGGGTGCCCCAGGCGGCGGACAAGGTGTCGGGATGGGACACGGATCGGTGACGCCCACATACCCGAGCGATGAAGCCGTCAATGCGACCACAATTCCGACGACCGGTAACAGGATGGGGCGGCACATGAACATGGCCCTCCAGGAGAACAACCGTGGGAAACCACCCTCGCGACGTGTTCCATTCTATCGTTGAGGAGGCCGCCGCTCAAGGCTGAGGTGCCAGAAAAGGCGTCCGGAACACCCGGCCAACTCAGCGGGCCGCGCACCCCACCTGTCGTCTGCGAACCGCCAGAAGGGCCGGCGGGAGCAATAGGGTGGTTTCTGCCTCAGGTAGGAGACTGATCTGAGAGATGGTGTCCTCATCGGATTGGTCCAGGCCCAGGCTGAACGGGGTCGTGTTGAGCCAAAAGCCGGTGATCAAGCCTCGGCCGTGTCGGCCGCCCTGAGGGTAGTACTGGAAGCCGTAGCCGTAGGGGCACGCCCATCAGCCGCCCATCAGAATGACTTCGGCCTGCTCGACGTGCTCCATGAGGTTCTCCCGGACGGTGCTGAAATCGGTTTCCGAGAGACCGACCGACTGAAGCAGCCCTTCCTCGACTTTCTGGTCGGCGGCCGTAAGGTAGAAACCGACGCTGTCATGGCAGCAGAGGGTGTCGGCGATGTGAACCACGACCGGCAGCAGCCGATTCTCGGCACTGAGAACGTCGATGCGGTGGTGATAGCCCATGACCGTCTGCAGGCCTCGGGGGAACTTCCACTTGGCGGCCAGGGCGGCACCCAGAATCTGGTGATCCACGCCGAGTGTTTCGGTCTCGATGACATGGAACGCCTTTTCGCGCTTGGAGGCACTGCCGATGATCTCGGCCAACTGTTCAGGGTTGGCCTGTCGCTCGATCAAAATGCCCAGATCATGAATGAGACCGGCGAGGAACGCCTCTTCGGCGAAAGCCTTCTTCCCGATGATGGTGCAGAATTGACGCGTCGCAACAGCGACACCCACGCTGTGCCGCCAGATGTCACGAGCGCTGAATTGATCGCTGATCTTCTCGGCGGTGAACAGGCGGCTGATCGAGGCGGAGATCGCGATGTTCTTGACCGCGCTGAGCCCCAGCAGAACGATCGCCCTGTCCAGATCTGATACCTGCCCGGGCAACCCATAGAATGCCGAGTTCACGACTTTCAGGATCTTGGTCGCCAGCGCCGGGTCGTTCTTGATGATATTGTGGAGATCGTGGGCGGTGCTCTTCGGATCATCAACCGCGGCGATGATCTTGGCTGTCACCTCGGGGAGTGTGGCAATCTCCCCGATCTTGCTCAGCATGACCTTGACGATCTGGTCGGGTTCCATGGCAACCGGTGAAGCTGGCATCAGACTCTCGTCCTTCTCAAACGGTGGTTTTGAACGGACATTCGCCCGCCCGGTCATCATCGTCCCCTAAGCACCGAGCCTTTAGCTGCAACCCCGCTGCCGGACGTGCGAAAACCAGGCTTCGCAAGCAACCGTCCCCGATCGACTTAACGCGAATTCGGGCCTTGTCGCAGGGTAGCGTTGCCAGACCGGAAATGCACGGTCAGACGTTCGTTTCCTAGTGCTTGCGGATTCGAAGGTTATGCCAGCCTGCCCTTGGCTCGGAATGCAGCTAGAACACCGGTCGCTTGCGCGTCAGGCGATCATCAACCTTGAGGCGTCCCAGTATCCGTGCGATCCGCTCCCCAGCCCGCCCGTCGCCGTAGACGGAACGGGTCGGAGCCGGGCGGGTGGTCTTGGCAGCCTGTGCAACCGCTCTTCGGATGGCTAGCGGCTGGTCTGGCACATCGACCACCGACCTGCCGCAACGGAGACGGCCCTCCTGGCGAGGACCGATATTCACGGCCGGCACACCCAGGCTGGCCGATTCGATGATGCCACTGGACGAGTTGCCCACGAGCACGGCCGCGTGCGAAGCCAGGAGCAAGTAGTCTTCACGCGGCAAGGACCGAAATACGCGCCACTCCGGGCGATTCCGCCAACGACCAATCTGGCGGACAATTCCTTCGTGGCCGGCGTCGCTGTTCGGAAAGATGATCGCCCCGCCAAGCCCGACGGCCTCACCCGCCTGGAGAACTCGCCGCATGGTTGCTGCCTCCGCCGAAGCGGACCGGCCGATCGGATGCTGGAC
>CAZTQK010000162.1:0-12931 GCA_964615635.1 uncultured Planctomycetales bacterium
GCGTGATCCTTGTCGGGTCGTCGCCAGAGATCATGTGCCGGGTGGAGGATGGGGTGATCACGAACCGCCCGCTGGCGGGCACTCGTCGCCGTGGTCGAACCGAGCAGGAAGACAAGGCTCTGGAGGCCGAACTCCAGGCAGACCCCAAGGAACGGGCCGAGCACATCATGCTGGTCGACCTGGGCCGAAACGACGTCGGGCGGGTCGCGGCATTGGGCAGCGTGGATCTTCGCGACGTCATGTCGATCGAGCGATACAGTCACGTCATGCACATCAGCAGCACGGTGACGGGCCGGCTGAGAGAGGGCCTGACCGCTTTTGACGCGATGCGGGCTACTCTGCCCGTCGGCACCGTCAGTGGAGCCCCAAAGGTCCGAGCGATGCAGATTATCGACGAGTTTGAAACGACGCTGCGCGGACCCTACGCGGGTGCGGTCGGCTACGTTGATTTTTCGGGCAACATGGACACCTGCATCGCGTTGCGGACGATGGTGATCATGCCCGGTGATGTGTTCGGGAAGAACACTGTCTATGTGCAGGCTGGCGCGGGCATTGTTGCCGATTCACAGCCGGAGCTCGAATATAAAGAAACCATCAACAAGGCCAAGGCCCTGCTCCGAGCCGTCGAAATCGCCGAAACGGGGTTTGAGTAGGGCGATGCTCGTTTTGTATCAACCCTCGTCTTGCTCCGGAGCCAACCGCGCAGAAAAAACTCGGACTCCGCCGGTGCTTGCTCATTGACGGGGGCTCACACAGGCAGAGTCCGAGCTATGGTCTTTGTCTGTGACCGGCCCATCAGGCCGGGCTGATCTCGACGCAACCCTTGAGGCTTTCCAATTCTCGCAGCACATCGACCGAACCGAAGACCTTGTAGGTTGCGCCCGGTCTGGTGGTGACGACCTGCAGTCGAGGGGGGCGGTCCCACCATTGACGGCCGCCTCGGCGATGCGACGAGGGCTCACGGGAACGAGCGAGCCGGTTTCGCTCTGCTTTGACCACGCGGTCCTTCTCAAATAATCGCAGCATCGTCTTACGGCCTGCCGCCGATTTCGGCAGGGCGGTGATCTTCACGCTAATCCACTGTCCGGGCTTCACTTGCGACGCCATTGCCTACTCCCAATAACACGTCCTCTGCCGGTCCGCGACGACCGCTTCGCCGGCCAATCGCGATTCCCAGCCCCAGAGCCCTGCAAGTATACCGGTTCGCCGGTCGAATGCCAAACGCTGGCGGTCGCTCTGGCGAGGATCCGGTCCGCGACACATTCGGCGGGCATGCTCTGTGGCTGCCGCTGGGCTCGGCACAGGCTTTGCGGAACCAGGTTCTCAGGTGCCGTTGGCTTCGCAGACCTGAACCGGTCGTGGTGTTCCTCGGGTAGACTCGACACGGTATCCAGCACTCGCCAATGTTAAAATAGGCAAGAAGGACCCTGGCACGTCTGAGAACTTGTGGCGAGCGTCGAGCCTGGTTGCTCCGGCGAGGGGGCTCCGAAGAGCGGCCGGGGGGTGGCCTCAGTTGGACGACCAACCCAGCGCGTCCTGATAGATCTCGACACATCTCTTGGCCGAGTCCGCCCAGGACAGCTTCTGGACCTCGATCCGAGCGTGTTGCCGTAGCGTGTTCTGAAGTGATGGGTGCCGGAGCACCGCGATGATCTTGTTGGCCATTTCGTTGACGTCCCAGAAGTCGACCTTCAGTGCGTGGGTCAGGACTTCGGAGACCCCGGACTGCTTGCTGATGATCACCGGAACGTCGTTGGACATGGCCTCGAGCGGTGCGATGCCAAACGGTTCGGAAACGCTGGGCATGACATACAGGTCGGCCATGCGGAAGACCCGCTCAACATCAGGGCCGCGGAGGAAGCCGGTGAACAGGACCTTGTGACCGATTCCCAGGCCGGCGGCCATCTCGATAATGCCGCGGACCATATCGCCGGAGCCGGCCATGATGAAGCGAACGTTGTCCATGACCTCGAGCACCTTCTTGGCGGCTCGCAGGAAGTACTCGGGGCCTTTCTGCATGGTGATTCGGCCGAGGAAGAGAACGAGCTTCTCGTTGCGATCGATGGCGGTCGGCGTGATTCCAAGCGAGTTGCCGTTCAGATCGATGGCGTTGTAGACAACCTCGACCCGCTCGGCGGGCACGCCGTATCGTGAGACGATGATGTTCCGGGTCAGGTAACTGACAGCGATCACCTTGGTCGCCATGTGCATGCCCTGACGCTCAATGTCGTAGATTCGCTGATTGACGTGCTCGCCGCTACGATCGAACTCCGTTGAGTGGACATGGACAACCAGGGGCTTTCCGGTCAGGGCTGCGACCGCGATCCCCGCCCGGTAGGTCATCCAATCGTGGGCGTGGATCACGTCAAACGGTTCCTGCATGGCTACCTGTGTCGCCAGGCGGGAGTATCGCTCGACTTCTGCGAACATGTCACCTTCGTACTGGCCGCCGCCGCTGAAAGCGGGTTGCGTCGAGGTTGTACCGGCCAGTTTCGCGGCCTCTTCGCCGGCGCGGCCGGCGATTTGCCCTTTTGGAATCTTAGCGATTCCTGTGGAGTGCGCCTGACCGCTGGCCGCCAAGGCCGCGGCCATCTGATATGCCGACACGCCGAATCCTGCATCCACGGTCCGGAAGGTGATGTTCTTGAACCCCTCGATACGGTACATAGATGAGCCGACGCCCAGGGGAGTCAGAAGCGTGACGTGAGTCGCGAAGCTGGCCTCAACGGGACGAGGAAGCACGAACAGAACCTCGGTGCCGATCTCGCTCATCCCCTTGGTCAGCCCGTAGCAGGCGGTGCCCAGTCCTCCGGAAATAAACGGAGGAAACTCCCAACCAAGCATTAGGACTCTCATGGCTCAACTACTCCCATCGGAGCGGCACGAACATAACCACGAACTGATCTCAAAGAGGAGCCTCGGATGTCCCCAACGAAACAAGGGACATAAGCGGGTGCCGACCAGCTCTTTCCCGCTCGGCCGACAAGCAGGTCTCACCCTTGAGGGAGGCGCCTCGCGGCACACGCCCGGGTCTTTACCATCCACGCCGCTGCCCAATCAGACCAACCTCAAGCCTGTGTTCGGCAGCAGCAAAATCCGTTGCCTCAATCCCCGCCACTCGTGAGAGTCCCCGAATCCAATCGCCGAGGCAAGGTTCTGGTTGGCGATCCGGTCCGGATGCGAGACGGTCCTGCGAAGGGAACGATCAAGCGCGGCGCCACCATCACGCGCCCTAGCGCCGAGCCACTTGGACGATGGTGCTTGATCGGCCGCTCCGCAGTCCATCGACCGGAATAAGCATAGCCCCGTTTCGCCGGAGTGTCAAACGGTTGACGCACAGAGTAAGCCTGTTCTGTAATACGCTGATCACCACCACATGCGCCGACGGGTCGCATTACTACGACAAGCGTTCGCACTGGCATCACCATGTGAGCCTCCCGATGTGCCGAATCGCCAGGAGGGACTGCCGGTCAGGGGCGAGTCTTCACGCTTTCCCAAATCCAGTCAGGCATTGTAGAATAACCTAATCAGGTAAGTTGGCTAACTGAATTCACAGCTTGGCGCTGACTACCGCACAAGGAGAGGGGCTTATGGCAAGCAAATCCTTGACCCGGAGGGCGCTGCTTGGGAGTTCGGCGGGCCTGGCGACTGTCGGATTGACGACACTGGATGCCCGGTCGGTCGACCGGGTCCTTGGCGCCAATGATCGGATTTCGGCTGGAATCGTCGGGGCTGGCAACCGGGGTCTGGCTCTGGCCAGATGGCTTAGCCAGCTGGCGGCCGACCACAACGTCGAATTAACTGCAGTCTGTGACATTTGGGAACAAGCCCGTGAAGCGGGAGCGGACTACGTCGGGCAACTCACCGATCGCCGGCCCCGCACATGCAGAAATCTGGCCGAGATTTGCGATCTGACGGACGTGGACGTCCTGGTGATCGCGACAGCCGACTTTCAGCACGCCCCACATACCCGTCAGGCTGTGGAGGCGGGCAAGGATGTCTACGTCGAAAAGCCATTCGGTTGTGATTTTGAGCAGATCAAGCTCGCTCGCGATAGGGCCAAGAGCGACGGGCGGATTATCCAGGCTGGCACCCAGGGCCGTGCGGACGGCTTACCCTGGGCAGCCAGGGACTTCATCAAAAGTGGTAGATTGGGAAAGGTCTCGTTTGTGGAGGTGACCGATTCGTTCTTCCAGGCGAGGTGGCGGATTCCCGGCTCTGAGACCTCGCTCAGCGAGAAAGATACGGACTGGAAAGAGTTCCTCTCGTATACCCCTGAGGTCCAGTTTGACGCCCGCAGATATCGAGAATTCCGGCTTTTCTGGCCCTACTCGACCGGGATTTTTTGTCAGTTCATGAGTCACGCGGTGGACTTGGTTAATCTGGTGCTTGACGACGTGCCGAAGGCGGTTGTCGCCGCCGGGGGAGTACTGGTCTGGAAGGACGGCCGGTCCAATCCTGATACCGCGCACTGTCTTGTGGAGTATCTGGGCGGCTGCCTCTTCAGCTACCACATGCGGCTGGGCAACATGGCGAACGGGCGTACGTTGACGTTTTATGGCACCAACGGAACCCTGGACTTGAACGCCGGGATGGCCTATGGCGAGGGTGGCGGCGGTGACGTGGTCATGAAACCGGGGACAAATGGCGTGCCGGAATTGACTGTCGTCGCCAACCGTCGACTTCCCGAACGGAGGCAGGGGGGGGTGATGCTCAAAGCCGAGCCGGACGGCGACCACATGGCGGATTTCCTCGAATGTGTTCGCTCGCGGAGACAGCCCCGGGCACCGGTCGACGCCGCTTTCAACCATGCCGTGGCCACAACCATGGCCGGCATGTCACTTCGGCTCAAGACGCGGGTCGAGTATGACATGACCACTGAGACGCTGCTGCCGCTGAACAGGTCGTGATTGGTCGCGTGTCATCTTGTCATGTTTCACTTTCGTGTCACGCAAGTATCAATGCGTTGGTGGGTATTGGCTTGAGGTTTGATGGCGCGGTTACTCCATCGTGGAGTAGGTCTCTTCGCTTTCGCGCGTGAGTTCCTGGACAGGAAGACGGACGATAAACGCCGTTCCCTCGCCAACGCGGCTGTCAACCACGATTCGGCCATGGTGCTCGCGCACGATCTTGCGGGCCACCGCCAGACCGAGGCCGGTACCGGCTTGCCCCTTGGTGGATTTGAAGGGTTCGAAGATCTCCTCGATCTGGTCATGTTCGATGCCCGGCCCATTATCTGAGATGATCAGGTCGGCGATTCCCGTCTCGGTATTGAAGCGGGTGGCAACGGTGACCACGCCCTCTCCCGGCGCCACCGCGTCGATGGCATTGTTGATGATGTTGAGGGCCACTTGGTGCATGCCGTCGGCGTCCACCGGAATCGGCGGGAGAGACTCTTCGAGCTGGACCTTGAGGGTCACCTTGTGCTCATGGGCCTTCTTCTCCACCAGCGAGAGGGCGTCCTGAACGATCTTGTTGAAGTTGGTCTGGCGCAGGTTGGGTTCGCGTTGCTTGCTGAAGGCGAGCATGTTGGTGGTCAGGCCGAGGATACGGTCAAGGTTGCGATTGACGATCTCCCAGCCTTTGCCCACCGTCTCCACGTCAGGTCTGGCGAGGCCGATATCCACCAGGTCGGCGCCGCTCTGGATGCCTTGCAGGATGTTCTTGATGTAGTGCGACAGGTATGCGACGGTTTCGCCTGTGGCGGCTAACCGGGTGGTCTGCATTTGCTGCTGGACCAACCGGGCGTTTTGGATGGCCAGTCCGGTCATCTGGCCGATGGCGCTCATCAGTCGAAGCTGCTCTTCGGTGTAGGTGTGGGTGGTGGCCGTGCTGTCGATATGAATCACGCCGAGAAGCAAATCCCTGACCATGATCGGGGCGCAGATCACTGAGTGCAGGCCGAAATCGTGGATGCTGTCCTGGCCGGCATCGGTGGCGAACCGCGAGTCGGTCATGGCGTTGGTGCACAGAACGGCGGCGCGGTGCTCGAGGACGTGCTTAATGATGCGGTGCGACGTGGTGATCTTCTGCTTGCGGGCCCGCACGCCGCGTCGATACCGCACGACGTGAGGCATCAGTTCCTCGCCCTTCTTGTCGTACAGCAGAATAAAGCCGCGGTCGATGGGAAGTTCTTCGCCGATCACGTCCATCACGCGCTCGAGCAACTGATCGGGATCGATGATCACGCCGATGGCGCTGGTCAGCTCCGACATGACCCGCCAGGCACGGGCGGCGTCGGCCAGTTCGGGGCCGGCGATGATGATCGAATCGTCGGCTCCTACGCTGGCAAGAATGGCCGAATCCATGTTCAGATCGCTGGCATTCAGGTCAATCATGTCGGCGGGGATGCTGGACCCGCTGAGCTTCTCCATGGATTGGTCGCCGCTGTAGATGATCAGCGTCGAGCCGAGCTTGATCTGGTCGCCGTGCTTGAGACGAATCGGGTCGCGGACGCGCACGCCGTTGACGTACGTGCCGTTGGCGCTCTGGAGATCAGCGAGGACCCAACTGCCATCCTCGGGACGGACTTCGGCGTGGCGGCGCGAAACGGTTCTGTCGGAGAGCGGGATCTGGTCGCCCTTGCGGCCAATGACCGCCGACTCATTCAAGACCCGAAACGTACGTCCTTTGTCAGGTCCCTGAAGGACCAGGAACGTCGCCACGATTGACTCCCGAAGGCAGTTGCCTTCCCGCAACGCGCGAACCTTGTCGTCTTCCCAGAAGCGTCGGGCTTCTCCGGCCGCCCGTCCTATCCGGCAACCTGGGTTCGGTTCCCGCACGGTTGCAGGGTCAGACGCCCAAAGCCGAGACTCCGACAGCACCGAGGTGACCTGCGCCCCGACGGCGAAGAAAGGCGGTCACTGCCCGGTCCGATAGAGGTCGGCCTCAGCGACCTTCCACCTTGATTCTATTCCGCGGGGCGGTGCAGTCAAATGGGGCGAGCATGCCTGCCGCGTGCTGATTCCGACTTGCACGCCGGCTTTGCAGGGCGTCTCTGCAGCCCGTTTCGACTGTCAAGTCCCGGCGGTTCAGAGGCTTCTCGCCCTTGGCCACGACTGCCCGCCCCGGCCCAAGCAGCTACAAACGTAGAGAAACGCGACGATTCGACGCCTGCTATGCCGGGGTGGTAGTCAGGCCCGGCGGGGCCAGACCGAAGTGCCAATGCTCGGGGAGCAGGTAGAGAATGGCGGCTGCCGACAGCACCCAGAGCACGACAGCCAATAGAAAGGCGGGGTCTTTGAGGATCAGGTCCGTGGGCCCGGTTCCTTTGCCGAGTTCGATCAGCATGGCAAAACGGTAGACGCCATAGACCACCAGCGGAAGCGGGGAGATGAGGTTCTGCTTGGTCGCCTCGAACGGCGACTTCCATGTGGTGTCAAGGGTGTAGAGCAGGAAAGTAATGATCGTCACGCCCGCGGACGTGCTCAGCAGGTGTGTCAGCAGGTCGGGGGTGTATCGCACCAAGGTGCAACGGTGGCCGCGCATGGCGTGTGTGTTGTCGATCATGGCAACCTCGCATCGTCTCTTGCCGAACCCCAGGAAGAGGCAAAGCATGAAGGTGCAGATCAACAGCCAGGGTGAGACGACGACTCCGATCGCCTCCGCGCCGCCGATGGCCCGCAACACGAAGAGTATTGCGATCACGATCACGTCGAGGAGCATGCGGTGCTTGAGCGCCAGTGAGTACGTCCAGGTCAGGGCGACGTACGCTCCCACCGTCATCCAGAATGCCGGGGGCAGCCAGAGCCGGCAGACGAGCACACACAAGATGACCAGAACGCCGATCATCGCGCCAGCAGACTGGACGGACACCGCGCCGCTGGCCAGCGGGCGGTCCTTCTTGGTGGGGTGAAGTCGATCGCGATTCCGATCGAGAATATCGTTGAAGACGTAGCCCGCTGACGACGCAAGGCAGAACGCGACGAAGGCCATGATCGAGAGGACGACCGCATCAAGATTCTGGAGTTGCCGACCGAAGAGCAGGGCGGCAAAGACAAAGGTGTTCTTGACCCAGTCGGCGGGTCGGAGCAGTCGGATGTAGTTTCCCATGGCAGTTAGTGTAGGAAGAGGCGGCGGAGATGCAACCGACCTGCGTCCCCGCCAAACGCGAAAGGCCGCGTGGCGTGTGATGCCACCGGCCCTTCGGCACTTCTCTCCCTTGAGTTGACTCCGGCCGAGGCTCTTTCCCCCGTACCCCGGCCATACGCCGCGCCGGCCACTCTCCCCTTTGGGCCGGCACCGGCACTACCCCTCCGGAAAGCAAGTCTGTCTTGTCCGCATCCCCCCGCCGGCTTCGCCCGCGGCCAGGATGGCCGGCGGCAGCCGGAACCTGCCTATCTCAGCAAGCTCAGGACACTGCTGGCCTGCGAATTCGCCATGCTCAGCAGTGAGATTGCGGCCTGCATGACGATGTTCTGGCGGTCAAGATTCGCCAGTTCGACGGCATAGTCGGTATCTCCGATCTGGCTGACCGCGTCGGACAGCTCTTCTTTGGCAACGTTCAGGGCGTTGATCGTCGATCCGATCTGGTACTTGTTGAAGCCGCCAACCCGGCCGGCCATCACCGCAACCTGCTGCCCGGCTTCCTTGGCGATGGCCAGACCCTGGCTGCCTGAAGCGGTCAGGGAGTTCGCTCCTCCGCTCTTGAGCGAACTCAGATATCCCAGGTCTGATCTACCCAGTTCATAGGTGTTCATCCCCTGGAGACCCAGGGCGGTTCGCGAGTTGAGATCCGTGCCCAGATTAAAGGTGGCCCCTCCGCCGACCACTGTGATTGTGCGCGCACCCGGCGTGTCATCGTCCAGGGTGAAACTGAGACTGAGGCCGTTGTCGTTGTAGTAGACTTCCGTACCGGAAGCCATGGTGCTGCGACCGTTGACTGTCACCACTGCGTCCGAGCCGGTCACCTTGGTTGTGGCAGCCCCATCCACCACGGCCTGCGGCCCGGAGATGACGGAAACGGTGACGAAGGCTTCGGAGCCCTTCTCGGTTGACGCATAGGTCAGGTTGTCTCCTGTACCTGCGAAGGCGCTCACGCCGGTCGTCTCTTTCTCGGCATTGATGGCCGCCCGGATCGCCGCGCTGTTCGAACCGCTGGTGAGGGTAATGACGGCCGTGCCGAGTTTGCCGGTCACCTGAATAACCGCATCGTCCGACAGGGCGTTTGTCAGGTCATAGCCGCTCGATGAATCCGAGTAGGCATATGAGGCCGCCGCGGTGACGGCGACGCTGAGCGACACGTTCCCGGTCACGCTCGGGTTGCGACTGTAGACCTTGATGTCCTTGATCGCGTCAGCGTTGTTTGTCACGGCATTGATGCGGTTCTCGCCGTTGAAAATCTTCTGACCATTGAACTCGGCGTTGTTGACCAGTCGGTCGATGGCATCGATGTTCGCGTCGATCTGGGCCTGGTATGCGGCCTTCTCGTCGGCGGTCACAGTCGAGCCCTGGGCCGCCACCACGAGTTCCTCGATTTCCGAAGTCAGCGCGCCGACTTCCATCAGGGTGCTGTCGGCGACGTTCAGGAATGATTGATTGCGCGTACCCACGTTGATGGCGGCGTCGACGGACGCGAGTTCTGAGCGCAACGAGTTCAGGGCGATGAGCCCTGCCGGGTCATCTGAGCCCCGATTGATGCGCTGGCCGGTTGAAAGCCGGGCCATGGTGACGGCCCGCTCCGATTCAATGCGATTCATCGCGTTGAGGAGTTGATACAACCCCGAGTTAGAACCAATGGTCATGGACATTACTTCGTTTCCCCCGTGTAGTTGCGCGCGGAGTGATACGTCCCGGGCAAGGCAGGCCGTCGGATACGCCGTCGCCGCCCCCGCCGTCGGAGTCTCACCTCTCCGGCATGGACACGGGCGGACGTTCCGCCCATGGCCTGCCTGAGTCTCTGCGTGCACTCACTGCGACGCTCGACTCGTCGACCGCTGGCCGGCCGGTCGAAACGTCGCCCCAACCGTAAGATATAACTTTGCGGTCCGGAATCTTTTTTTGTGCCAGGGCGACCCGAAAGCTCTATCTCCTTTTCGGCCAAGGACTTAGGATCCCGGTGCAGCGCGGCTGATGTTGGTCCGCATTCGCAGGATTTTGCTAAAGTCGCTTGACTTGGTGAACAGGCCGGTTGGCATCGCCTTGGCAGGCGTCTGAGACGCACTGCTCACCTTGGACGAGCGAGGCGAACCGCCTTTGCCAGAGGACGAGAGGGGCGGCTATTCTCGGACTGTCAGGCTGCTTGACCGATTCCTAGGGATCTAGCCTACCCGCTCGCGCATGCTTTTCACAACAGGATAGAGTCTCCGCGCGTGACGGGCTCGGAGAGAGGCTCATCCTGATTCTGACGAACTCTCCGGCGTCCTGACCGCGATCGCTTTTTCACATTGCCGGTCGAGATGCGGCCGGTGCTCCGCTGCCGTCGGCGCCCGATGCTCCCGTCAGCGGCTTGTTTCTGAGAAGGGAATCAAGTTGCGAGCGGGCCGCACCGCCTGCCACCGCTCCGCCGCCGATGTAGACGGCTTCCACGTTCCCATTGCTGCCGACAATGAAGAAAGTGGGATAGCCTCTGACCATGAACTGTTCGCCGATCTTGTGATCGGGGTCCATCGTCACGGGCATGGACAGGCTCCATTCTTTGTACGTCGCCAGCGACTGCTCTTCTGTTTTGGCGCGGCGGCCAGTGCGGGCGTCTTGGTTGATAGCGATGACCTCGACGCCCTTGTCCTTGAACTCGTTGTGCAGCTGCTCCACGGCGGGCATGGCTCTCTTGCAGTACCCGCACCATGAGGCGTAGAAGGCCAGGAGCTGAACCTTGCCGCTGCCTGAGCCGATCCTGATATTGCTGCCGTCGGGTGTTTTGGCCGGTGCCGACGGTGCCGGCTTGCCCGAGAGTTGCATTGCCGGGTTTCGCTCTTGCGGCTGGGTGGCTACCGGAGGCACGGGTTGCTGGGGAAACGCCTCGCGATTCTTGCCCTCCAGCAGGAGATTCAGTTCGGTCCGCACGGTCGAGTCGAAGGTGGGTGCGGCCCCCACGTGGGCGGCCTCGACGGTGCCGCTCCGGCCGACCAGAACGAAGGTGGGATAGCCTCTGACGTTGAACTGCTGACCGATGGTCTGCTCGGGGTCCATCGTCATGGGCATGGACAGATTCCATTCCTTGTACGTGGCCAGCGTCTGTTCCTCCGTCTTTGCACCGCGACCGGCGCGCGTGTCCTCGTTGATGGCGATAACCTCGACACCCTTGGCCTGGTAGTCTTTGTGGAGTTGTTCGACCGTGGGCATTGCCCGCTTGCAGTATCCGCACCAGGACGCATAGAACGTCAGTAGTTGGATGCGATCGCTTCCAGCGCCGATCCGGATTTCCTTATCGTCGATGGTCTTCACGGACGCAGCCGGGGCGGGGGTACCCACGAGTTCCATCACCGGCCTTTGCCGTGCCACCGGTTGTGTGGTGGTCGGCCGGGTCGCGGTCGGCGGCGGGGTCTCTGCGACGGCCGGGAAATCGCTGCGAGTCTTTCCCTGTAACAGCAGATCGATCTGTGTCGGAAGCGTGGAACCGAACGGCGTGCCGTGGTCGAAATGGACAGCCTCAACGGTGCCGGACTTGCCGATCAGGACGAACGTCGGGTAGGTCATGACCCGAAACTTCGGCCCGATCAACTGGTACGGATCCATGATCATCGGTACAGACAGGCCCAGCTCCTTGTAGTGAGCCAGTGTCTGTTCCTCCGTGCAGGCCAATCGGCCGGTCCGCGTGTCCAGGTTAATGACCAGGATCTCGACGGCCTTGCCCCTGTATTTCTTGTAGAGGGCCTCGACGCCGGGCAGAGCCTGTCTGCTGGGGCCGGACCAGGAAGTATAGAACGCCAGCAGCCTGACCTTGCCCGACGGGCCGCCGATCTGGAGGGGATGGCCCTCGAACGTCGCAGCGTTGACGACCGGTGCCGGTATTCCGACGAGGTGCATCGCGGGCTGAACCTCCGACTGTGCCTCCGCCGCTGGAGGCCGGGGGACCGGCTGCCGGGCGTCGGCAGAGACGTCGGACCGAGGTGTTGTCGGCCGCGTGGCAGTCGCCGGGCTGCGAATAGGAATCTTGATCTCCGGTTGCTCTGTGTCATCCGTTTTGATCGTGACAAACGTACCCGAGGCCGGTGCGACGTAGTTCGCGGGGAACACCAGATGGACTCGATAATCCCTGCCGGGCTTGAGAGCGGCAACGTTGACCATAATGTTCGGGTCAGCCGAGACGGTTTCGAGCACCTTGACGTCATTGTCGCCGTTGTTTGAGAAAGTGATGAAACGAGTCTTCGCCTGGTCATCCAGCGGGATGTAGAGCATCCTCGGTTCGACATCGAGTCGTTCGGGTACGATGGCGGTGCATGCGATTCTGACCGGAGGAAGGCCCGGGATACCAAGATCGATCTCGATGGTCTGATGGCTGCGTTTGCCGGTGTAAGGCGGCTTGGCGGACACTAGAAGTTGATAGGCCTTGCCGGGTGTGGTTTCCTTGAGCTCCCAGGTGAAGACCTGCGAGGAAGGAAAAATCGCCCTGGTCGACAGCTTCAGCTCCTTGTCGGTTTTGTTCGTGAGCACGACGGTCGTCTGGGCGCTCGAATCGGGTTTCAGCTTGTCGAAAAGCACGAAAGCAGGATTCGCTTCGAGGTAATGTTGCACGTGGACGGAGAGGGTCAGATTAACGGTCTGATTCGCCGGATCGTTGGTGTCGACTCGGATTTTAGTGGAGTAGTCGCCTCGGTAGCGATCGGCGTTCAAACGGAAGAGGAAATCGGCGGTGGCGCCGGGTGCGATGGAACGCGGGTACCCGGCCGGGGTGGCGCAGCCGCAATCAGGCTTGACAGCCAGGATCCGAAGCTCGCCGTCGCCGGCATTGCGAATCTTGAAGGTGTGCTCCAACTTGTCACCCACCCAG
>CAZTQK010000163.1:0-12805 GCA_964615635.1 uncultured Planctomycetales bacterium
GGAAACGAAACTTGAGATTACCCAGGTCCAGACAGGAGAAGAGGTGCAGTCCCGGCACGTTCACGATCAGCACGCCGTCGTCCTTGAGCACGCGGTGAAACTCGGCGAGCAAACCCTGTTGATCCACCAAGTGCTCGAGCACGTCGAGAAGACTGATGGAGTCGATCTCGCGATCTGCGAATGGCAGCGGGACCAGCTCCCTGCAGTGGATGAGTTCGAGTTCGGGATGCTCGCGACGTCCCGCCTCGATGGCTTCCAGTGCGGCATCGATGCCGATCAGCCGCTGGAAGCCCTTGAGCTTGAGCGTTTCCAGAAAGTGTCCGTTCCCGCAACCAAAATCCAGGTGGCACCGCTTGCCGGCCGGGACATGCTCCCAGGCAAAACCGTGACGGCCGGGACCAAACGGATTGTCTGGACGCAATACAGTTTTCATCGGCTTGCCTGGCCCTTCCTGCCTGCCGGATAGTATCCGTCACTACCTTGGGTGTGCAATGGCGGGACAGAAAAGCGGTTTGTCTTCCGGATGGGAGACCGAAGCCGTACTCGATCGTGCCGGTTGAGACGCCTATTTCTTCTTGCGGGCGGCCCGGGCTCTGCTGGCTCGGGTGGACTGACGCCGCACGGCGCCGTTGACCCTCATCGGGAGGCCGAACAGGCGGATGAAACCGATGGCATCGGTCGAGTCATATTCGGCGCCCATGGTGAAGCTGGCCAAGGCGGGAATAAACAACGACCTGGGGCTCTTGGTTCCGACGGCGCGACAGTTGCCCTTGTACAGCTTGATGCGGGCGGTGCCGGTCAGCGGCTTGTTCACCTGGGTGAAGAAGGCGTCGAGGGCGTGCCTCAGCGGACAGTACCACTGACCGTAGTAGACCAGCTCGGCATACCGGTGTGACACGATCTCCTTGTAGTGCAACGTCTCACGGTCCAGGCAGATGCCTTCCAGGGCCTTGCGGGCTTCGTAAAGGATCGTGCCGCCCGGGGTCTCGTATACGCCGCGTGACTTCATGCCCACCAGCCGGTTCTCGACCAAATCGACCTGGCCGACGGCGTGCTTGCCGCCCAGCTCGTTGAGCTTGGCGATGATCGAGACGCCGCTCATCCGTTTGCCGTTGAGGCCGACCGGCGTGCCTTGCTCGAAATTCACCTCGACATAGGCTGGCGTGTCCGGGGCCTTCTCGATCGGCACGCTGAGGACCAGCATGCGGTCTTGGGGCTCTTCCCAGGTGCCTTCCAGTTCAGCCCCCTCGTGCGAGATGTGCCAGAAGTTGCGGTCCCGCGAGTAGATCTTCTTCTTGGACTGCTCGATGGGGATGCCCCGGGCCTCGGCATAGGCGACGGCCGCCTCGCGGCTGCGCAGCTCAAAACGCGGGTCTTTCCACGGCGCGATCACCTTGAGCGCCGGGTCCAGGGCCATATAGGTCAGCTCGAAACGGACCTGATCGTTCCCCTTGCCTGTGGCACCGTGAGCCACGGCGTCGGCCTTGAACTCGTGGGCGACCTTGACCTGCTCCTTGGCGATCAGCGGCCGTGCGATGGAGGTGCCCAGCAGATACTTGCCCTCGTAGACCGCACCGCTCTTGACCATCGGCCAGAGGAAGTCCTTGACAAACTCCTCTCGCAGGTCGCGCTCGACGTACTCGCTGGCCCCGCTGTTGAGGGCCTTCTTGCGGGTATTCTTGAGCTCCTCGCCCTGGCCCAGCTCGGCCGCGAAAGCGATGACCTCGCAGTTGTACGTTTCCTTGATCCACGGAAGGATCACGCTGGTATCCAGCCCGCCGGAGTAGGCGAGCACGACTCTCTTGACTTGGGGTACCATTCTCTGTTCCTCAGTTTGTAGGGTCCGCGATCGCGGACATTCATCTCCCGGCCTTCATGAAGCAACGAGATGGTCCACAATAACGGACCGAACCGGCCCTGCCAGGGGATGATTAGATTATCAGCGATTTGCGAGGCGGTGTCCACCCCAGCGTTGCACACGGCGACGCCGGGGAATGCAGAATTGAGGAAGTGGAATTGAGAATGGGCCGCGCTCTGCCGTCGCCCATGAACCTCACCACCGGTGAACTCCGGAAACAACGAGGTAGGGCGTGCTTTGCCCGCCGGCGGGCGAAGCCCGCCCTACCTCGCTCTTTCAGAACCCCGAGCGTAAACGAGGGGCTCTTGACCGACCTTTGCAGGTCGGTAAAGGACAGGCCAGACCACGAAGCGGCCACGGCACAAGGGGGCCGCTCCCTTACGGTCGCGGTTCTGAAAGAGAGGGCTGTGGAACCATGGCCTTCGCCCGCCGAATTCGTCACGGACTTGTTCGGTTCAGTGCCCGAGACGCCGCAGAAGAATGCCGCGCAGAATGTCGACGGGCGCCGGCCGGTTGATCCATCGCTCGAACTGAGCGGCGGCCTGGCCGACGAACATCGACACGCCGTCTACGGTTCCGCAGCCGCGCCGGCGGGCTTCTCTCAACAGGCGGGTTTCGATCGGGTTGTAGATGGTGTCGAACACGGCCGGCTTTGCGGCAAGGGCGTCCGGGCGAAGAGGGATATCATCGACCTTGGGCCACATGCCGATGCTCGTGCCGTTGATGATGACGTCGGCGCCGTGGTCAGCCGCCTGTTCCAACGGCCGGGCCTCGGCCCCGAACTCGGCGGCCAGCATCTTGGCGCGGTCGAAGGTGCGATTGTAAATGGTCACCCGGCAGCCGCAGTCGCGCAAACCGGCCACGATCGCCCGACTGACTCCACCGGCACCCAGAAGGGCGACTGAAAGTCGACCCAACTCCTCGCGCGTGCAGCCGATTCCTGCACACAAGGCATCCATCGCGCCGCGGTAGTCGGTGTTGCAGGCGCTGAGCGATGGCTCAGCGGTCTGGATGTGCAGCGTGTTGGCGGCGCCGGGTGCCACTGGCGGCTTGCCCGCCAGTGCTTGAACTTGGGACACGGGCAGACGAGCTGCCCGTGGCACCCCTGGGCACCCTGCGGCCTGAATCTGCAGGGTATTGGCCGCACCGATTCGCTTGGCCAGCGGTTCGACCTCGCCGCCGTGCTCACCGACGTATCGCAGCAGGTTCTCTTTGTGCGGAATCGTCACGCTGCAGCCGCTCAGGTTCAACCATGGCCGTGACAGGCAGCCGTCGATGAAGGCCGCGAAGGATTCGTATGGCGGCTCGATGCGCAAAGGCACGTAAACCGCGTCGTGGCCGATTTCGCCGAACGCGGCGTTGAAGATGGCCGGGCTCATCGAGTGCCCTACGGGGCAGCCGATCACGCCGTAGACGGCCGTTGCCGGACCGATCGAGTTCCAACGATACAAGCCGAGCATGTCGGTTATTGTGACCTGGCCGGGCGCGGATTCCTTGCCCGTTTCCAGCGAGGCGAACGTCAGGAGGGCCCCGAACTTGCCGGCCAGAACACGTGTCGAGATGCCAGCCTCGCCCATGGCCAACGCGATCGTCGGTCGTTTGGCCGCCGACTCGCGCAACGCATCGAGCACACGCAGCGAGTCAACGATACTCTCAGCCCTTGTAGCCAGCTTGACCACGTCGCACGGCTCGCGAGCGATGTCTTCGACGGTGTTCGACAGGTCCGGCGGAGTCTTCTCGAAATCGTGCCGTGACAGGATCAGCTTCAACGGCCGGGAGGGATCTCGCGCCAGTCGCAGGGCATCGATCCGCTCCCGCAGCAGCACTGACCTCCGCCACGCGGCCAACTCGACATCGACGTAGTCACCGCCGACCAGAGCCGCCGCTTCGAACAGCCGAACACGCTGCTCCTCACTGCCGCTGAAGTTGCCGCCCTCCTCGGCCAGGCGGCATGTGATGATGACGTCCACCGCGAAATGCCCGGCCCGGTTCATCAACGTCTGAATCGCGTCGAGATCCGGGTCGCGCAGATGGTCCAGGCGCAGCTCCACCATGTCCGCGCCCAGACGGGTCGCCTGCGCGACCTGTTCTGCCATGGCCTGGCAGTGGTCGGCGGTCAATGGGACACAGAGGGAAGTCATGGTGATTAGTCATCGGTGATCAGTTGTCAGTTCTCAGTCAGATCTCCCAGATCATCTTTTCAACTGAAGACTGATCACTGACCACTTCCTCCGCTCATTTCTCGGGTGATGCGCCGTTCCTTCTGCCACCTGCGACGGCCCGGTTGATCGCGTTCACAAAGGCCAGAACGCTGGCCTCGATGATGTCCGTCGATCGCCCCCGGCCGCGATGCGTCTTGCCGTTGGACACCAGCTCAAGGTTGACCTCGCCTTGGGCATCCTTGCCGCCGGTCACGGCTCGCAGGTCGAACTCCTGAAGCTTGGCCTCGACGCCGGTCAGCCGCATGATGCAGGAGAACGCCGCGTCGATCGGCCCGTCCCCGGTTGCCGCGTCCAGGTACACCTTATCGTCGGCCAGGCTCTTCAACTGCACCGTGGCCGTCGGCGTGACGCCCGTCCCGCCCATCGTCTGAAGGCTGGCCAGCTCCCAGGTGCGCATGGCCTCGGCCTCCTCGAACAACTGGCTGACGATGGCCTCGATATCCTCATCGAAGACCTCCTTTTTGCGGTCGGCCAGGATTTTGAACTGTTCGAAAACCATGTCGATCTGCTTGTCGTCCAGGTCAACGCCGAGTTGGAACAGCCGATCACGCAAGGCGTGACGGCCGGAGTGCTTACCCAGCACCAGCTTGGACTCGGGAATCCCAACGTCCTGTGGGTTCATGATTTCGTACGTCTGGCGGTGTTTCAGCACACCATCCTGATGGATGCCCGCCTCGTGGGCAAAAGCGTTTTGTCCGACGATCGCCTTGTTGCGCTGCACGTGGATGCCGGTGAGCAAGGCGACCAGACGCGAGGTCGGATAGATCATCTTCGTATTGATCTGCGTCCTTGCATGGAACACGTCGGCTCGAGTCTTGACGGCCATGACAACCTCTTCCAATGAGGCATTGCCTGCCCGCTCACCCAGGCCGTTGATGGTACACTCCACCTGCCGGGCCCCGGCCTTCACCGCCGCCAGCGAATTGGCCACCGCCAGCCCCAGGTCGTCATGGCAGTGCACGCTGATGACCGCCTTCTTGATGCTCTTCACATGGGTCATCAGGTACTCGATGATGTTTGTGAAGTGATCCGGCGTGGAGTAGCCCACTGTGTCGGGAATGTTCACGGTTGTCGCTCCGGCCTCGATCGTCGCTTCAACCACTTCCGCCAGGAACGGCAACTCGGTGCGCGAGGCGTCCTCTGGCGAGAACTCCACGTCCTCGACGAAGCTCTTGGCCAGCTTCACGCCGTCGACGCTGAGCTTGATGATCTCCTCCTCGGCCCGCTTCAGCTTGTATTGCCGATGGATGGCCGAGGTGGCGCAGAACACGTGGATTCGCGGTTTGGCCGCCTTCTTCACCGCCTCCGCGGCGCGAACGATGTCCTTCTCCGTGCAGCGGGCCAACCCGGCCACGCTGCAGCCTCTGACAATCTCCGAGACGGCCTGCACCGCCTCGAAGTCGTCCGGGGAAGTAATCGGGAAGCCTGCCTCGATGATGTCCACGTTCAGCCGTTCGAGGGCTCGGGCGATCTCCAGCTTCTGCGCGGTGTTCAGGGACGCTCCGGGGGACTGCTCGCCGTCCCGCAGCGTGGTATCGAAGATGCGGATCATGGATTGACCGTCGCCCGACTCTTCCTGTGATGTGGACATGACACTGGCTCCTTGAGGCACTTGACTAGCGGGGTCGCCGCGGGCGCCTCGAACACGAACACTGGTTCACACGTTAGCCGACAGCCGGTCTGTTGCCAACTGTTGGCATGGCCTTTCTGGCCAAACAAAAAAGCCCTACGCAACGCTGCGTAGGGCTTCGGGTTTTGCTGCTTTATCAGACCGGATCAGCCACCCGCAGGCCCTACGCGCGCACTAAGCAGCAGGCTAAGCGGGAGCAAGCCTTCGCAGGCGTAGGAACCGGACTGGATGGTACCTGACCTCATGGTAAGAGATCATATCGGCACGAGAGAGCGTTGTCAACACAAAAAAAGGGGACGAGCCTCCCTTGCGGTGATCGGCCCATCCCCTGATGCCTCTCTTGGTTACAGTTGTGCACTGCCCACCCCCTACAGACGCGGGGGATGAGCTTTCAGAGTCCTTCACACCCCGGGTTAGCGCAGGTCGACAGCCTCGTCCGGGACCATTATCTCCGGCTCGGTCCAGCCCCCGCAGTAGTCGTAGGGCGGATCGGCATTGGTGAACTCGACCTCGGCGGTGGTTGTGGACATGTCACTGACCGGCGCCATCCTGACCGCGTTGGGCGTCACCGAGTACACGTCAGTGCCAATGAAGACACCACGAGTGTAACCGCCGTAGTAGCCCCAGTAGCAGCCGTTGACCTCGGAGGTGTCCACCGAGGAGATGCCGCCGAGATACTCGAACCCGCTCGCCACGCT
This sequence comes from uncultured Planctomycetales bacterium, assembly GCA_964615635.1. Lineage (GTDB taxonomy): Bacteria > Planctomycetota > Phycisphaerae > UBA1845 > PWPN01 > JAUCQB01. The sequence continues at coordinate 6,409 of CAZTQK010000163.1, forward strand.
CACCCGGTAAGCCATCAGGCCGCTGAACTTCCACGAGCCGTAGGACCAGGGGTTGCCCGAAGTACCTTCTTCGTACACGTCGATCGGAAAGGCCAGCAGGCCGTAGTCGGCACCGCTGGGCCTGAACAGGTTGAATGCCTTCGGGTTGTAGTTCGCCTCACTATTGCTCCCCCGGCCGCCGATGGTTTCGCGATGCAGCAACTTCGGGTTGGTCATGTCGGTCACATCGAAGACCGAGAGCTGCACGCCTTTGATCCACGCCCAATCGCCGTCGGGCTCGGCATCCTTGCCGATGGTCAGCAGGTGATTCTCATCCAACAACTGGATGTGGTCCGAGTAGCCCGGACAGATCAGTTCGCCCTTCAACTGCGGCGATTCGGGGTCGCTCAGGTCGATGACAAACAGCGGGTCGGTCCGCCGGAAGGTCACCACGAAGCCCCGATCGCCGACGAACCGGGCGGAATAGATCTCCTCGCCCATGCCGATGTTCTCGACGCTGCCGACGATGTCCAACGCGTCGCCCTGCTGCCCGAGCACGTAGACGCTGTTGGTCGTGCCGCTCCCGTCGCCGCTGAAGTCGTCCTCGGTCGTCGCGATCCGGAGATGGTCCTGGTATTCGCCGAGCGAGTACTGATTCAACGGACGGCCGGGCACCAGCCCGCTGGCCGCGTATTCGGTGCCCGTCTCGGTGAAACGCAGCTTGTGGATTTCGGTGTCCGTACGCGTGAGTGTCCGGAAGCCGAACCAGCCGTATTCGGTGTCGGTCACATAGAGCGCCTCGGTGCTCGCGTATATCGTTCCCGCATCAGCGACAATGCTGGTCGCAACCGGCTCACCCGTCGGGTCGTTGACATCCAGCGTGACCACCGTGGTGAGGCCGTATCCCTGCTCGTCCAGCGGACGCGAAACGTTCGCCCAGCCGACGACATCGCCCGACTGCTTGACACCTGCGGCGTCCTCGACCTCGTAGTCCGGCAGCCATTCCTCCAAAGTGATTTGGTCCAGTTCGGTGGTCGTGATGTCGTAGGGAAGCCGCGGCGTGGTGGTCAAAACAACGTGGAGCTTGCCCTCGATCATGCGGCTGGAGGCCATCGAGCCTTCCAGTCGAACCTTGGCCTCGACGACGGGACTGGCCGGATCGGTCACATCGATGATCGTCACCAACACCTGGCTGCCGTCGTTCCATGGACCGCCCACAACGTCGTCATCATCGACATCGTCTGAGGAGTCATCGCCGTCATCGGGAGTTGTGCTGGTATCATCTCCGGATGTCGCGCCTTCGCCTTCTCCCTCGGAGGGATCACTGCCGTCGCCCGACGGCTCTGCCGAGCCTTCACCGGTCTCAGCAAACGACTCCTTGCCGGCACCAAAGCGAACCGGCGAATCCATCATCAGAGGCATAGGATAGTAAGTGTATTCCTGCGACAGAGCGATGAGCTTGTTGCCGTAGAGATAAAGCGAGTCGCCATAGGAATCGAGCTCGATGCTGGCCACCTCGGCCAGGGGCGAAGCGGAAGCGATGTGGATCGTGCTGTCGTCGAGCACGTAGATGTGGCTCCCGTTGTTCTTCACCAGATCGCTCTCGTCGACGCCGGCCTCCTGGATGTTGGTCCCGGAATAGTCATCGGCCCCACCGACGCCGCCCTCGGCTCCGTTCGCGGCGTCATCGCCCGCGGCCATATCTACACCTGAGGTGGGAGCCAATCCCCCCCACCAGGGGAATTGATTGCGGTTGGTGTTCCTCATGGAGTTCCTGGCCTGATCGGCGAAGTAGCTCCTGAGCTCTTCTCCCGACGAGAAACTCTTCAGGCCGGCCACCCGCGGTTTGTTATTGAGGAAGCCCAGGCAATTGGCCCCGCTGAGGGTGAACAGAAAACCGATCGCAATCAGCATTGAGTAGCGTCGCATGAGAAAGATCCCCTTTTTCGATCAATACCACAAGCAATGGAATGCGCGTTCGACCTGCGCGGCAGGTTTACTCCGATTATAAGATTACACTGAGTGTCCATAACTGGGCGCCGCATACAGGGAATCCCGCGCTGAGTTCCCCTGACCCCGAGATAGGGCGTCCGTGACTCTAATTGACTAACTGCCGCCCACGGAAGAGAGCGCTTAAACCATTGCCAATACTATTACTATGTTTGTAAGTCACAGTCTGGTCGATGCTCGGTGCCGCTGGTTTCGGGTGGCTGACGGCCGTCACTCAGGCCAGTTCCCGGCTTCGCCCTTCTTCCGATGCGACCACCCGGGTCCGTGACACTTTGGGCGGCTCTTTCAGAACCCCGAGCGTGAGCGAGGGGCCGGGCCGCAGAGCGGCCGATGGGGGGCCGCTCCCTCACGGGCGCGGTTCTGAAAAAGCCATAGCGCCCTCCCGCCCACACTGTCACGGACCCCGACCACCCGCTGAGCCGGAGAAGCGTTGATTTGAAGCGGTTCCCGCACCATGATGGTGACGCCGTCTTGGCGGTGTCCAAACGCAGGACACAGGCTGGTGTTTCGTCAGCCGGGAAGCTTTGTGTTTTCTTACAAGCAGAGTGAGAGATCGCATCTCTCAGCAAGACGGCCGCGGGCGCGGCCAATGGTTCGCGCCCGCGTCCAGTTTTGAAGATGACAACCATGTTTGGTTTTCTGAGATCCTTGTTTTTGCGACGCGCCGAGCCGGCGTTGCCGCCTCCGCGCTTCGCGACCGTCGATCTGGCCCGGCGACTCGGCATCGATACGGCCGAGCTGGCCATTATCGACGTAGCCTATCGCTCCTTTCAGGTTCCCAAGCGCAGCGGAGGCATGAGAACCATCCACGCCCCCGCCCCACCGCTCATGGCCGTTCAACGTTTGGTCCTGCGCCGGTTGCTGCGCCGCCTGCGGGCCCATCACAATGCCACCGGTTTCGAGCGGGGCCACTCGATCGTCACCAATGCCTTGCCGCACGTCGGCAAGGACATCGTCATCCGTCTCGACCTGGTAAACTTTTTCCCCTCTATCTCCGCCGATCGCATCGAGCGATACTTCCGTTTCATCGGATACGACCAGGAGGCGGCCACAATCTTGACCCGCCTCTGCACCCACAAGGGGTCGCTTCCTCAGGGTGCGCCCACGAGTCCGCGGCTGAGCAATCTGGTTAACTATCGCCTTGATGCTCGACTTGCGGCGCTTGCCGAGAGCCGAGGGTTCTCCTATTCACGATACGCCGACGACATCACCTTCTCGGCTCGAACCGCCGACTTAGCCGCGACTCAGCGCGTGAATCCGAAAACGCTGGAGAAGCAGATGCGCCGGCAGCCTCGCCCGAACGATTTGATCCATGCCGCCAAGGCCGTCATTGCGAGCGAGGGCTACCGGCTGCACATGCATCGCAAGCTGCGAATCTCCCGGCGTCACGACCGCCAGCTTGTGACCGGCCTGGTGGTCAACCGGAAACCCGATCTGCCGCGAGCCGTGCGTCGTCGATTGCGAGCGGTCGCGGATCACCTTCGGAGGGGCCAACCGGCAACGCTGACACCGCAGCAATTGGCCGGCTGGCATGCCCTGCAGGCTATGATCGCAGCCCAAAGGGCATCGCCGGCGTCGTGACCTTTGCGTGGATTGCATGCTGCAATCAACTTCAAACAAGCTGCAGACCGGTGGCCTGCTGGGGCCTTTCCGCTGCAGCGAAAGGACAAGCAGATGAGAAGTGCAACGATGATTGGTTTTGCCTGTGCGGCGATGTGGAGTGTTGTTGCCCAGGCATTGGCCGGAGCAGCGAGCCGGCCGGCGGACGTGCCGCAATGTGAGATCGTCTCCATCAAGCGGATCTGGGACGAGGCTCCGCACAACGCCTTCACGGACCTCATCCGCGTTCAGGACAAGTGGTACTGCACGTTCCGTGAGAGCGAGGGCCACGTCGGCGGCGACGGAAAGCTGCGCGTGCTGGAGTCGGTCGACGGCGACAAGTGGTCTTCCGCGGCTCTGCTGGCTGAGGAGGGGGTCGACCTTCGCGACCCGAAGCTTTCGATTACCGCCGACGGGCGTTTGATGATGGTTGCGGGCGGCTCGATCTACAAGGGCAAGGAACTGGTCGGCCGCCGGCCGCGAGTGGCATTCTCAAAGGATGGTCACCAATGGACCGCGCCCCAGCGAGTGTTGACGGACGGCGAATGGCTCTGGCGCGTCACCTGGCACGATGGGCGGGCGTATGGCGTGTCATACGACGGCGCGTCGAAGGGCAAGACCGGCGAGTGGCCGTTGACGCTCTGGGTCAGCGAGGACGGTATCCAATACGAGCGGATAACGGCACTGGAAGTCACCGATCGTCCAAACGAAACCACGCTGCGGTTCATGCCCGACGGCGAGATGATTGCGCTTGTCCGCCGAGAAAGCGGCAACACCCGCGGGTGGATCGGTCGGAGCCGCAAGCCCTACACCCAGTGGACGTGGCATGAGATCGGGCACCGCCTGGGCGGGCCGGACTTCATCCGCCTGCCCGACGGCCGGATGTGGGCCGCGTCCCGCAGTTACGGTCGAGAGGCCAGGACCGTCTTGGCGGCGTTCAGCCCGACGAGCTACGAGCCGGTGCTGACATTCCCCAGCGGCGGCGATTGCAGCTATCCAGGCCTGGTCTGGCACGACAACCTGCTCTGGATGAGCTACTACTCCTCGCACGAGGGCAAGACGAGCATCTACCTGGCTCGCGTGAAAATCGGCCCGGCCGCCGCGACACGTGCGGTAGACAAATGAGGGCGCCGGGCGAGCCGTTCTAGGAATGTGTGTGAGAACGGTAGGGCATGGTCGGAGCCACCGAAGGTGGCGCAGACCTGCCCGTCCTGGCCCCAGAATATGGCAGGTCTCGGTCGCTGCGGCAACCCCGACACTGCCCTACCGACCCGCTCCATCGGTTTTCGCACGTTTTCCAGAGCCTTCACCGTCCCTGCTGACGTCCACGCAGAAACATTGAACCACAAGGACACAAAGGCACAAAGAAATCGCAGATATACATGCAAGAACGATTTCTTCGGTCTTTGCACGGTGTCTTTGTGCCTTGGTGGTTCCAACAGTCCAATAGGGTCCGCCTTGGCGGACCATCTGGGCGTGGTCGGCCGTGATGCTCGAATGGTCCGAGAGCGCGAACCCTGCCCGCTGAATGTCGCGGGTACTGCTTTCTGCTGTTCGCCTCACTCGCCGTCGGCAGCCTGGAGCGTGCGGACAAGACGATCGGGGTCATAACCCTTCTCGGGCAGGCGACTGATGATTTCCTCGTACACCGCTTCGTCCATGGTTGGCGTTCGGCTGAGGATCCAGAGGAAGCGTCTGCTGGACTCTCCGACGACGGCGTATTCGTAATCCGGCCCCAGATCGATGATCCAGTAGTCGGCCTCGAACAACGGGAAAAACGAGACCTTGAGCTTCGCGCTGACCTCCGGGTTCGGCACGCGGGCCGAGCCCTCTATCCGGTCAACGGGCCCATCGAGCGAACCCGTGTTGCAGGTGTTCACGACGGTCACCTTACCGTCATCGCGAAGCGTATACTCGGCGGTTGTGCCCGTGCAGCCCGCCTGAAAGGGCGCGGGATAGCTTGCGATTTCGTACCACTTGCCGGCGTAGCGGGTCAGGTCGACAGATTCGACCACATCCAGGGGCGCAAAAAACAGCCCGCACCCGCCGACGAACCCGACAGCAAGAATCGGAACAAACCTGATCAATCGTTGAGCCGCCATGTTTTCCTCATTTCCATCAATAGTCAGCCTCATCCTGATCGCGAAGCAGGCCTACTAAACGCCTGCCATTACCCTACATCAGGCCGCGTCGGCGAACACCGGATTGCGGTGTCGCCGACGCAGGCCTACAGGAGACTCCCCCCGAGTCACCTTGCAACAGAGTACCCGGCCAGGGGGGGCATCCGGCCCCCCCGCACGTAACGCCTACTTCGGCAGGATGACCTCATCAACCACATGGATCACCCCGTTGGCCGCCGTTACGTCGGTTTTGACGACACGGGCATTATCGACCTTCACCCCGTCTGCCGTGCTGATGCGGACGCTCTGCCCTTCGGCCGTCTTGGCGCTGCTCATTTTGGCCACGTCTGCGGCCATGTGCTTGTCAGAAACAACGTGGTAGAGCAGAATGCGCTTGAGCTTCGGGGCATCATTGAGCAGCCCCTCGAGCGTACCGGCGGGCAGCTTGGCAAATGCCTCATCGGTAGGCGCGAAGACGGTGAACGGGCCCTCTCCGCGGAGTGTGTCGGTCAGACCGGCAGCCTGCGCAGCTTTCAACAGCGTCTTGAAAGAGCCCGCCTTGCCCGCGACGTCGACAATGTCGTCCTTGGGCAGCAGAACGGCATCGATTACGTGGATCACGCCATTGGTGCATCCGATGTCGGTCTTCACGACGTTGGCGTTATTCACTTTCACCCCGCTGCTCCCCG
>CAZTQK010000164.1:0-12793 GCA_964615635.1 uncultured Planctomycetales bacterium
CCCGCAAGGTGCTGCGGGCCAAGTTCAAGGCCGCCGACATGGGCATCATCGGGGCCAACTTCGCGGTGGCCGAGACGGGCACCATCTGCATCGTGACCAACGAGGGCAACGGCCGATTCTGCTCGTCGCGCCCGCGCGTGGTGGTCTGCCTGATGGGGATTGAGAAGCTGGTTCCGCGAATGAAAGACCTGAGCGTCTTTCTCAAGCTGCTGGGCAAGAGCGCCACCGGTCAGCGGCTGACCTGCTACACGAGCATGATCACCGGGCCGAAACGGCCGGAGGATTTCGACGGCCCGGAGGAGTTCCACCTAGTGATTCTCGATCGGGGCCGGTCGCGCGTCCTGGCGGGCGAGTACCGCCCGGTGCTCCGCTGCATTCGCTGCGGGGCCTGCCTGAACGCCTGCCCGGTTTACCGGCGGATCGGCGGGCACGCCTACGAAAGCGTCTACCCCGGCCCGATCGGCAAGCTCGTCACCCCGTTGCTGGCCTCGCTGGAAGAGTATCCCGATCTGCCGACGGCTTCGAGCCTGTGCGGTGCGTGCCTGGAGGTTTGCCCGGTGCGGATCGACATTCCCACGTACCTGTTGCACATGCGCAACGACCTGGCCAGGCAGGGCAAGATGCCGTGGACATGGAGGATCGGGTTCAAGTTCTGGCGCATCGGGATGAGTTCGGCGTTCCTGTACCGCTGGGGCCTGAAGTTCGGACGGATGTTCATGTGGCTGTTGTCCAAGGACGGGTGGTTGAGGTGGCTCCCGATGGACGGCTCCGGTTGGACTGACCATCGCGACTTTCCGCTGCCGGCCAAGAAGCCGTTCCGGGCACGCTGGGCCGATCTGAAGAAGCAGCTTGACGCCGAGGAGGGCCGATGATGCGAGGCCAGACCCAGGAAGCTTTCTTTGCTCGCATTCGAGACTCGCTCAAAGATCGCGGTGCCCCGGTGGAGTTGCCTTCGGACCTTGAGATCGCCCGGGTTGCTGCGGCCGATGGGGATCTCGTGACGCTGTTCATGGAACGCGCCAAGCAGGTCGGCATGCGCCCTGCGCGGGTACCCGACGATCAGGCCGCCGCTGCCATGGTGATCGACTTTGTCTTGGGCGCCGGGGGCGACACCGCCATCTTGCCGGAGGACGACGTTCCCGCCCGCGCCCTCATCGCCGACGGGCTCAGGGCAAAGGGCATTCGCCTGTTGGAGGTGAATGACCGCGATGCAGCATTCGATGCCGACTTCGGCATCACCGGCGTGACCTGTGCGATCGCCGAGACCGGCTCCCTGTGCGTCGACAGTGGGGGGGCTCGGCGGCGATTGGCCAGCCTGGCCGTCCCGAACCACATCGCCATCGTCCGGTCCGGGCAGATCGTCGCAGATTTGCTCGATTTTGCGGCCCGCATCTCGCCGGGTGGTATGCCCGCCAACCGGACGCTGATCTCAGCCCCGAGCAAGACCGCGGACATCGAGATGATCCTTGTCGAAGGCGTCCATGGCCCCAAGGTCGTACATGTCATCGTTATTGCGTCGTGACGCTTGCCCTTTGTATTTGCGGCACATCGCCTGTCTTGTCTTTCTGACGGCGGTGGAGACTACTCGATCGCGGATCGTCGGTCTGTGATGAGATTTGTCATGGTTCGCTGTGGTGACTCCGGTCCGCTTGGGACGGCGCGCAGGCCCGGCGGGTATAATCTCGGCGTGACCTTGACGGTTATCCTTGAGACTGGAGGCAAACGCCATGACCTTCGAGAAAGCTCCGAAGCCTCGCCGATTCCTGATTGCTCTCGCCTTGCTGCTGGTTGGCCAGGCTGTGGGATGCTCAACCACTCGGCAACCGGAAGTCCGCGCGGTGAACGTCGCCATCACAAGGATCGATTTCAACGGTGTCGAGGCGGTTTTCAACGTTGATGTCTACAACCCTCACCCGATCCGGCTCAAGATACCGAGGCTCCAGTATCAGATTGACGTCGCCGGGACTGAGTTCATGCGGGATGAACAGTCGCCCGACGTCGACTTGCCCGGCGGAGGTGTGGGTACCCTGCCGCTGCCTGTTCAGATAGATTACGCACGATTGCGGGAGACCTCTGACCGGTTGAAGGATGCCAGCGAAATCCCCTATCGGCTTCATGGAGCGGCCGTCGTCACGGGTCTCGATCGTCCTTACGATGTCACTCTGGAACACAAAGGAAAGCTGCCAATCCTGTGTCTCCCGTCGTTTTCGTCTCCCCGGGTGCGATTCGCCGATGCTTCCCTGACCGGCGCAAAGGTTGCCCTGGAGGTCGATGTACACAACCCCAACGTTTGCCGTCTCGGCCTGGCCGATGTCAGTTACAGCCTGTCCTTCGGCCCAATCATGGTTGGCCACGTCCGGGCGTCGGCACTCGGCGATCTGGCTCCTGGGTCCAGCGGTAAGCTCTCGTTGGTGGGCGAGATAACGGGTGTCGGAATCGTGCAGCAGTTGGCTCGGGGGGAGAAGTTGGGTGGGTTCATCATGGCCTGGTCGGGTACCGTTCAGACGCCATATGGCAGCGTGACGCTCCCACCAGGCCAACTGGGGAGCGAGTGACCTGCTCCCCGGAATCTGATCCAGTTACTATGAAAGTGACGCCGTGGCTTCACTCAATTTGACGGCCAACGCCATAATGGGTCCTGGTCTGCGTGTTCCCGGCCGCCCCGACCGCTGCCGAGGGTCTGCCAACGCAGGCGTTTCCGGGATCAGGGCGTCAGGCGGAGGTGGTAGACGTCGTCATTCCCGCAGTGAGTGAGCTTGGTCCAGGTCGGTCTGGGCGAATCGGCGATTCGGGCAGGGCCTTGACCCGACAGTGCGGAGGGGGCCTGCCGGCCGCCGATCAGACGGCGCGAGACGAAAACCACTGCTTCATCAGCCAGCCCGGCGTCAAGAAAGGCGCCCAGCGTCCGGCCGCCGCCTTCGACCATGATATTGGTCATCCGGCGGCGCCCTAGCTCCTTCAACAGTCCGTTCAGATCCAGGCCGGATCGCGAGGAGCGCAGACCGAGAATCTCGACACCCAGCTTGGCCAGGCGCCGTGCCTTGGCTGTGCCGATCTGTCGGCGGTCTGTGACGAGGATGGTGGTGACCTTGCCGGCCGTTCGAACGAGTTGAGCATCCGGCGGGGTACGCAACTTCGGATCGATCACCACTCGGCTTGCGGTTCGGCGGGGTTTGCCGTGCCGACAGGTCAAGGCCGGGTCATCGGCGATGACCGTTGCGACGCCCACGACAATGGCATCAACCCAGCCACGGAGTTTGTGGGCATATCGCCGGGATTCCGCGCCGCTGATCCACTTCGAGTCGCCCGTCCGCGTGGCGATCCTGCCGTCAATGCTCTGAGCCCACTTGAGGATGACCCAAGGCCGGCCGGTTTCTTTGCGTTTAAGGTAGGGGCCATTGAGGTGCCGAGCTTGCTGTTGGCACAATCCGATGCGGACCTGGATGCCGGCTTTGCGGAGGACCCTGACACCTCGTCCGCTGACGGGAGGCAGCTCATCTCGCATTGCCGCAACGACTCGCTTGATCCCAGCGGCGATCAAAGCGTCCGTGCAGGGTGGGGTCTTGCCGTGGTGACAGCAAGGTTCTAGGGTCACGTACGCGGTTGCGCCCCGGGCGAGGCGTCCCGCGGCCTTGAGGGCGTTGACCTCGGCATGGGGGCCGCCGTATCCCCGATGGTAGCCCTCGCCCACGATCTTCCCGTCACGGACCAGAACGCAGCCCACCATCGGGTTGGGCTCGACGCTTCCGCGCCCTCGGGCGGCAAGCGCCAGCGCCCTCTGCATCCAGGCATGCTCCTGTTGGGTGAAGGTTTCAGGCATGGCGACCGGACCTCTACCCGCCCCTGTCACGAACCGGACTTGCCCGCGGATCCTGCGGCCTCTTGCTTCGCCCGGGCTGCCCGCATCTCCCGTCTTTCTCTCCAGAAGTTGAGCATCAGGATCGCCACCCCGGCCACCAGGAGCACGTCGGCGATGTTGTAGACCCAGGGCCAGATCTCCTTCCATCGGCCGCCGCCGAGCGGGATTCGCGGCTCCATCTTCACGAAGTCGCGAACCACACCTTGCTTCCAGGTGCCAACGATCTGGTCTCTGTTGATGAAAACCCGCCTGCTTCGTTCCGGGTAGTTGTCGAGAGCCAAAGACTTCTCATTGCTCTTTGCCTCGTTGATCAGGCCGGGTTCCAGCAGCCGCTCTTTGCCTTGGCGATCGACGTATTGGATAACGTCGACGATCACAAAGATGCGATCGTGCAGGTTGCCTAACGCTCCGGCCAGGACCAGTCCCAAGGCGATGTGGAGGCTCCATCGCTCTCGCCCGCTCTGGACGAAAAGGTACATCACGAAAGCCAGCGCAAGGATTGATGCCGCGACGAAGACTGGCGTCCACCCCTTGCCCAAGCCAAAAAGTGCCCCAGTGTTCAATGATCGCTGAAATCTAGCGAGGTTCTCGACGATGACGATGCCTCTATCCGGATCGACATTGGTAAAGGCCCAATGCTTTGACCAGAGGTCCGCCGCAAGGCCCACAATGGTAAACAACCACAGCCGGGCATGCGAAGCCGGACAACGGAACGCCGAGACAAAATGGTGCCCGGAGCTCCCAGCCGAACCACTGGAACTGCAATGACTTGTGCACTCCGCCATGAACTTCCGCAGTCTCAGACCGCTTTGTCGAGCTAAACCGAATCGCAGCGTCGGCCAGAGAACGCGGACGCTTCCCGTCGGGCAGCCGTTGGACCCAGATCACAAGACGCTTCTCTGACTAAGGAGCGAGGATTGTAGCGGGACCAACTGGATCAGGCCAGTCCCAGTTCCCGTCTGCGGGCGTACTCAATGCAATACTTCGCCCAAGGTTTCGCTTGGAGGCGAGCCTTCGAGATGCGCTTGTTGGTGGCCAGACACATGCCGTAAGTATGGTTCTCGATTCTCTCGATTGCCTCGTCGATCTCACGGAGGAGGCTTCTCTCGTTCTCGATCAACCCGAGCGTCAGTTCCTGCTCCCAGGTGTCGGTCCCCAAATCGGCCATGTGTATTGGCATGCTCGAGCTGGAGCTGGCACCCGAAGCTTGCCGGATAGCCTCATCTTCAAGGTTTGTTACGTCCCGGACAATCTCTTGCCTCTTGGCAATCAGCAGTTGACGGAATTCGTCCAGTTCAGAATCGGTCAGGTAGGTCTTGGCCAAGATGTCAGACGTCGAATCGTCCACGGAATCCCCGTTGCCGCCGCTCTCTTTGTTTCTGCTCTTCTTGGCCTCCCTATGGGGCGGACGTTCAAAGATGCTTCCGAACGCCGGGAGTTTCGGCAGGCCGGCGATCTCTCGTGGTTCCCGCACGGGGGCCGCCAACCGGGGGCTCAGTTTCGTCGACGAACCAGCTGTTCGGCTGGTCGATTTCGCTCGCTGTGGCTTTTTGCCCGCAGGCTTGGGTTCCAGAGACGTCAGTTTGTCCGGTTTATCGATTTTGCCGACCTTGGTCGCTGTTTTGGGTCTGTTCCCGGTAGGGGCTGTGGAGGGTTTGGGCGACGCGGCAGGTCCCTTGCCGGTGGCCCTGATCTTCAGGGCCTTCGCCACGGTCTTTTCCTTGGTGGTCCTCTTCCGGCTGGGCGCAGCCTTGGCCTTGGGGGTCCCCTTGGAGGAGCGGGCCGCCGTCTTGGCTCTCTTATCCTTGGTTGGCGTCGTTTTCTTACCCACTGTCCACCTGTACTGCGCGGGACGCTGAATTAACATAACCTCTTACAAGACAACAAGAACAGATAAGGTTGTCGCTCTGCAAAGTATAGGTGCGAAAACCCGTACTGTCAAGGCGTCCGTCCCGATGACCCGAAGCAAGACGCTTATCGGTTACCAGACGACGTGACTGGAACAGGAGCAATGGATGTGTCGTGTCACAGGTGAGCGCGCGGTTTTGACGTGGATTTGACTGTTTCTCGCGACGAGGCCCTCGAGATCGAGTCTCGGACAACACGTCGCGAGAGTTCGTCTGCCATACCCCACTTGAGGGTGCGAGACTGATCTTGAGTCCATTCAGTGAACAACCCGGATTAAATTAAACCTGGATATCTAGGTTGAAATTATGGTCCAGGTGGCCTATGGTTGTCTGCCGGCTCATGATTGTCCTGTCGGCCCGGATCCGGCTTTCGGGCCATTGGGCGACTTACAGAGAGTGTCTGGGCGATGATTTCTCAGACAGCGGAGTACGCGTTGCGTGCAGTTATGTGGCTCGCGGCTCACGACAGGGCTACGTCGGGCACATCGGTCATTGCCGAAGGCACGGGGGTTCCAGCAGGCTATCTGTCGAAGGTCCTGCAGTGTTTGGCTCGCCACGGTCTGGTGATCTCCACGTCGGGTCGTCACGGGGGGTTTCGGCTGGCGCGAGCGGCGACCGAAGTCTCTGTGCTGGACGTTATCCAGGCAGTTGCTCCCTTCAGCCGCATTCAGACATGCCCGCTCAAGGTGGAGTCTCACGAGGGTCGGCTTTGTCCACTTCATCGTCGACTCAACGAAGCCATGGAGTCGCTCGAGAAGGCGTTTGCAGCGGTCACCATCGGGCAGTTGCTTCAGGAGCAGGGCATTCATCGTCATTCTTGCGGTGCTCTTGCCGGCGAAAGGCAGACTGCCCCCCTTTCCCCAGGTCAAACAGCAAGAGGTGAATCATGAGTGAACTGATCGACAATCGTGCCAAGCGAATCCAGACACTGAAGGAGATCGTCCAGAAGCTCCATCATGGCGCCAAACCTGAGGAGGTGAGGTCCCAGCTCACGGAGATCGTGCGTCACGCCAGTCCGGGGGAGATCGCCGCCATGGAGCAGCAGCTTATGGCCGAGGGCGTGACGGTCAACGAAATCAAGAGCATGTGCGATCTTCACGCCGCGGTGGTGCAGGACATCCTCACCAAGCAGGCCGAAGGCGATGTACCACCCGGGCACCCGGTGGACACGTTTCGTGTCGAGAACGAGGCCATCCGGCGCACGCTCGATGATCTGAGCAAGGCCATGGCGGATCTCGCGGCGCTCCCGGCGGACGCCGAGCCGGGGCTGCCCCTTCGCCGGGCCCGGCAGGCGGCCAACGACCTGATGGACGTCGACAAGCACTACCAGCGAAAAGAAAACCTGCTTTTCTCGGTTCTTGAGCGGCATGGGATCACCGGGCCGTCGAAAGTGATGTGGGGAAAAGATGATGAAGCCCGAGGAGCACTCAAGACATTACAGGCGGCGCTGCGCCAGCGTTACGCAAAAGCCAGCCATGCAGCGGCGGCGATCAAGCCTGCGGCGACGGCGGCCGCTGAAGCGATCGGCTCGATGATCGACAAGGAGGAAACCATTCTTCTGCCGATGTCGCTCCAGACGCTGACGGAGGATGAGTGGGGACAGATCTGGCAACAGTCACCGGAGTACGGTTGGTGTCTCGTCGAGCCGCGCGCCGGCTATGCTCCGCCGGAGTCGTTGCAGGCTCAGGAGACGGTGGAACTGCCCCACGGCCGATCGGTGGCCTTTCCGGCCGGCAGCCTGACCTTCGAGCAGCTTGTCGGCGTGTTCTCGACATTGCCGGTGGATCTGACGTTCGTGGACGCCGAAGACCGTGTCCGGTTTTTCTCCGAGAGCAGTGGCCGCATCTTCGCACGCAGCAAGGCAATCATCGGGCGCAAGGTCCAGCACTGTCACCCGCCGGACAGCGTGGGCGTGGTGGAGCGGATTCTCGATGATTTCCGCTCGGGACGGCAGAGCGTGGCTGAGTTCTGGATCAACCTGCATGGCCGATTCGTGCACATCCGCTACTTCGCGGTGCGCGATCCCAAGGGTGAGTATCTGGGTACCCTCGAAGTGACTCAGGACCTGACGCCACTACGAGCCCTGGCGGGCGAGCGGCGGTTGCTGCAGTACGATACGCCTGGGACGTAAGTCACCGGCTCGGGTCCGGCGTGTTCCTGTGAGCGCCGACGGGTCCGTTGTAGTGGGCGAGATTCGCCTGCGACGAGACCTTTACCGGCCGCTGTTACCTTCTCCAATCGCTGCGTTCAGGTCTGCCAGGAGCGTTGCCAGATCGACGCCCTTCATCTCGGCCGCCTGGGCGATCGAGACATGGCGTGCGACAGTGCGGCGCATGACGGGGTTGGTGATCTGCGTGAAGCCGTGGCTTCTCAGCACGTCGATCGTGGCCGGGTACCGGTCCACGACGTGGCCTACCTTGTGATCGCCGGTGATCGTCGTTGGTTTCGCGTTTTCATCGTTTGCCGTCATGCGGAGCTCCGTGCGAAGATACGCTCGTTCAAGCGACAAGAATCGACAACCCAGGCTTAAGGCGACCCTGAGCCATCTCATCCGGTGGACTAACCGACCAACAGACCAACAGACCAACAGACTACCAAACCAATGGTCGAATGGTCCAATGGCCTTCCGTTTTCCTTGAGGCCGGCTTCGGTCGGAACCCTGCGGGCCGCAAGCCCGAGTCTCTGCACCCTACTCGGCCGGCTGGCTCCTCACTCGAAACGCGATCGGGATCGGCATACCGTCGTAACTGCAAGTGAAGCCGGCCCTCTGCGTGAAAACCGGAATGTCGCGGATCGTCGTCGGCCCCTCGCGGCGAGACTGATGGACGGCCACGACCGTGGTCCAGGTATCGATTGCGCCGGCGGCCCGGAGCTTGTCGACGAGCCGTATGACGTCGCCGACATCGCCGTGTTCGCGTCCGTCGTCACTCGATGCGGCGGTCGTGTCGATAACGAACACGTCGAATCGCTCGGCTGCCAGGGCCGCGAAGGTCTCAGCTCGCGGATAGCCGCTGTCGGTACCGTAGTAAACGGTCGCGCCTCGCAACTTGAAGATGAAGCACAGCGGGTCAGCGCTGGTTGCATGCGCTGCTCGCACCGCTTTCACCTGCAACTCGCCGGCTCGGGTCTGACCTCCCGCCCGCATTTCGGTGAGGACGGCCATGTCACTCCTGCCGCTCTTGGACAGATGATCTCTCAGGCAGTCGCAGACGGTCTTGCTGCCATGCACAACCAGCGGGCTGAGCCCGGCATCCCTTCGGTTGGCGGCCAGATCGGCGATGTTCGCGGGGTCGAAATGATCGGCGTGCTCGTGGCTGATGAAGAGGTGCTGGACGTCCTTGGCCGAGTAGCCCCAGCGGCGCAGCCTGCGGATCGCGCCGGTGCCGAAGTCGACCACGGCGTTGGGGGGCATGAACATCGACGATCGTTCGCGCCGGCCGGGGCGGTAGGAGCCCTCGTAGCCGTCCCAGTCGGCGGCCCCCGAGCCGAGGACGCGGACGGTGGCCGTAGCCGTCGTGATGCCCAGCCGTTGCTGGCAGAAGGTCAGATGGCCGAGGATGTGGTCTTCGGGCTGTTGCCAGATGTACTCGGTGATGATCCGCTGCAGCAGGTTGGACGCCCCGGCTAGATCCTTGGGCAGTATGCCGTCCGAGTCGCGCTTCTTCTCGATCTGTCTCATCATCAGCCCGGTCCTGGCCCACACCCGGCCATAGTACTCGCTGTCGACCTTCAGCTTCTGCTCGCTGCCCGGCTTGAATCGCACGGTGTAGACGCCGTCGGCCCAGTCGCGGGTGAGGAACTCGATCGAGTCGCTTCGAGTCGCGCCGGTCCAGATGACGCGGCCCCACGGATCGATCACATCGACGATCACCGGCGGGCTCTCGCCTGGCTCGGGTACGGCCATCCGCACCCAGGCATTTGCCCGAGTCCGCACGGCCACCGGCGCTTCGCCCGCCTCACCCGTCTGCGCCGTCGGGGCAGCGCCGCAAGTGCCGGTGAAGGTCAGGACAACGAGTATTCTTCCTGCCAATCCAGAGTGCTGCATGATTCGCGTGTCACACCCACGGCTCGGCGCGGGCATGCCTTTCCTGCCGTATCTTGCTCCTGTTATTCCGGGCAGAGTATGTTGCCTTGCCTCTTGAATCTCTTGCCGGAGTCTGGTGTCTTCGCTGCGCCATCGAGGAGCTCCCTGATCGATTTCCGGGTTTGTTCGCCGAAGGCGGTCTGCTCGTCCTTGTCCCCACGATCGGCACGGAGCCACGTCTTGTAGTCCGCACAGTCGCCTCGCTCAAACGGGAACAGCCATCCCCGGATGTCCGATGCCAGGAGACCTACGGTGAACGGCCGAAGCGAATAGCGACAGAGCAGAAAGAGCCCCGAGACAAATCGGCCTTCCTTGAGGGCGGGTGCAAACACGTCCAGTAGAATGTCCTTGGCGGAGGTCATGATGTAGAAAGCACCCTCCGCCTTCAGGGCCATGATCCCGATTTCCCTGATCGCGCATTGTCTGCAGCAATCGGGAGTGTTCGAGCTTCCCGAGTGCATCAGCCGCTCGAAGTAGAGGCAGTCATGGTTTGAACGTCCGGACAGGCAAGGGGGATTGAGGGGTTTGAGACAGAAGCCGACCCCGACGACGGAGCGCCGCCCCCCCAAGGTTGGCCCGGGCTCCTCGTTGGAGGTTGCGATCGCATCGCCGCTGAAGTCGTAACGGCCGGAACGGAGAAACGCCTTCACCGTTCTGACAGGATGCGGCGCGGCAACATGCCTGAAGAACTGCCATCCATACTCCCTGAGAAGACTGTGCAGACAGAAACTCAGCATCCGGCTTCATCTCCAAGCAGCCGTCAACCGGGAGCCCTTTCGAGTCTCCGGAGACGTTCTCCTTAGTATCGTCCTGGCCATTCCTGCCGCTCCACCTTCTTGTTCGGCGGGCGAGGATTTGAAGGAGCCATAACGTTCTACGACTGCCACGGTGTCCGCGTTCGGCCGGAATCAACGCGGCACACGTTTGTGCGCCGTTGCGATGTGCATTCACAATAAGGCGGCCCCGAGCAGAGCCGGGACCACCTGCATCGTGGTATTGTCCCATCCATGGGGCGAGACGGCCTCGACCACCGTCGATACGGCGGATATCAGCACAAGGACAAGCAACGATCTTCCCGACAAATCGAACTGATGTGCGAGGGCGAAGTATGCGATGAGGGACAGCAACGACGCGGCGAAAACGGCGAGCGAGCCCTCCAGACTCCTGGTCGCCCTGACTCCGGTGAGGGCCGGGGCTTTGTATTCGTGCTTGCCAAAGCGTGTTCCAACGGGTTCTGCGACGGCATCACCGAGTCCGGTGACGAGGTAGCCGAAGACGGCCGTGGCAGGAAAGAGGATGTTGCTGAGCAACCCGCCGATCAGCGTCGCGAAATAGGGCACGATGATATAGTAGGTGCGTCTGGGCTCATCCTTCTCGCGGGCCATGGCCTCATACATGAGATGTCCGCGGCCCCGAACCAGCGCGTACGCGATGACCAGGCTGGTCATGCCTCCAAAGAGGCACACGCCGGGAGTGCCCCATCGCCAGTGTACCACCACGACCGTGCCGAAGATGAGAAAATGGAAACACTTACGCGTGTACCCGGTCTTGAGCTTCCAGCGAGCCTTCAGGAGCCCGGAGGCAAGCAGGCATAGGGCAGCCCAGGCCAACGCCACCGGACCGCCGATGGCGAGGGTCGGCCAGTCGGGAAGGTTCTCGACGAAGAAACGGAGGATTGACTCTGTGTATGAAGCCATGCAGTTCCCGCCCTGAACGCCCCGCCTCACGGGGCGTTAACCTATGGGTGGCATTTCCACGAGATCACGGTGACTATCTTGCGGGGAATCGGATACGCGTCAAGAGATGCCGGAACCCCTTCAGGAAGCTGGACGACTCCATCCGGAACAACCACTTCGCCGCTGCAATGGACGGTCGGACGTACCGTGCACCACCTCAAGATGCGATACAGTGCAGCTCCCCCGGGAACCGACTGTCAACCCTCGTCCTGTCGAGGGTTGTTCGAGGATTCGTGACACTTCAGGCTGCTCTTTCAGAACCCCGAGCGTAAGCGAGGGGCCAGACCGGAAAGCGGCCACATCACAGGGGGGCCGCTCCCTCACGGTCGCGGTTCTGAAAAGCCGCAGCGCCTCCCCGCTAAATGTGTCACGGACCCGCTGTTCACCAATGGAGCTCTGAGCTATCGTGCGCGGACAAAGACGGGGGGTGTTCGCGGGCCCGGTTGCCTCAATTCACCATTCTGCGTTCGACATTCCCCTCACCACACTCGCGCCCACACGGCCTTCAGGTACGCGCTCTCCGGGCAGTTGGCCATGACCGGGTGGTCGGGGCCGGCGCCGGTCTGGTCGACGATCTGGAGGGATCGCCGCGATCGGCTTGCGGCCGCTTTGACCATGCCGAGGAAATCTTCGCGCGAGACCAGGCCCGAGCATGAGCAGGTCAGCAGCAGGCCGCCGGGGCGAACGACGCTCATGCCGAGCGTGTTCAGGTCGACGTACTTACGTGAGCCCTCGGGGTAGTCGTCGCGATTGGGGACGAACTTCGGCGGATCGAGCACCACGACGTCATAGGCGTTGCCGTTGGTCTGCATCTGCCGCAGGTAGCCGAAGGCGTCGGCGTGGACGTGCTGGATGCGGACCTCGTTGAGGTTGGCGTTCTTGCGGGCTAATTCGATGGCGTCTTCGTCGAGATCGACGCCGGTCACCGCCTCGGCCTGCCCGAGTTTCTTGGCGTAAACGCCGAAGCCGCCGGTGTAGCAGCACACGTCGAGCACGCCAGCCCCGCGGCACAGCCCGGCCAGCCGTCTGCGGTTGTCGCGCTGGTCGCAGAAGAAGCCGGTTTTGTGCCCGGCGCGAAGGTCCACGCGGAATCGCAGGCTGTTCTCACGGATGGTGATTGTCGGCGGGGCCGCATCGGATGCCAGGGTGGGGATTTCGAAGCCCTCGATGCGTTCCACGTGCTCGTCGGCGCGAACCACGAAGCGAG
>CAZTQK010000165.1:0-12753 GCA_964615635.1 uncultured Planctomycetales bacterium
GCTTAGCCAGGGCTAAGCAGGACGAGTTCGGTCGCGGTTCTGAAAGAGCGGTCCGCCATCAGCGATTAGCGGTTGGTGAGCCCGCTCTGACCCCCTCCGGCTCCCCCTTGTAAAGGGGGAGAGTCCGGCCGCTTCCTGACGGTCGCCTCGGCGAACCACGGTCGCGGTTCTGAAAGGGGGTTCACCGAGCAGCCGACTCGGACCCTTTCTCACAACCCGCAGATATGGCACAATCTCGGCAGCGGCTGCTCGCGTTTCACGATTTCGGGCCGCACGACTAGAGAGTCTGCTCATGATCGAACTGACTGACGCCCAGAAGGCCGAGTATTTTCATCGCAGCTACACCGCGGTTGACGGGCTGTGGTTCATGAAGACGGAGGAACGCTACGGGTTCGACAAGACCCTGGATATCGACGTGGCGGTGTGGGGCGTGATGCCCAAGATCCAGGCCCGCAAGCTCAAGTCGTTGACCGGGTTGGAGTCGGGCATTGATGCCCTCTTCGAGTGCCTGACTACCAAGCTGACCATCGAAGACTACGATTTCCAGGCGAGCCGGGACGGCGACGGAGGCATGACCATCTCGGCTGCCCGCTGCCCGTGGGTCGACCTGCTGGCCAAGTCCGGCCGTCAGCACCTCGCCGGCAAAATCGGGCACCATATCTGCGACACGGAGTATGCTGCGTGGGCGACGGAGTTCGGGCCGGGCATTGCCGTCGAATTCGGCGAGCGGATCTGCGACGGCTGCTCGCGCTGCGTGGTGCGGTTTAAGCCCTCTCGATAGGGCAGTGCCGAGGCCGTCTCGCCGCAGGCGGGGTCGCCGTGGCGGACCAGACCTGCCGTTTCGGGACAGCGTGATGGCAGGTCTCGCTTCGCTCGACCATGCCCTCCCCTCCAAAATCAGAAAGTGCTACCCTGCGAGATGATCTCCGCGACTGTCAGTCCGACGAACCCCGTCGTCCGGACCAGTTCCTTGACTCCGTAAGCCTTGCTGTTCGATGGATCGAGCAGGAATCGGCAGTATCGGCGTACTGCCTCCGCGACCTTCGGGTCCGGCTCGATCGTGCGGTAGTACCATGTCAGCAGGGACACGGCCCGCGGGCTTCGCTGCTGGTCCTGGCTTCGCATCTTGCCCCATGAGCCGTCGGGATTCTGGCCGGTGAGTAGCCATTCGACGGTCGGCCGCAACTCGCGCCCGAGGAACTCCCGAATCTCCTTGTCCTTGAGATGCATGTCGGCTGCCACGAACGCCTCGGTGCAGTAGCTCAGCGTGTCCAGCGGCCAGGTCGTCTCAATCTTGCCGTCCAGGGTGTAGGGGATCTCGCCGTCGGGCTTGCGGATCTGGAGCAGCCATTTCGTTGCTCCCACGGCCACCTCCCGGTATTCGGGGCGCGGTCTGATCGCGTAGAGCGTTGAGAAGAACGCAGCGCCTGTCGTGGCGGTGGAGATGGTGTAGGGTTTCATGCTCAGGTGGCCCGCATAGTAGCCGCAACCCAGCGCTCCGCGGTCGGGCCCATCGGCGATGATGAAACTGCGGGTTGCCTCCCTGCCTTTCCCCTGCGGGTCGGCCTGTGAGCCGTGCACGACGAATCGAGCCATGTTCTCCATGGCTTCCACATATTTCCGCTTTCGAGCGTCGTCCGCGAATCGATATCCGATGGCCAGGGCAGTGGCGGCGGTGCCGCCGTCGCCGAAGTAGATGTTGCGGCCCGGGCCGAGATCCGACCAGAACCCGGCCGGCTCGCCCCGAGACGTCGTCGTCTTCTCCTGTTGCGAGCAGAATCCGTCGCACCAGCGCAGAGCCTCGTCGAGCCGAGCCTTGTTCGGGCGGATCGCATGCGAGGCCATCAGCACCCGTGCGAAGTTGCCGTTGATGAAGATTGAGGTTGTGGTGTCCTTCGTGTTCTTGAGCGTCCCGCTGCTGACGTCGAGGGTCATGATCCATCCGCTGATGTCGTCGAGATACGCGATGAGTCGCTGGCGCGTCTGAGGATCGACCAGGTCGTCGTGGATCGGGCTGGCTGGCACCGACGCCGCCGCCGCCAAAGCCGTGCTTCCGGTCAGTGTCGTCATCCAGAGCGCAAGAATGAACGATGGACTGCAAGCCCGAGATTGAGCGGTGTCGTTTATGAACTGGGCGCGCCGTATCATCATGCCCTCCTTCCAAAGAGGCTCAGAGCATGATACCTGACACAAATGGCTGGTGACAGAGGCCGCCCGTGGAGGCAGCAAGGCGGTGTTCAGTTGGCCTGACTCGTGCGTCGTCGCGGCCGGTTCAGAGTGGTGAGTCTCATGCCCGCCAGACCGAGCACGGTCAACGCCAGCGGGGCCGAGCCGATCAGACCGCAGAGTCTCCGGGTCGACGGCGTGTACCGCGGCATGGCCATCACGTTGTTCGTCTCGTCGACTTCATCGACCACATCGGTTTCGTCGAGGCGGGCCTTCAGTACAAAGTCCGCACCGGGCAGAACCGTGATGGGCACGGAGACGCGGAATTCCTTCTCGTGTGGGCCATGCGTCTTGTCGGCCGCACGAGTGATCGTATGCTGTTCGATTCGAATATCATCGTCGCTGATCGAGTCGTTGTTGTCGGTTGTCGCGTAGAAGGCGATCGTGAAGTTCTCGCTGACCGGCATGTCGCTCAGTTCGTACACCATCTTCACGCTGAAGATTCGCTCCTTCGGCGCACGGGTGTGTTCGAGCCTGGACAACGTCAAATCCACGGGGTAGTTCATGGTAGCTGATTGCAGATTGTCATCGAGAGGGGTGCTTTCCGGCCATTCCTGCTCCGGATTGAGCTGAGCCACGAGCGAGACCGCCTCGCCCGATGCGATCGGCGTCGAGTCAAACGCCGACAACAGGCTGACGCTCACGGCGTGTACGCCGGGTGTCAGATCAGTCTCCTCGGGCGTGCCGTCGACAAGTGCCGTGTCAATACCTCCGTCGCCGTCGCTGTCCAGGCCGATGCGGATGGTGAATGAGGGGACATTGGCCGGACTGTTGACCACGTAGGTGACCTCGGCGGTCGGGTCATCGCCGCGTGGCCTGAGCTTCAGCAACTCGTTGACCAGGTTCACCGTCGGCGTGGTGGTGTCGATGTTGTTGTTCTCGTTCGTCTCAACGATCACGTTGTCGGAGTCGATTTGTACGGCAACGCGGTCCCCGTACTGGAAACGACCGTTGAGCTGCGGGCGGATGTCGCCCAACATGATCGTGTGGTTCCCGGGTGTCAGATAGGCCGTGTCGGAAGCGACCGCGCTGCCGAGTATCTCGTCGATGGGGTCGGCGTTGGTCGTGTCACGTTCCAGACCCCACGAAATCATGAAAGGCTCCACGCTTGAGAGGCCCGAAACGGCGTACGAGAGCGACAGCGTTGTCTCGGCCGCACCGATCAGCAGCGAGACGCTGTTGCCGGAGAGGTCCGTACCGGCGATGACCGTGAAGGGGTTCGAGGTCGCGCCGGTCAGCCCGGGCGCGCTCGCTGCAAAACGGTATCCGTCGCAAGGCTCCGGGATAATGACGCTGAACGAAGCCAGTCCGGAGAAGCCGGAAACCGTTGTTACGCCCTCGATCTCCGTTCCGCAGCCCGAAGGCGATACGAGTGAGAGCGTAACGTCGTTCAGGAACGACTTCCTGTTGCCGATGTTGTCCGTCACTTCGACAGCGACGTGGATGCGTGTCCCAATATCGCTGGTCGTCGGCTGCTGTGCGAATCGCAGATACTGGGCAGGTCCTGCCGAGACGCTGAACTGATCCGACGTGCCTTCGGCAAGAGTGTCTCCGGCAATGCTCGTCGCCTTGAGACTGATGGTTTCGGCATAGTTGTAATAGAGTCCTGAGATCGTGACCCTGCCGTTGCCGGTGGTGATGATTCCGGTTGTCGTCCCGCCAAGACTGTTGTTTCCGCTGTTGACGCTGATCTCAATGGTGGTATTGCCGGCGACACTGCCCTCGTTGCCTGCGAGGTCGACCGCTAACACGGTGACGCTGAACGCCGAGCCGGCCGTCGCAGAACTGATGGGCTCAAACTCGAGCCGGACCGGCGGGCTCGCGTTCACGGTGAAGACATTGGAGGTCCCGGAGGCCAGAGCGTTCCCACTCGTACGGTCTACCTGCAGACTGACGCCTCCCTCGGCGGTGTCGTACGTTACACTGAAGACGATCGAGTTGTCCCCTGTGGCGATTGTTCTTGAGACCGTGCCGCCGAGCGTGCCGGTGCCCGTCGCGAGACTGACCGTGACATCGGTGTCCGTAGTCATGCCGACTATGTTGTCATAGTCATCAAGAACCTGAGCAGTCACGATGAACGCCACGTTGGCCGCCTGGTTGCCGATCAGGTCCAACGACAGTCTGCTGGGCGCGCCAGGCGAAACGAGGAAGGCGTTGGAATCGCCGTCGGCAAGCACGTCGCCGCTGGTCCGGCTGGCTCGGATAACAGCCCCAATCTGCGAGGTGCTGAGTTCAACGCCGTTGATCGTTACCGAACTCGTTCCGGCGGTGATTGTTCCTGTGGTCGTTCCTGCCAGAACGCCGCTCCCCAGGAGAAGCTGCAAGCTGATGTCGGTGTCCGCAGTGACGTCGGATTGATTGCCCAGGCCATCGAGGGCCCTGACCGTCACGCTGAAGGGGGTGCCGGCCGTCTGGTTGGCGATGGCGGCGATCTCCAGTGCCACGGGTGCGGCGCCCGCGACGGTGATCGGATCGGACGTGCCGGCAACGAGGAAGTCGCCGCTCAGGCGGTCGATCACCAGCACGACGTTGCTCTCGGCGACATTGTAGGTGACGCCGCTGATGGTGGTGCTGTTGGTGCCTGTGGTGATCGTCCCGTCAATCGTACCGCCCAGAACCCCTGTGCCGGCGGAGAGTCGAAGCTCGATGTCGCAGTCCTGGGTGACATTCGTCAGATTCTCGAATTGGTCGGTAACGTAGATGTCAACGTCGAACGGTACGCCGGCGATGGGTATGCCGGGCGGCGTGATGTGGAGCAATAGCGGGAACCATGGGTCCCACTCCATTGCCGCACTGGTGCCGGTGGCCGGGGTGACCGGGTCATTGGCCGTGACGGTGATTGACTCTGCCTGCCGATTCGTGATGTCAAGCGTGATCTCGCCGTCAGCATCAAACGTTGTGCCCACCGCGAGGTCAGCCGTGCCGTCCAGGTGGTCGGTCAGCGATGCCGGTCCATTGTCCCAGTCGATGTTGGTGCCGTCGCCCGCGGTGGTCGATGTCAGGTTCACGGTCTGAAGGGTCACGTAGTTGGGGATGGGATTGCCGTAGATATCGCGGGCTGTGATGGTCAGGGCAATCGGGTTGTTGACGATGACTGGATTCGCGCTGGGCACGACGGTGAACGAACTCAACACGGGGTCTGCTGTGATGTTGAACGCGTTGCTGTCCACGTTGTCGGAACCCGAGAACGCACCGCTGCCGGTGGCCCGCAAAATGTACCCGGTCGCGGCTGTGGCGATGTTCAAGGTTTGAACAGCCGTCCAGGTGGCTACACCGTTGACACTGAGCAGGGCTGCCGTGCCGTTGAGCGCCGCCCCACCCGGATTGGTTGAGATCGTCAAGGTGATGGTGCGGTTGTCGGTGTCGCACGTGTTGTCATAAGCATCCCGGATGGTCACCTCCGGTAAGAGGTTCTGGCCAGCGACCGTGTTGGCAGGTTGTGCGGTGAACGCGAGGTGGTGCGGTACATTGTGCGTGACGTCGAAATCGGCGCTATCGACGGTGTCGGACCCGCCGAAGGCCGCCCCGCTGTGCGATGCACGCAGGTAGTAGTTGGTACCGGGCTTGGTGATGTTCATCGCTTGGCCGCCGGTCCATTGGGCGACACCGTTGGCAGTCGCAAGCGAAGTCGTGCCGAGCAGCGCAGCACCGCCGGCGTTCATCAGGACCAATGTAATGGTTCGGTCATCGCCGGTGACCGTGTTGTTGTATGTGTCCTGAATGGTGACCGATGGAAGCAGGGCTTGGCCTGCAAGACTGCTCACCGGGTCGGTGCTGAAAACCAGGTGATGGGCTGTCGCGGCGGTGATATTGAAGGCGTTGCAGTTGACCGTGTCGGAGCCTGCAAAGGCCGCTCCGTTGTGTGAGGCCTGCAGCTGATAACCATTGGCCGCGACGGCGATGTTGAGTCCGTCTCCGGCTCCCCAAGTCGCGACGCCGCCAACCGTCGCTTTTAGAACGGTGCCGTTGAGCACGGCCCCACCCGGATTGACGGCAAAGGTGAGCGTGATGGTTCGATCGTCGCCGGTGACCGTGTTATCGTATTCGTCCTGAATGGTCACAGCCGGGAGCAAATTGGCTCCGGCAGCTGTCGGGTTGGCCGGATGAGTGGTGAAACCGAGATGATGCGCAGCCCCGCCGGTAATGTTGAAGGCGTTGCTGTCGACCGTGTCGGAAGTGGCGAAAACGGCTCCGTCATGGGAGGCCTGCAACTGGTAGCCGTTCGCCGCCACGGTGACGTTCATGAGTTCGGCGCCGGTCCACGAGGCCACGCCGTTGACTGACAGAAGCGTCACCGTGCCGTTCAGCAAGGCGCCGCCGGGGTTCGCGGCGAAGCCCAAAGTGATGTTGCGATTGTCGGTTGTGCAGGTGTTGTTGTAGACGTCCTGTATCGTGACCACAGGTACGAGGGCCGCGCCTGCCGCGGTGTCGACTGGTTGAGTGGTGAACTCCATGTGATCGGCCACGTTGTGGCTGATATCGAACGCGGCGCTGTCGACGGTGTCGCCGCCAGCCAGGAGAGGCGCGGTCACATTGGTCGCGCGAAGCTGGTACCCGACAGCCGGGACTGTGATGTCAAGGCTGTCGCCTGCCGCCCATGTCGCGACGCCCGAGGCGGTGTTTTTCGAGGTAGTGCCGTTCAGGGTCGCGCCGCCCGGGTTCGTGATGATGCTGAGCTGAATGCTGCGGACGGGCGCGGCAGTGCAATCGTTGTCGTAGATGTCCCGGATCCTGACGGCCGGCAGCAGATCTTCCCCGGCCATGGTGTTGGCCGGTTCCGTGCTGAAGGCCAGATGGTGGTGAGCGGCGGGCGTGATGTTGAACAGGTTGCTTTGCACCGTCTGCGATGGCCCTGCCAGAGCCGCTCCGTCATGTGAGGCAAGAAGCCTGAAGCCGGTTCCCGTCTTGGTGATATTCATTGCCTCGCCGGCCGTCCAGGGGGCGAGGCCACCGCTGGTCGCCACCGTGACCGTGCCGTTGAGTGTTGCTCCAGTAGGATTCACCTGGAAATCCAGGGTGATGTTGCGTGGAGGGTCTGTGTCGACAACATTGTTGTAGTAGTCCTGGACGGCGACTGTCGGCGTAAGGTTGACCCCGGCGATGGAGCTGGCCGGTT
This sequence comes from uncultured Planctomycetales bacterium, assembly GCA_964615635.1. Classification (GTDB taxonomy): domain Bacteria; phylum Planctomycetota; class Phycisphaerae; order UBA1845; family PWPN01; genus JAUCQB01. The sequence continues at coordinate 7,343 of CAZTQK010000165.1, forward strand.
GCACGCTGAAAACAAGCTTATAGGGTGTTCCTGGAGTGACGGTGAACAGGTTGGAGACGGCGGGTGCGAGCAGGTCGCCGGCCGTTGCGGTTGCTCGAACCGACTTGCCGGCTCCCGCGGTCGTCCACCTCGCGGTCGTGTAGGTTGTCGAGGTTGTACCCGCAGTGATTGTGCGGTTGCCGCCGCCAACCAGCGCTCCGGTCCCGCTTTCGCGTGTGAGTGACACGGTGGTGTTGGCCACAACGGCTGTGGGAGTGCCGCCGCCATCCACAGCGGTTACAGTGACCGAGAAATTCTGGTTGGAAACCTGATCGCCGATTGCGGAAATCGACAACGCGACCGGCTGCCCGAGCACCGTGTGCGCGCAAAACAGCGCTGCGACAATCGCCGACAATGGACCGAGTCCAGGTGCAGGCGGCAGTCCCCGCTTCCTTGAACTACACAACGGGTTGTTGCTCGATCTAGTAATCATCACATAGTTGGTGGAGGCGGTGCGTCAAGCAGATCTCCTTACGTGTTAGCAACACATTTTTCGCACACACTTGCCGCTGACCCCTTCGGCGTCGGCGTGAGAGGCGGGACGGGCCGGATTGGTGAGAGGGGCAGCCCTGTGGACATACTCCCAAGCACACTTCGCCGGCCGGTACGTTGTCACGACTGTCCCAGCCTGCGTCGAGGTTCGTTCCAAGATCTCTCGCTTGCGAGGACCTCAGCGCAACCTCCTGCAAACATGATATTTACTTATCGACAAGCACGAGTGACCACTTGTCTTAGATGGCCCCCGACCCTATTGGATGTAAGCTGAGGATTCGTAGGTTGACTGCTCTGAGGTGGTGGCAGAAGACCGTCCGAGCTTTAGGGCAGGCCCCGGGCCGGCGGCTTTCTTTCTCCACGTCTCTGAGTTATAACCTCCTGCTGATGAATGCCTTAGGCAGTCATGATGGAGCCGAAAATCGTAAGTCGATCCGGCGCAAAGACGGATTCGCGCGTTGCCGAGGGCCATGCGAACGGAAGCCTCGGTGACGATGTGTGTTTGTTATCGGGCACGAAGAATCGGGAGAAATAACTTCCCGGAAGTGCGGCAATGTACTTGAGCGCATCACGGCGTATCACGCCGCGGCGATTTTGAGGAGATGCAGAGTTGTTAGTGGCTTGGGTAAGCAGCGTTCGCTCGGGCGAGCACCTCCAACGCCGCCCTCGTGCATTGCCGCTCACGGTCGTGCTCTCCGTGACTGGCTGCTGCGCTTTGGCACTGGCCTCGGAGAGCGTCCCGACGACCCGACCCGTGTCTCGGATGGGTGACCCGTGGGGGATGATCTACGGCGGGTCGGGGTGGTGGGAGCACAACAATCCGCATCGGACCAACATTGGAGAACGCGCCGCGGCAGGTGCCAAGGAAATGGCCAAGTGGGGCGTGCAGGCCTCGCGCGTGGGTATTTGCTGGCACGATGTCGAACGAGAGCGAGGCACGTGTGACTGGACGATGCCCGACGCGGTGATTCCCGCAGTCTCCAAAGCAGGGCTTCATGTTGCACTGTGCGTGGCCACCACGCCGCGATGGGCTTGGCAGCACCCCGGTGTCGAGGCGATCCTCATCGAACGCGGGCAGGCGAACCTGGCCGGGTGTCTTCCGCACAAGCCGGAGTTCTGGCCCGACTACGAACGCTACCTGACGGAAGTGGTGAAGCGTTACCGCGCGTCTGTGAAGCATTACGAGATCTGGAACGAGCCGGACGGCATGGCCGGCTTTCGCTTTATGGAGCCCGAGCCGGGGCGTCCGATCGGCTTTCAGCATGGCGGCGACCCAGTGTGGTATGCCGAACTGGTGAAACGCAGCCACCGCATCATCAAGTCACTTGATCCTCAAGCTCGCATTTGCATCGGCAGCTACGAACACAAGAAGGCAATGGAGCCGTTTGTTCTCGACGCCTCAATCACCACCTCGCTCACAGACGGTCGTGTATCAGATGAGCTTCGGAGAGCGTTTGGCGGGCATCCGGATTCCCCGTTGTCGACTTCAGCGATGACCAAGACCGAGGTGCCCAATCGGAAATGGACAGTGAACGACGACCGCAACGGTCGACGGTACCGCATCGTGAGAGAGGACAACGGTCTGAAGGTCACAGATCCGAAGACGTGGTTCATCGAGCGGCTGTACGAGGAAGGGATCCAAGACTACTACGACGCCATGAGTATCCACGCGTACGGCAATCCGTTCGGCCGTGAGTGGCTTGGCACCGTTCGGCGGATGACGGTTGAGCGGGGCGACGCGAACAAGCCTCTGTGGGTCAACGAGTACAGTCTTCACGGCTCCGGTACCAGCTTGGCGTTCAACACGGTTCGCCAACTGCGCCTGTTGCGGGAGACGCCTTGGATCAGCATGGCCCAGCCGCTGGTCTTCGCCTGCCACCTTGACAAGGAGATCAGCCCGAGCGGTCGCTCGTTGCGGGCCCACAAACGTATGGCGGACGAATACACCCCGCGCAGTGAGAAGGTCTACGATTTCGAGGGCCCCGTGTTGAAGCTGCTGGACGAATGGGAGTGGGATGCGACCGGGGTGGTCAAAGACGATGTCGACGGACCGGAACTCGGGCAGGAGTTTCCGCACGGAGGGCAGCGCTGCCTGACGGCCTCGACACCCAAGAATATGGTTCGCATGTGGTTCAGCCCCTATGTCAAGGCGCCGGACCGGTGGCTCAAAGCCTTCGTGTTGGCTGAGCCGCGAGAGAAGGATGCCAAGCTATCGCTTACCGTGGGGGTCGAGAGCGGGGATATTCTCCAGGATGTGCGCGAAGTCCGGCCCTTTATGGCGTCCGCTCCGGCCGAGCAGTGGTTGGAGTTGAGTTTCCCGATCGACGGGAGTCTTCCCGAGTGGAAGGATTTGACCGCAGTCACCGTCTATGTTGAGATTCAGTCGGATAAGCCGGGTCTGACAGTATCCGTGGACGATGTTCGCGTGGGCAGCGGTCAGGCCGCTGGGGCGCGGCGATAGGGGATTGTTGGGATGCTGAACATGATAGCGATTATCGGGAGACTGTTGTTGGCGGTCTGCCTCGTTGTGGTCGTCGCCCGCTCATGTCCCGCACAGGACACGCAGCCGGGCACGCCGTCTCCGGTCTTCGCCCCGGCTATCGAAGGACAGAAACGCGTGCTATCCGAGTTGGGCCGGATCCTCCAGGAGGAGAAGGTCATGCTCTCCGATGGAGCGGTTCAATTGGCCCTGGAGACGCTGCTGAGCGACGAACAGAAGCAGGCGGAGGGTATCCGCGAGCTGGGCAGGCGCACCCTCGGCCGCAAGGCCGAGGAGCTGAGCGAGCAGGATCGCGCGGAACGCGACCGCCTGTCCGACGGTCAGGACATTCTGACGGATCGCTATCGTCGGCTCGAGAAGGGCATGGAAAACAAGGCGACCATCAAACCGGATTCCGTCTACACCAGCTTGCTGGCCAAGGCCGCCGACTCGCAGTTGGCCCAGATCATGGACGATGCCGGCAAGCAGGTCCGCGCGAACCAACTCAGCAACGGACTGCGCTCCACGAACAGAGCCATCGAGGTGCTCCGGGAAATGGTTGCGATGGCCTCGCAGAAGGCCGGAAACGTGCAAGACATGGACAGCACAGGTAAAGATGCCGGCTTTATGGCACCTTCGCTGCGATACAAGGGGGCCGCCGAGAAGCTGGCCGAGTTCCGCTGGATCGGAGCGACTGCTGATCCCCTGGGGCATATCCTGCGGGCCCTGCATCTTCTCGAGGAATTGACCGAGCGACAGCGAGCGGTGGCTGCCGCGACAAAGGCCCAGGCCGCCTCCAAGCAGACCGCGGCGGACCTGGCGAAGAACGAGACCGACATCCGGAGCCAAGCCTTGGGAGTGGGTGAAAAGCTGGCTCTGCTGGATCCACAGATCGACCAACTCATCCGCAAGGTAACCGCCTCGATCGACAAGGCGAGACCGGCGATGGAGCAAGGGCCGCTTTCGGATGCAGTGGAACCTGCGTCCCGGGCCGCTGAGGAGCTTGCCGCTGCAACCGAACAGCTCCGCAAGTTGTGGAAAGACATCCTCAGCCGGTTGAAGCAGTATACGCAGGAGGCGACGGCCATCGAGGGTGCCGGCGGGGGTGTGCCGCATGGCATGTCCAAGGCCCAAGTGGAGCAGATCCAGCGGATGGTGACCATGCTGCTTCGCGCGACGGCCGCTTTGGCCAGGGTCACGGATGCCCAGACCGATCTGCTCGATCGCACCAAGTCGGCCGCGGGCGATTCAGAAGTGCCGGCCCTTAAGCCGGAGCAGGAGGCTCTTGCCCGCGCAATCGACAATGACGTCGCCCCATATGACGTCAGCGCGTCGCAGTTGCCCAAGGATGCGCTGCCCCAGGGAATTGCCGAAGGCGTGAACCCGGTGGGAGAGCTGCTCAAGGACGCCGTTGATCGGATTGGCAAAGCGGCGACCGCTCTTGGGAAGCCTGATCGGACCGAGGCGATCAAGCGGGAAGGCGAGTCTCTTGAAGCCATGACCACGGCGATGGGCCTGATGATCCACGCGCTTCAACGACTGCTCGGCCAATTGGCACCTTCGGCGATTACCCCGAGTGGGGCAGGGGCGGCGGGCATGGCCCTCGATCCCAGCGGCGGGGGCCGGCAAGCCGGCGGATGGTTGTTCAACCTGCCCTCGCAGCAGCAGGAGAGCGTTCGCCAGGCCTTCCGCGAGGCTTTCCCTCGCCGTTATGACCGGGCGATCAAGCTGTACTATCAGTCGATCGCTCAGGAGCAGGGATCAGACGGCAAGCAGTAGCGAATTCGCTCAGAATGCGAAAGATGACGAGGCCTATTCTCGTTCAGGTGCCATGAGCGAGTGGAAAAAGTCCAGAATGGTCTTCTCCTTATAGTCCTTAAACTCGCCGGCGTCGAAGAAAGCGCCGAAGCATACTCCGCAGCTTTCGTACCAGATGTGCGGCTGCTTGAGGTCGACCATCCTGATCATCTGGGTGTGGCACACCGGGCAGTTGATTTTGCCGAGCTTGTTGAGTTTCGCTCCCCTGTCGGGGTCTCCGGTGTCGATCCGCTCCGACCCTTTTTGCTCCTTGAGCTTCTCCCTTTCGCCCAGGTCAAACCAGATTCCGCCGCAAGCGGTGCAGCGGTCGATCTCAACCGTCTGGTACTTGACTCTTTCCATGGGAGAGTTGCACTTCGGACACTGCATGATCGCGACTCCTCGTATGACAGACAGCGGTGGCAGGTGCTCTGATATGGTAAGGCCTCGTCCGGCGGCGTGCAACGAGAAGACGGCGCCTTCACACAACGATCAATCCGAGTATTCCGAAGATCACAAAGAGAATGCCCGCTGGAATCAAGTCGCGGCGTTTGACCGGCGGTCTGTCCTTGGCGAACGGCCTGGCCGCGAGGGTCCCAACTCC
>CAZTQK010000166.1:0-12632 GCA_964615635.1 uncultured Planctomycetales bacterium
GCGATGCGGGGCAGACTCGTAGGCTTTCATCGCCTCGGGCATGAGTTCCCCAAGCCGTTCGATGCGACGCGCCTCGCGAGGGTGGGTGGAAAGGAACTCGGGCGGGCGGGTCTTGCCGACCGCCTCCATCCGTTCCCAAAGGGCCACGGCCTCGCGCGGATCATAGCCGGCCCTGGCTGCGTACATGAGGCCGATCTGATCGGCTTCGGTTTCGTGCGTACGGCTGTACGGCAGCAGCACGCCGACCTGGGTTCCGATACCAAAGGCCTGCATCGCTCCGTCGCGCACCAACGGTGAGGCTTTGCCCAGGCCGGTGGCCAGGAGTTCCTGAATGATTTCTGCGCTCATGCGCTGGCTGAGGCGTTCGCCGCCGTGGCGTGCGACGGCGTGTGCCACCTCGTGGCCGACAACGACGGCCAGCCCGGCCTCATTCTTGGCGACGGGCAGGAGCCCGGTGTAAACGGCAATCTTGCCGCCGGGCAGGCAGAAGGCGTTGACCTGGTCGGATTCAAGCAGGGCGAACTCCCACTGGAAGTCGGGGCGATCGGCCACCGCGGCGATTCGCCTGCCGACGCGCTCAACGATGGCGGTCATCCGCTGGTCGCCGCTGCGCTTTTCCTTGGCCAGCACCTCCTGGTAGGCGTCGAGCCCGAGCCTTTGCTCTTGTTCTGTCGACACCAGCATGATTCGGCTTCGCCCCGTCTCGGCTACGGTGGAACACCCCGTGGACCACACACCGGCTGAGAGCAAGCCACTGACGAGCAGAAAAGCCCCTCGATGTCTCATGGCGTTGCGCCTCCCTTCGTTAATACGAACGCGGGTTGATGCCTGCCTATCATACCTGGACACATCAAAGCCGGAAAAGACGGGCGATGACGACCGCGGGGTTGCAGCCTGGGGAAAATCGCCCGGTTGAAGCAAGTGAAAAGGGGGCGGCGCATCATCAGAGAACACGAGAAAGCGAGCAACAGACGGCGTGGAAAAGCAAATGGGCGACCCGCAGGGGCCGCCCACCGTGCTTGAAAGACATTCGGCTTACTTACAGCAGCATCTCTTGCCGCTCTTCTTGGCGGCCTTCTTGCCGCCGGCCTTCTTGGCCTTCTTCTTAGCCATGGCGCACCTCCAAAGACGATTGCACGCGTCCCGCGTGACGCGAACGGGACTGACGACCAAGGTAGCGTTGCCCGGGCCGGCGGTCAACACCTTCTCGATCAAAGGCCGACTTTGGGGTCCGTGACACTTCAGGCGGATGCCGGTGTCTTCTGCTTCTCAGGCATGCACTGGCGGGCAAGCCGCCAGTGGCACCCCCAGAGCATGCCCGCCTCATCTGTCACGGAACCCCCGGCTTTGTCGCAGGTCGGATGGTCACTCGCCGCCGCCGCGTAACGGTGTTCACCGCAGCGTATCAGGATGCCCGACGCGCCGAGGATGCCATCGACCCACGAACCGGAGAACAAACGCCCGGTGCAGCACTGTATCCTAGATCCGGCCCTGGAGCCGATACTGCAACAGCGCTGTGTACTCATAAGCCAGGGTTGGGATGTTCATAGCCTGCTCGCGCCAAGTTTGTGCTGTGGTCGGTCCTTGCTGATAGGAGGAGCTGCAGCCTGCGAAGATGGTGAAATGGGCGTAGCCGCCTTTCCGGAAACAAGCGGCCGTCCGACGGCTGTGTTCGCGATTGGTAACGATCAGGAACCGCTGGACCGCCGGGTCGATGCCTGAAAGGGCGGCAATGCAGCCGGGGTGGTCGCCGGTGGTTCGTGAGGCCGAATCAAGTATGATGCAATCTGACGGGACACCCATGCTTTGCATTCGGTCTTTCATGACCAGCGCGGCTTCGTCGAGACTGGTGACGATCACCTTGGGTGCGTATCCCTCCTTGAACAGCTCCGCCGCCCAGATCAGCCGCTCGTCTTTACCGCCAAGGCACACGATGTAATCCGCCGCTTGGGGCGGCTGGGTCACATCCAACAAGCCCTGCAACCACCCGGTCAGCGGTGTGAAGACCAGCACAATCAGAGTCAGCATACCCATCGCCAACAGGCCGCGGATGCAGCGGTAGAGCCATCCCGCAAACCGGCGCCATCGCGGCGGTTCAGGACCGCGGGGCCTGGACACCGTTGTTGTCCGAGAGCTCGTCAGAGTCTTGCTCATCCGCATGGTTTCCTCTTTGCAGCCCCTATGTTTGCCGGAGTCATGCTCGTTCGCAAGTTGCCCGCCCGCTCGCTTCCCCATTTCCGTGCCCGCACGTAAGATGCCTGCATGGTCGCCACTACCAGCCAGCCGCGCAACGAGCCGACCGCCGAGCAAGAGGCAGGCCGATTTGCGTTCCCGACATTCGCGGGCTGGCTGCTGGTGTTCATCGCGTCTTTGTGCCTTTATGCCACCACTGCCAATCGTGGCGCCCAATGGCAGGACTCGGGGGAATTCATCCTTCGCATCACCACGGGCGACCTCCTCGGGCACTTGGGTCTGGCCCTTTCCCATCCGCTGCACTACTGGCTTGGCCGCGCGGCCATCGCTCCCGGTCTGCTTGAACCCGCCTTCGCGATTACTCTAATCAGCAGCCTCGGGGCCGCCCTGGCCGTCGCGACTGTGTTCGGTTGCGTTCGGACGTTGTCAGGCAGCGCGCCGGCGGCGTTTTTCGCTGCCACTTCGCTCGCGCTGGCCAACACCTTCTGGCATCTGGGCACCATCGCTGAGGTCTATACCCTCAGTGCCGCGCTGCTGGCAGGGGAGTGCTGGTGCCTGGCCGTCTATGCCAAGCGAGGCAGCCGATGGGCCGTCTGGGGAATGTGCCTGCTGAACGGCCTCGGGCTGGCGAACCATCTTCAGGCTTTGCTGACCCTGCCCGTACTCGCTCTGGTTATCCTTCACGGTGTGTCGTCGCGACGACTGAGAATCGGCGACCTCCTCATCGCGATGTGGCTGTGGTTGCTGGGCTCGTTGCCGTACACCGGTTTGGTGCTCGGACTGATCGTGCGCGGCGCCAACCCGACGGAGACGCTTCAGTCGGCACTGTTCGGCCGTCATTTCTCCGGTGCGGTCCTCAACGCGAGCGCCACTACCCGGATGATTATGACCGACATCGCCTTTCCTCTGCTGAATTTCCCGAATCTGCTCATCCCGGCGGCACTATACGGCCTCGTCAGACATCGGCGGGTCGGGATGCCGAAGTTTGCCTGTCTGGCGCTGATCGCCATGCTGGTCATTCATGCCGCTTTCGTCCTGCGCTACGAAGTCCTCGATCAGCATACTTTCTTCCTGCCGACGTATACGCTGCTGGCAATCTTCGGCGGGGTCGGCGCGGCGGCCGTCCTGCGATGGCCGGCAACCCTGAGGCGTGAGAGTCTGTGCGCTGCGGCGATCCTTCTGCTGCTGACCACCCCCTTGCTCAACATCGCCGCGATCGTCACGGCCAGACGTGCTCAACTGCTGGGCCAGTTCGCTCACCGCAAGCCCTACCGCGACGACTACATCTACCTGCTGGTTCCGTGGAGCGTCATGGATCGTTCGGCCGAGCGCATGAGCCGGGAAGCGGTAAACCTGGCCGCGCCGAACGGGCTGATTCTGGTTGAAGACGGCATGGGCCGAAGTGCTGTTGAATACCGCCGACTTCAAGCCGACCTCACGGGTGTCGGTATTCGCATGGTGCCGCCTGCGGGGAGACAAGAAGCGATGGAAGAGCTGGCGGCGGACGTGCGTCTTGAGGCTCAGGCCGGTCAAGCTGTGGTGCTCGTTCCTCTCAACCGCGATCAGCCACGGTTGTTGCCACCGCTCGGTCGATGGCAGCGACGCGGCGATCTGTACGTGCTCGATCCTTTAGCGGGCACACAACCGGCAACGGAGACAGCCCGATGACGGATCAAGGCAAGCCCCGTTTGCGCACCCGCATCGCGGCGGCACTTGCACGTCCGCTCTTTGGCACGCGGGTGATCCCGCACGATGCCCGGGTGGACCCCGCCCTGTTTTCCGAAGAAGAGTACCCGATCCACTGCGGCACCTGCGGCTACAACCTGCGCGGTCTGCCCGACGGCCCTTGTCCGGAATGCGGAAAGCCCTTCGAGCGCGGTCGCGAACTGGTCGTGTCTTATGTTCTCAACCCGCTCGGCCGTACGTGGTGGAAGGCCGGCTATGGCCGCTGGCTTGTTCGTTTCCTCGTCGTGGGCATGCTCGCAATAGCAATCGAATTGGGTGCGGCGCTACCGTACAGTTACCTGGTGTGGCGTTCGAGCCAGACTGGCAGTCCTCCGCCCAGGTACGGCACCAGCCTGATGATCAGCCTGCGCTACCTGGGCTACGGCCTGGAAATCACTGCCTTCCTGGCGGTTCTCTGCTGCCTCTTCCTCATCTACAGAGGCTTCAGGAGACTCGCCGACAAGCGCCGCCGCGTCATCGCCGCCATCACCCCGAAACCGCCTCGATAACCCCCGTCTTCTCTGCCTCGCGACTTAATACAGGTCGTCATCGCTCGCGGCTACCTTGTCTGGGTCTTTGACTCCGAAACGCTTCAACCAGTCTGCATACTTCTCCGAAGCGTCTTCTCTTGCCGATCTCGGCAACATCCCAGCGTGACCGTCAAAGAAGATCGCGTTGGTTCTCTTGCCTCCCAGGTGCATTCCCCGGGTCACCTTTCTGGGACCCGGGCTGTCGTCGAGGTTGATGCCGTTCTTGCCCTTGGGTAAGTGGCCGCCCTTCCAAACGGTCATGTTGTGGACACCACCCTGCAGCCAACCCGTCAGGCCAAGCTTCCATTGATCATGGGCCGTTTTGACCGACGCAAGATCTCCGAAATCGACGACGCGGTCCTCCTTCTCCGCTTCGGCCAGGAGAATGACTTGACTTGGCTGTGTGTAGGTCGATGCGTTGACAACCTTGCGGCTGCTCGGCGACGGCCAGACACCGCTGCTATCCGGCCCGGCAGGATCGAGGGCATTGCTGACATAGTCGATGAAGGCCGCCTTGGGATCTTTGGTCCGTTCAGGACAGTGGAACCACTCCATCTGCCCGAGCGCCAGCTCATTGGCATCTTTGATGCTGCGTACCGCGCGGGCCCGGCGAGTATCAACCCTGCTGACTACAACGCCCGGCCAGCCCAACTCCCCGGGCCCAGACGCGACGAGATACAGACCTTTGCTCTCCGTCGCGTACATAAGGAGCGCCAGACCTTGCTGCTTCAAGTTGGACAGGCAGATAGCAGAACGGGCACCACCAGAATTCTGAGGAGTCATGGCCGGCAGAAGCACAACGACCGCCACGATAACAACCAGGATCACGACGATTATCTCAACAAGTGTCAGTCCCGAAGCCATGGAGGGCCTCAAATGGCTGGATGACATCAGAATCATATAGCAGGTCTCGGTCGCTGCGGCGACCTCGACGTTGCCCTACTGCCCGGCTCCGCCGCTTCCCACACACGCTCTCGTGTCGATCATATCCGCCCGCGAACAACCAGCGAGACCGGCGGCGTACTGCCGGATCTGCCGGGGTTGTAGTATTCGTAGACCTTCGCGGCCTGGGCGGTCACCTTCACCGGCGTGGTCGCATGCAGCCGATACGTCAACGACAGCGGCTTGCCGGGGTCGATTCCACGCAGGTACACAATGATGCTGCGGGCGGTGATTTCGTACTTGGCAATCTGGTTCTTGCCCAGCAGCGACTGCCAGTCGCCCGAATCCGGGGCAAACCCCGGCGGGATCGGCAAGTCCAAAATGACCATCGGAGCCCGGCCGGCCATGTTGTTGGCCACCGTCGCTGTCGCGGTCACCTGATCACCCACCGCCAGTTCCGTTCGATCATAATTCAGCGAGATGGTCAACGGTTCGGCAGGTGCCGCCGGCTTGGCCCCCGGCACGTAGTACCGGAAAGTCAACTGGTACACGCCGCCCGACCCGACCCGCTCCGCCAACCGCACCGACGTACTCCCCGTCTTGATCTGCGAAGTCAGGTCCACCTGCTTGACCACCTCGCCCTGGTCTGCCGGAATCTCGATATCGAGCTTGCCGCCGTCGGCGACGGCTACCTCGATCCGGCGGGCCTGGTCGCTGCCCAGCGCCGCCCCCGTTCCGGCGATCAGCGCCTTGAGAGCCAGCACGGTGGCCTGCGTTGAATGGAAAGTCCCGCGGCTGTCCATCTGCTCGGCCACCCAGGTCAGCGCCGCCTTGGTCGCGGCCGGGTCATAGCCGGCCTTGAGCATCGCGAGCGCAGCCAGCGATGTGGTCTCGATCTCGCCGCTGCGGCCGGAGCCGTAGAAGGTTGTGCGGGCCCGCGGGTCGCGGTCCCACGAGATGTGCTTGCCATCTTGTGAACGTTGCATCGTGCGAGCGAGCTCGGCGAGATACGGCCGGGCCGCGACATCGTTCGAATCGATCGACAGCAGTGCATTGGCCACCAGTGCGAGCACGTACGGGTCGCGAACCTGCTGCGGCTCGAACGACACGATATAGTCGCGCGTGGAGCCGAGCATCGACCGGGCGTTGGGATCAGAGGACACCGCCCAAGCAATGTACGCCGTCGTGCTGAGGTTGCTCTGGTCCCCACGACCGCGCGTCGGGGCCTCGTGCATCGCATGTCCCTCCGGCTCCCAGGAGCCGTCGCTGCGTCGCTGCTGCAAGAGCCAGTCACGAGTGCGCTCGATCAGCTTCGGATCGACATCGTGCACGCGGGCCATATCCTGGAATTCCATTAGCCCGTAGGCGGTCAGCACGCGATTGGCCGGCGAGTGCCCGAACCACTCAAACCCGCCGCCGCTGACCTCGAAAGTCAGCAGCCGCTGACAGCCCAAGTGGATGTACTGCTTGGCTTTGGCCTCGACCTCCGGCACGTTCTTGTTCGTCCGCCGCAAGTAGTCGAGGGCCAGCACGTTCGGATACGTTGTCGAGGATGTTTGCTCGAAGCACCCGTACGGCTGCTGGAAGATCGAGTCTAGTCCTTCGACTAGTTGGCTGAAACTCGTGGGATAGATTTTGAGAATCGCCTTGGCGCTGTCCTCGATGATTGCCTTGGGCAGATCGAGCGTCATCGACGCCGGCGCACTCAGCGTGCCGTTGAGCACCTGCTCGACGCGTCGTCCGTCCGGAACGACTTCAATCTCGCGGCGGACGGCATCGGCCACGCCTTCGCCCTGTCCGGTGATCTGCAGGCGATGCTGGCCCACCTTGGCGGCCCGGATGCGGAAACCGGTCGAGAGCACCTGCCCCGGCTGCAACTCGATGCTGCGGTCGGCGCCGTCGAGCATCTCGAACCAGTCGCCGGCCTCCAGGCGAAGGCTCACAGTCTGCGGCTTGTCGAGGTAGTTGTAGACGACGGCCGGAATGGTGATCTCGTCGCCGCGGGTCAGCGACACCGGCAGATTGAGATCCACGAAGAACGGTTGGAATACGCGAATGGGCGATTGCAGGCTGCCCAGCCGGCCTTCGCCGGTGACCGCGCTGGCGCTCAGCCGCCAGGTGGTGATCGAGTCGGCCAGGCTGATCTCCAGCGAAGCCTGCCCCTGGTCATCGGTGATCAACTCCGGCCTCCACAACAACGTCTCCGGGAACCACTCGCGGACACGAAGAGGCATCTGCGATGGTGTGGACTGCAAACCGGGACGAGTTGACTTGGTCGCAGAGATTTCGTTCGATTCTTCGTTCATGACGTACAAAGCCTTGTCAATCGCTGAGATATTGGCCTGCATACTTGTTCGCATGGACACCTCTCGCGACCGACTGAGAGAAGGCAGAAGAATTGAACAAAGCAGAAGCAGACAGACGAGACCCATGACCACACTCACCACGCCGTTCCATGAACGGAACATGACCACAAGCGCGGCCACAAATCCCGTCAACCCGCCAACTACGGCCAATCCAACCCAGAGGGTCCGCACCATCTCCATCCCATTCGACTGCCTCAATTCCGTGGATCGCTGCTTGGCCGGGTAACTCATGGCCATCAATCGTTGCTCGCCGCCTTTGGCAAGCAGGCTGCGCAGTTCATCAGAAACCGGGACTGTCTCGAGGAGTTCATTCAAGTCCTCGCGTTGAAGGACTTCGAGGGAGCGCGGGGAAATGAAGCCCTCATCAACCATCCTTTGCAGCACCTCAGGGGTCTCGGTCAGTCCCCCCGACTCCTCTGTCCGCTGTTCGGCCGTCCGAGAGAACAGTGCCTTCTCGAACTCGACCCGCTCTGCGGACTTGTCCTTAGCCATCCAGTCGGGGGCCCATGGGTAGACCGCGTAAATCGGCTGAAGGAGTTGCTGTTCGAGATTGAAGAAGGTGTCTTCCATGCCCGGCGCCTGGTCGAGGACCGAGAACACCGCTTCATCGACCGCCGCCAGGCTGACAGCCCCGCAGACTGCCTGCCCGCGGTCGTCGGTCAGGCGGAGGTTGAGCTTGGCGATGTGGCCGGGCTGATACTCCTTGCGGTCGAGCTCGGCCTCGATCGATACCGCTTTGGCCTGCGTGATGTAAACCGCCCGGCTTTTTCGCCCGGCCACGCCAATTCGATCGAAGCGGTAGGCCTGAAGCTCAAGTGTGCCGAATACGTCGGGCGGGATGTCGAATTGCATCTGGCCGCGTCCACCGGCAATGCTCACGCTCTGGGTCAGCATGACCTGGTCGTCCTTGAGGAAATCGAGGAACACCGGGTCGACCCCGCCGCCGATGACGGTGACCTGCATGGTCTCACCGCCCGTGTAGACGGCCTTGTCGGTGCGAAGCAGAAAATCGCCTGTCGGCGGACCGCACTCGAGCGTCACCTGTTGGCTGCAGGTGATCCCGTCGCGGTCGGTCGCCTGAAGGCTAAGCGGATACTTCTCCGCCTTCGGCGCGATCTCGACAGTCGCCAAGCCGAGTTGAGTGGTCTGCAATTCTTCGGAAGACCCGGCCACCGCGATGCGTGCCTGGGCGGGGCGCCCATCGGCGTAGCGAGCCATCAGGTAAACCACGTTGGGCACGTCGCGCACGAGCCGGCCGGCTTCAGGCACGACCTCGACGCGCAACGGCTTGTTCGTGACCACTCGCGACGTGGTTGCAGTCTGCTTCTGACCGGCCGTGTCGGTGACCGTGGTCAGAAGCTGGAACCGGGCGTCACCCGAATCGCGCGATGATCCGACAAAGCTGGGCGGCAGCGAGAACTGGACCTCGGCATGGCCGTCCTTATCCGTCACCGCCTCAAACGCGTCGGCAATCCTTGGCTGAACATCCGTCGTCTCCAGTTCGATCCGCACTTGGCCGCCCGCGACCGGCTTACCGAAGAAGTACGCGGCATCAATCTCCGCCTTCACGCGCTGGCCGGGCTCGTAGTACGGCTTGTCGAGGTCCACGGTGATCTTGAATTTGGGCAGCACATACTTCTTCACTTCGACGGTCTTCTTGCTCTCGGTATCGCCGACGCGGCATGAGATCGTGTACGGCCCTTCAATGATCTCCGTGGCCATCGGGCAGTCGGCCGAGCCGATGCCGTACTTGCTGGTCACGCCGGGCTGCTTAAAGATCATGTTGCCCTTGGGATCGGTGATGGAGAAGACCATCTCCTGGCCGGTGATCGGCCTGAGGTCCGGCCGGCGCAGGGCCAGGCCGCGAAGATGAATCACCTGCCCCGGCTGATAGACCGGTTTGTCGCTGCTGAGCATCAGCTTCCATGACCGTTTCAGGCCCAACCTGCGGCTGAGAATCTCGTCACGGCCGGGCGTGTCGGCGATGAATCGAATCTCGTACTCTCCATCCTTCCAGTCCGGCAGGCGGAACCGCGGGCTGCCGGTGCCCTGGCCATCGGTTTTGAAGCTGGCAAGCCGGATCGCAGGACTCCCATCGCCCCGGAGCATCTCGATGCTGACCGGAATGTCCGCCACAGCGGCGTTTGCATCGCGCCGATAGACCTGTATCCGGAAGGAGCCTTCCGTGTCGGCCATCAGGCTCTTGGGGCCGTAGATCTTCAGATCGTACGGGCTGGGCGAGAGCGTCGAGTAGTACGCCGTCAGCCCCCCAACCACCAATACGTACGCGGCCGCTACTGCCAGAATGCCGCGAAACGTCCATCGCCGCCGGCGCCCCACGGTTCGCTCGTAGGTCTCGACTCGCTTCATCGTCTTGCGGATCAGGTCCTCGGAGACCTCACTCGGCGGCACGGACTCGAGCGCCGCCATCCTCTTGCGTGCTTCCTGCAGGGCCACTTCGCAGATCGGGCACTCGGCGCAGTGCTGCTCGACGTACTCGGCCTGCTCGGCTTCCAGCACGTTATGGAGATAGTCATCAACCCATTCGAGGACATGTGTGTTGTCTTTTCTCATGATCACGTTCCTCCGGCCGCGTATCACTCAACGCAGGCGCGGCTCCAGACAGCATCGCAGAGCCGCCAGGGCATGGTGCATGTTAGAGCGCACCGTGCCGGCACTCCGACCGAGCGACTCGGCGATCTCCCCATACGTGAGCCCGCCCCACAAGTGAAGCACGACGACGGTTCTCTGTGTGACCGGTAAGGCAGCCACTGCCTTCTCGACAATCGACGTCACTTCCGTAGCAATGGCCATCTGAATCGGAGATGGGTCGGGGCTCGACGCCCAGTCCTGCATGGCCTCGTCGGCCGTTTCCGTCCACGTCCATGAGCGCGACCGCAGGTAGGCGCGAACGCGGTTGATCGCGATGCCGTAGAGCCAGGGCTTGAACCGCCGACCCCGATCGTATTGCCGCCGGTGCTTCCACACGGCCAGGAACACGTCCTGGAACAGCTCCTCGCTCTGTTGTGGATGGTTCACCATCCGGCGGATAAAGGTCAGCAGCGGGTTGGCATATCGTCGAACCAGCGGCTCAAGGCTCTCGCTGCAACCGTCGACCACGTCGCTCATCAGCCATTCGTCTGATTTTGCGGAGCACTCCATGGTTTGTTCTCCGATGGCCTCGGTTGTCTATACGCGCGCCACCTTGACGGCGTTGAACGAGAAACTGCGGGGAACCACCGAATTCCGGGCGCGGTTCTGTAACTCATTCCAGAAAAATGACTTAGGTGTGCCCGGCCCGCCGAGTGAACCTTAGCAGAGGCAAAACAATCCGGCAAGATCGCTGTCGGCCCGGCGACGATCCCCCCCCGGTCGAGTAGGAAAACAGTCAATGTTTCTAATAGGCGCGTCCCGGCGGTCGGGTTACACTCCAACCAACGAAAATGCAACTTGCTTGGCGGTTCGTGACACAAAGCGTCTGTGCCCTTTACTAAGGTTATGGGAGGACATGCCATGATCGAAAGCCTCATCCCCCTGGCCGACGGGGCAATCTTGTGGACGTTTCCCGTTCCCCTGGTGACGGTTTACGTCGTGTCGCTCGTGCTGGGTGGCGGAATGCTGCTCATTTCATCCGTTCTCGGCGGGCATGCCTCCACGGATGTCCAGGTCGACGGCGGCTTTGATTTTTCCGGAGACGTACATACCGATCTGCCTGGCGACATGCACGTCGACCCGAGCGGCGGCGCTGATGGAGCTTTTGATGCTGCTGCCGGTCACGGCCACGAGTGGTTCTCACTCACCTCGTGGTTCTCGATCAGTTTCGTGGTCTACTTCCTTGCGGTTTTCGGCCTGATCGGCACCTCGCTGACCTATCTGTCCAACGTCGACCCCCGCGGCGTGGCGGCGTTGGCCGTGCTCGGCGGCGTCATCGCCGGACAGGCCGTTCACCGTCTCCTGCGGTTTCTGCGCAAGACCAGTGGCAACAGCGCACTGAACGTCACCGAATACGTCAACCAACAGGCTTGCGTGACCATCGCCATCAACGGCCACAACAGGGGCGAGGTGGCCATCACTATCCGCGGCGGCACCCGATTCATCCCCGCGGTAGCCAGGCAAACGAACGCTCGTTTCGAGAAGGGCGACCACGTAGTCATCGTCGAAGTGAACGATGCGACGGCCGAGGTGGTCTCGCACGAGGAATACGCTTCATCAACATGCGGCCAACCCGCCTGACGAAAGGAGAACACACAGCATGTACTCGCTCATTCTCGCGGCACTGCCATCGGACGACTCTTCCGGCGGGGCGCTGATCATCGGTCTGGGCTTGCTTGGCGTCGTCATCGCCGTTGCCCTGCTGATCGCCAAGATCATGGTCGTCGGCAACCCCAGCGAAATGCTGGTCATCAGCGGCAAACGGTCAACCCTGGGGCAAGGTTATCGAACGTTGATCGGCGGCCGAACGCTGGTGATTCCGATCATCGAGAAGGTTGCGCGGATCAGCCTGCGCAACATGCAGGTCGGCCTGGAAGTCAGCGCCCAGTCCGGGGGCGGAAAGATGGTTCCGGTAACCGTCACTGGAGTGGCCAACGTCAAGGTGTCATCCGAGCCCGATCTGCGCGGCAACGCCATCGAGCGATTTCTCGGCGAGCCGATGCAGGAACTGCAACGCGTGGCCCGCGAGACGCTTGAGGGCGGCCTTCGCGCGGTCATCGGCAAGATGACACCCGAGGAAATGGTCGAAGACCGCGACAAGTTCGTGGCCACGGTCATGACCGAGGTCACCGACGACTTCCGCAAGCTGGGTCTGAACATTGACAGCGTGAACATCCAGAACGTCCACGATGCCGAGCAGTACCTTGAATCGATCGCCCGGAAGGCCTCCGCTGAAGTCCGGGCCAGCGCCCGCCAGTACGAGTCCCAGAAGAAAGCCGATGCG
>CAZTQK010000167.1:0-12628 GCA_964615635.1 uncultured Planctomycetales bacterium
AGCCTCCGGGTCTCCTGCTGCTGTTCACATGCGATACTACGACATCACGCGTTTCGGGGCGGTGGGCGACGGCAAGACGAAGAACACCCAGGCAATTCAGAAGACCATCAACACGGCGAACGAAGCGGACGGTGGGATTGTGTTCATTCCGCCGGGCGTCTACCTGACGGGCACCATCTACCTCCGCAACCACGTGACGTTGTACCTGTCGGCCGGGGCGACCCTGCTGGGCAGCACGAATCTGGCGGATTACCCCCCCAACGAAGCAACTTTTCGCTCATATACCGACAACTACGTCCAACAGAGCCTGATCGCGGGTGAGAATCTGCACGACATCGCGATCACGGGCAAAGGCGTCATCAAGGGGCAGGGGTCGGACCGGGCCTTCACCGCCTCGGCACCCGATTGGGGGTTTCGCAAGCGGCCGTACATGATCCGGCTAATCTCCTGCCGCAACGTCCTGGTGGAGGGCATCACGCTGCGCGATTCGCCCATGTGGGTGCAGCACTACCTGGCTTGCGATAACCTGACCATCCGCGGCGTGACCGTCCGCAGTCGCGGCAACCACAACAACGACGGCCTGGACATCGATTGTTGCCGAAACGTCCGGGTCACCGGATGCCACATTTCGTCGGGAGACGACGCCATCTGCCTCAAGAGCACCGCCGACCGGGCTTGCGAGAACATCGTTATCAGCGATTGCGTGTTGAGCAGCGCGTGCAACGGCTTCAAGCTTGGCACGGAGACCAACGGCGGATTCAGGAACATCACCCTGACCAACTGCGCGATGTACGACGTCAACCTCGGGGGGATCACCCTGCTGATTGTGGACGGCGGCACGTTGGACGGCGTGACCATCAGCAATGTGACCATGCGAAACGTGGGCTCGCCGATCTTCCTGCGGTTGGGCAACCGAGCCCGGCCGTTCAAGGACAACACGCCCGCGCCGGGCGTGGGTCAATTCCGCAACGTGGCGATCAGCAACATCGTCGCCACCGGGTGCGAGCGAACAGGCTCGTCGATCGCCGGTCTGCCGGACCACCTCATCGAGAACGTGACGCTGTCGAGCATCAACCTGACATATGTGGGAGGGGTGGCTGCCGCCCAGATCCCGGCCGAGATTCCCGAAAAGCCGGACAGTTACCCGGAGCACAACATGTTCGGCACCCTGCCGGCTTATGGCTTCTACTGCCGGCACGTGGATGGTCTGACGCTTCGAGATGTCGCGGTTCGATTTGACAAGCCCGACCAACGGCCGGCCCTGGTGTTCGATGATGTGCGGAACGTGGCAGTCAGCGGCCTGCGTGCTCAAGGCACCAGCGGCACCCAGGCAACGATCGCGATGAAGGCCGTCAGCCGCGCGCTGATCAGCGGGTGCGTGGCCCCGCCGGAAGCGCCTGTGTTCGCCTGGATGGACAAAGGGTGCGAACGAATCAGCATGATTGGCAACGACCTTTCCGAAGCTGCCCGGCCGTTCGGCTTTGCCGAGCCTTCGCTCGCGAGCTGCCTGTTCGAGTCGGCCAACCGCACGGGGCGCGGCGCTGTCACCTCTGCTCCTGCGGCAACCGCTCCGGCCAAGAGGTAGGTTCCAGAACTGCACGAGGGCCCGAGCAGAACAGAACGCCGCGACGGCGTGCGAGCTGCCGGCCGCCGTGCAGACTGCTTACTGCGAACTGACAGCAAGCTCCGCCCAGTAAGCGCCTTCATGGGCCCATTCACTGGGCTGGTTGACCAGTTCCAGGTTGACCGTCTTGCCCGCGTACTTGCTGAGATCCACCTCCACGGCCACCCATGTGTTTGTAGAGGTCTCTTTGCCGATGGATTTCTCGAGAAGGTTGTCACCGTCGGCCTTGACGATCAACGTCCAGTCGCCCTCCGGGTGGTGGCCGACCACGAGCCGCAAGGTGGTCTTCTTGTCCGCGGCACCCTCGATTGTTCTCGACAGGGTGCAGCCGGTCTTCTTGTTCAGGGGGTGACTGACAAATACGTTCTTCTTGCCGCGGACCTCGTCGTGCAAACCCGGATTCATGTCCTGGCCGCAGTTGCGGATTCTCCAGCCGGGGGCGAACTTCTCGAATGCTCGCTTGACACCAAGCTCGGTGATCTTAGCCATTTCGGCTTCGGTGAACATGCTGCCGGCGCTTGGCCCGGGCTCCCAGCTTAGCTCAAGCGGGCTGGGCTTGGGCATCTGCACTGGAATAACGAGGGACTCCTCGCCTTGGGCGTCCTTCTCGACTCGTCCGCCCGCCTCGACCAGTGCCTGGCGAGCCAGCTTCTCGCAGACGTCGAGCAAGCCGGGGAAGTTGTAGGCCGTGTGGCTGAAGATCTTCGTTTCGTCGAGTTTCTTGGTGAAGCGGTCGGGCAACTTGGAGAAGCCGATCGTGGTGAAGAGCACGCCCGCCGAACTGGACGGGTTGCAGTCGGAATCCTGGCCGGAGCGGCAGGAGATGATGATGGTCTTGTCGAGATCGCGATTGCCGAAGAGCAGGCCCATCAGCACATAGGCCCCGTTGATCTTGACATCGATGCCGCCGTTCGAGGCTTTCTGGTACTGTGGGTCCTCACGGTACTTCTTCTGAGCCTTCTGCCAGGCCCCCTGCCAGTCGTTGGGGTCCTCGCGATACCATTTCAGCATGTCGCGGACCATTTCGGCGTACTGGCTCTTCTCGGGGATGCACTTGAGGCCGGCCTCGACGATCCTGACCGGATCATCCTCGAAAAACGCCTCGGCATACATGCAACCCATGAACTGGCCGCCATAGACGCCGTCGCCGTAGTTCATCAGGCGTCCGAACTTCTCGCCGAGCCTGATGGCGACGTTGGGCAGACCAGGGGCGATCAGGCCCGAGTAGTCGGCCTCGATCTGGTAGTCGATATCGTTCGGGCACTTGTTGAACTTCGGGTGGCTCGAATCAGGCGGGGCGATGCCGTCACGAAGATTGTTTCGCCCGGCGTTGTTCGCGCACCACAGCGGGTACTTGCTGTTGGCGAAGTCGATGCCCGCCTGGCGGATGGGGACATCGAGGCCGTACTGCTCCATCGAGCGGAGGAAGGTCATCTCGACGTACAGGTCATCCTGGCCGAAGGCGTTGTTGATCATCTCCGGCTTCCACACGGGCATCTGGTCTTCCGGGATGATCTTGTCTGCGAACTTGAATTCGGTCGGGGCCCCCCAGGACACGCCGGCGATCTGGCCGATCCAGCCGGCCTTCATCTTGTCACGGTACTCCCTCACCGACAGACGGCGGAACTCGGCGCCGTGTGCGGCGACAGCGACCGCACCGACGGTGATGCAAAGCAGCAATCGTCCAAGTCTGCTGAAGCGCGGTATGAGAGTCATGAGTTGGTCTCCTCCGGATCGAAACTGTCACGCGAACACTATCAACCGGTACCAAGATAGGCGATCACGGGGCGATTTGCGAGGAGGATGCGGGGTTCGTGACAGTTTAGGCGAGAGGACGCTATGGCTTTTTCAGAACCGCGACCGTGAGGGAGCGGCCCCCCGTGTGCTGTTTGCCGCTCTGCGGCCCAGCCCCTCGCTTACGTTCGGGGTTCTGAAAGAGCCGCCGAAAGTGTCACGGATCCGGCGATGCGTTCTCAAACCTGTGCGGGTTGACACGACCGCCGACTTAAGGTCTCCTACGGTCTCGTTAGTGCAGCATCTTGCGGGTTCTGGGCGCGGCAATGGGACACGAAAGCCTGGTCAACTTCGCTCATCTGGATCATCTCTGTGAAGAGGTGGGTCGTGACGGTGAGGTCCTTCGAATCGTCCACATCTACTGTGCGGCACCGGATTACCAGCGCATGGCTGACCCTGAGGAAGGGACGGCCTGCGTGGATGACGCGGCTCGGGCGGCCGTGGTGTATCTGCGGCATTCCGAGATCACCGGCGACGAGCAGTCGCGGATCAAGGCCGAGGGGTTGCTCCGGTTCATCCTGTACATGCAGACGCCGGAAGGCCTGTTCTACAACTTCGTCCACACCAACCGGCTGGACATCAACACGACACACGAGCGCAGCCGGGCCGACGGTGTGACCTGGTGGATGGTGCGGGCGGTCTGGGCGTTGGGCACGGCCGTGCGGGCCTTGCGGCAGGCGAGCCCGGCCATGGCCGGCCGATGCGAGGAGAGCTTGCGCCGATGTTTGCCGGCCTTGTCTCGGCTGCTGGAGCGTTATCCGGAATGCGAAAACCACCGCGGGCGGGTCATCCCGACGTGGCTGGTCAATAACGATGGGGCCGACGCAACCAGCGAGCTGCTGCTCGGCCTGACGGCGTATCACCAGGCCTGCGGGTCGCCCGAGATTCAGACGATGATCAGCCGCTTTGGCCAGGGAATCTCGATGATGCGGTACGGGTCAATGAATCAGTCGCCTTACGGGATGCACGCCTCATGGCGGGACGGCTGGCACCTGTGGGGCAACTCGCAGACGCAGGCCTTGGCCGAGGCCGGGATTCTGACCAGCGCCAAGATGGAGGCTGAGCACTTCTACCCCCGCCTGCTGGTCGAGGGTTATCTGCACTCGCTCACCTTCGACGATCTGCACAACATCCGCTATTTCGAGCGGATCGCTTACGGCGTGCGGGCGGTGGCGGTCGGGCTGATCCGGCTGTTCGAAGCGACCGGTGACGAGCGGTATGCGATCATGGCCGGGCTGGCGGGCTCATGGTTCCTGGGCAACAACCTGGCCGGCGAACCGATGTACGACCCGGCCACCGGACGAGGTTATGACGGCCTGCACCACGAGGGGCAGATCAACTACAACGCGGGTGCCGAATCGACCACCGAGGCACTGTACACTCTACTGGAGGTCGGGAATCACCCGCAGGCGGCCTGCTGGCTGAACGTGCGCCGGCAAGAGAAGCAGCGCGAAACCCGCGACGGGACAGACTACTTCTACCGCGTCTTCGAGGACGCCGCCAACCAGCCCCCCCGCCGAATCGGGCTGGTCATGAACCTGACGCAGGAAACATTCGACTTGCTTCAGGGAGAGGCGTTGGAGGCATTCCTCGGCGGGTGATCGCTGCCGGCGAATAATGACATCGAACGGCAGGCAAGACCTCTCCGACACAGTCGTCGGGTGCTGGATCATCTGCGGAGCATTCGACTCCGGGTGCTCCGCCGCATCGAGACACGAGACAGAGGTTTCACAAGCACTCGTCAGACGCAAACCACCGCAAGGAATCCCCACGCAATACCGTTCAGCTCCCCCGATCTCGTTTCAGAATGCTGATCGGTAAACCAAGTACATCTCACGGGCAAAGGCCGACCAGGCTGTTCCTCCTGTCGGCAATCCTGAGAGAGCCGGCCAGAGAGACCGCATAAACCCATAGTTCGGGTCATCGTCTTCAAACATCCAACGGTCAACATAACCGAAGTAGGCTTCATGGTTCCACGCCGGCTGCAGACCAAGAATCCGGGCCGCAATCGTCTGTCCGGGCAGCGCGAAGGCGCACCATCGACGATAACGCTCATGGTGCTCATCAGGATAGTAGCTGTAATTGGGAAACGGCGGATCGTGCCAGGTCAATGGGTTCCGATGTTCGTGCCGCCACGGATGACCTTGGCCATCCAGAGAATCGGCATCCCTGACACACCACATCACGTTGGCCGCGAACGGATGACCCGAGTTCGACCACCCAGTCCAGAGAACCTCGCCGTAGGTGTCCCCGTAATACGAGGACATGTCTTCATGGACATCGTAATCGTTCAGGGCAAGCATCTGCACTTCCCCAAGCACAAGACCTGCAAAGAGTACCGGGAACTTTCGTCCGACCATATGTGCGCCGGACGCAGCCCACAGATGCTTGTTCAACAGGGCCGTGTGATAGTTGTCAATTCCAATCTGCACCAGACCTGTCAGCAGCCGCTCCTTGGTTTGCGGTGGGTAGTCCAGGCACAGCAGGCAAGCTGCATCCCCAACCACGCCGCAGATATCGGGGCCATAGTTGGGCATATTGTCGGCAGGATGCAGGAGCCGATTCGGTCCCACACCGAGATGGTCAATCCACGGTCTTTCGAGGTAGCGTTCATATGTAGACAGGTTCGGAGCACTCTGCAGGATCGGCAGGTTTGGCAACAAGCTCCACGCGACTTGCGATCTCTGATAGATCGCCTTGATCGTTCCGACGTAAGGTGGGCGGAATGCATCCGGTGCCGGTGGCGCCGCCAGACAGGTCAGAATCGCCGCGGCTTTCGTGCAGGAATGATAGCCGACCGTGAGTTGCCGACCCATGAGGTCCACGTACGTGCTGCCGGCGAGGCTTTCAGTCGAGACCAACGATTGCCCCGGCGACAGTATGAACGGCGGCGTCATTAGAAGAGCCGATTCATACTCAGGGGCGCGGTTATCGTATGCTTGGTTCATTCCCGGCTGGGGATTAACCATTGACCCGTTCCGCCCGCTCGCTGGTGCAGGTGAAATCGAAATGATCGTGACAGGCCCCACCACCCACCAGTCGCCGTTGACGAACTGGCCGACCTGATACTCCTTGTCGAACGTCCAGGTGATCCCGTACTGCGTGATCGAGCTGGCCATGCCCGCCGTCTCGTTCAGCTCGATCGAATTGCTCTTGGCGCTCGACTCGCCCGCCGCGTTCTTCACCTTGAAGTACACGGTCTTCGTCCCGTTGCCGGTGCTCAGCGTGAAGCTGGGGGCCGTGGCGTAGGGCTGCCAAGTCGCTCCGCTGAAGCTGGAACTCTCGCTGGCCATGTACTCGGTCGGGTTGTTCGAGCAAGTGTTGTTCAGCGTCACGATGCGCGAGGTCGTGCTGGCGGCGCCGTTGTTGATGGCGAAGGTGTTCACCACCGGCACCAACGTCTCATTCAGCCCGATCGTGTCGTTCTTGACGCTCGATTCGCCCGCTGTGTTCTTCACCTTGAAGTACACAGTCTTCGTCCCGTTGCCGGCGCTCAGCGTGAAGCTGGGGGCCGTGGCGTAGGGCTGCCAAGTCGCTCCGCTGAAGCTGGAACTCTCGCTGGCCATGTACTCGGTCGGGTTGTTCGAGCAAGTGTTGTTCAGCGTCACGATGCGCGATGTCGTGCTGGCCGCCCCGTTGTTAATGGCGAAGGCGTTCACTAGCGGTTTGTCGCCAGGAGGCTTCTCTGTGAAGCTGGCGGCCTTTGAGGGGAAGCTGCAGGAAAGCGTGATCATGCAACGGAACTGCTTGCCGTTATCGCCCGTCTGGGCAGTGAAACAGTACTGGGTATTGGTTTCCCCGGGGATGTTGGTCCAACTGACCCCGTTGTCGGTGCTCACCTGCCACTGGTAGCTCAGGCCGGTACCGGAAGCTTCTACGCCGTAGCACACCTGCTCTCCGACAGATGCCGTCTGGCCGACCGGCTGCTGAGTGATACCATCCCCCACCGTGCAGCCCTGCTCGAAGCTAAGGCTCAACCCGCTGAGTAGTACGAGCGTCAGCCTGACCGGGTAGGTTCCTGGGCATGTGTAAGTATGCTTCGCCGACTGCCCCCGCTCAGGAGTTGCTCCATCACCGAAGTCCCATTCAAGATAGCCCGCATTGCAGTAAGAGTCCCAGACGGCTTGATACGCGGGATTCTCTGGCGTTGCCGAGAACGTCACTTCCTGACCGACTCCGGGCTCGTCCGGCGTCCAAGTGATTATCGCGGGCGGAACAACCTCGATCAGGGCTTCATCACAGACGCTTTGTTGAGGATCGCCATATGTGATACACAGTTGCGCACGATGTTGGCCGGGTTCGGAGATCGTTGCGGTCACGACAAGGGGGTTGCCCGGGTCGGGCGTGAACTCCACGTTGCCGGCCCCGCTGTTGCTCCACGTCGCCGTCATGCCCGGGTGCAGGTTCGGCTCGCAATTGATAGTCCCGACAAGACCGGCCATTGCGTCGCTTGATATTGCGATGATCTGGTCCGGACCAGCGTCAACATCCGGCGGGGTCTGGCAGGCATTGCCTATTCCATTATGATCACAGTCCGACTGCGTGGGGTTGTGGGCATTGGGACAATTGTCGCATACATCCCCTACTCCATCTCCATCGCTGTCAATCTGATTCGGGTTGGGTGCATCCGGGCAGTTGTCCAGGACATCCCTGATACCATCGAGATCCGCATCTTCGCAGGACGGGTCCGCCGGCACATCCCTGCCGCTGAAGCACCTGTAGAACAGGACCATGTCGTCGCCATCCACGTCGCCGTCAAGATCAAGGTCCATGCCCAAACATCCCGACAATGCCGGCTGACCATCACCACTGACACACGCCTGGAGATGGCCGAAGTCTTCCTGATCAACATCGCCGTCGCGATCAAAGTCGGGTGCTACGAATCCGGCAGCCTCGCAGGCATCGCCCACACCGTTCCCGTTGCTATCGGCTTGGTCGGGATTGAACGTGCCGGGACAATTATCGGTACTATCCGGGACGCTATCGCCATCGGTATCCGCCTGCGGCGCAGCACCCCCACCACTGTTGTTGCCTGGTTCTGGATTGCCGCAACCGCCGAGCCCGGGTTCGGTCTTGGCCGGATCCTGCGGACAGAGGTCACACGCGTCGCCCGCGCCATCTCCATCGCTGTCGGCCTGCTCGATGTTGGCAGCGTTCAGACAGTTGTCGCACACATCGCCAATGCCGTCGGCATCGGTATCCGCCTGGTCAGGATTGGCTATAGTTGGACAGTTGTCGGTCGGGTCTGTCACACTATCACCGTCGGCGTCCGTCTCTTCGTTGCCGCCGTCGATCGGAGTCAAGTCACAAACGTCGCCGATGCCATCGCCGTCGGAATCCTGCTGATCTGGATTCGCCACACCCGGACAATTGTCGCATACATCCCCTACTCCATCACCATCGCGATCTGCCTGGTCACGATTGGAGACAGCAGGACAGTTGTCCGGCAAAATGCGGCCATCCGAATCGGGGTCAAAGAACAGACAGTTCTGTCCAAGGCAGCCCAGCGAAACCACCAACACGAGCCAGATGCGCCATGTACTCATAACGGCAAACCTCCTCGCAACCTCAACGGCAACCGAGGCCTCCGCAACGCCGGGTGCCAGATGTCGGCAAAGCAGCGACTCGTCGAACAACGATGCGCCCGACCACATCGGGGCCGGCGCGACACCCGACAAAAAGGTACTTCTCTACCGCCAGAGCATATCTGCCTTGGCTTGACCGACCTGTCACGAAGACCGAGAAGCCCGAGAGGGCGTCTTTCGCTATGAGGCAAAGAGCAGCAAAAGGAGCTCTCCATGGAACACGCCACCACAGAACACCCAAGCCAGCCTTTCGTCGCAATGACGACGAGGAAACCACTACTCTACTAAAGGAACTCTTGCCAGCTTCAAAGAAGGTCACGACTGCCTCTTTCCGTTGCTAATACTGCCCCATCCTGAGCGTCCGGGCAAGCTGGAATGCGGGGATTCTCTGCTCACAATCGCAGACGGTATTTCGTCACACCCTTCTGCGTGGCATAGTACGTCCGGACCACAACAGTCTGGAGGGGCGGCGTTGTTCTCAAGGCGTTGTGTCTTCCCACTCACCTGGCCTGCGTCGGCTGCGGAAGAGGAGACGCATGGGGACTTCTTCGAAGGGTAGCCGCTCGCGGAGGCGGTTGAGGAGAAAGCGTTCGAAATTGGGGGTCACTCGGCCGGGGTCGTTGACGAAAAACGCGATGGTCGGCGGGCAGACGGCCACCTGGGTGGCATAGAAGACTTTGACCGGCCCGGTGCCTCGCTTGGGCTTCGGCGGGTTGTCGTTCATGGCATCTTCGACGACGGTGTTGAGTTGGCTGGTGGTCACGCGGGTGCGGGCCTGCTTGAAGAGCGAGGCGGCAACGTCGATGACCGCCTGGACGTTGCGGTTCTGCGTCGCGGTGGTGAAGGCGATCGGGGCAAAGTCGAGGCCGGACAGCGTTTTGTAGAGGTACTCTTCGTAATCGCCGGTCACAGCGCGGTCCTTGGCCAGGTCCCACTTGTTCACCACCAACACGCACGGCTTGAACTGCTCGACGATGTAACCGCCGAGCGTCTTGTCGATGTGGCTGACGTCATCGGTCGCATCGAGCATCAACAGAACCACGTCGGCCCGGCGGATGGAAAGCTGCGCCCGATGGTAGCCGTAGTATTCGATGTCGTCGGACATCTTGCCGCGCTTGCGGACGCCGGCGGTATCGATGGCAACATAGACGTGCCCGTCGCGTTCGAAACGCACGTCGACGGCATCGCGCGTGGTGCCGGCCACCTCCGAGACGATGACCCGCTCCTGGCCGGCCAGGGCATTAATGAACGAGCTCTTACCCACGTTGCGGCGGCCGACGATGGCGATTCTCATCGTCGGATCGGGGGGCACCTCGCCATCGCTGAGCGGCCGGATGATCTCGACAATCCGCTCCTTGAGGTCTGTCAGGCCGAGATGGTGAACGGCCGATATGGCCATGGGCTCGCCGAAACCGAGGCGCACCAAATCAGCCAGTTCGGTGCGGGCATTGGGGGAGTCGACTTTGTTCGCCAGGAGGATAACCGGCTTGGAGCACCGGCGGAGCCAGTTGGCGACGGACTGATCGAGCGGGTTGACCCCCTCCTGGGCATCGACCACGAAAAGAATCAGCGTTGCCTGGTCGACCGCATAGCGGATCTGCTGTTCGACCTGGTCGCCGAGGTCGTCACGGTCGACGATGCCGTAGCCGCCGGTGTCCACCAGGTCGAAGTGAACGCCTTCGACATCACACAAGACCTGCACCCGGTCGCGGGTGACCCCGGCCGTGGGGTCGACAATGCTGATTCGCCTGCCGGCCAGCATGTTGAGCAGGGAGCTCTTGCCCACGTTGGGGCGTCCGACAATGGCAACCATCGGCAAGGGCATGGGGTGTCGGCCTCCGCGAGCCGTCTGAGATCAGATTCCGCGAACAGTCATTGGAACAGCACCGGCGTTGTCAACGGGCCGGAGCGGTCGCGGCCGGGCCGCTGGTGGGAACGGGTCGCTTGATGGCCAGGCCTCGCTCGAAATTGAACGGGGCAGCGTTCAGGATGCCCGCGGTCTGGTCCGTCCCGATCCACGCGGCCATCTCCTTTTCCATTTTGACGTTGCGTTCGGCACCGCCTTCGGTCATCGCAGTGGTCACGTCGGGTTGGGTCGCAGCGCCGGGGACAACAGCTTTGACCATCGCCTTGAGCTGGGCCTCGGCAATCACCACCACACGCTCCAACTGTTCTCGCTGGTCGCGCCCCGCTTCGGTCTTCGTGTAGTGATGGACGGCATCGGCCACCAGGCGCGCAGTACGCCGAATGACCTCGTTTTTCGTCTGGTTGTTGTTGATCTGTGCGAACCTGCCCGCCAACCAGGTCGTTACATTGGCGTCGGCAACAACCGGGAATTCACCCTTCTGCTCAAAGCGGGTCAGACGCGCATCCATAATGGCCAATAATGCCGGAACCACACGGTCAATCGCCGGTCCGCCATTCATGGTCAAGACCCGATAGAACCGATCCATCGCGGCGGGGTCGGTCTCGGCGGACGCCTGCTTCTGCAGGGTCGGCAAGAGCGCATCCCAGTCCTGGGGAGCCAGCTTGCTCTTGAGCAGTCCTTCCGCAGCCACCAGCCGCACGCCGGCGAACGCGTCGTTGATGGCCAGTTTGTAGCAGGCCGTGGCGGCAGGGTTGTCATAAGCCCTGAGGAAGGCCAGCAACACCAAGCTGCTGAAGGCGGCGGGGTTCTTGCTGTCGGTCGCCGGCTTGTACTGGGCCGCGAACGCGGTCGCCACGGCCTCGACCATGCCGGTCTTGAAGGCGTTGGTTGCATCGGCAGCCTGAATGTGTCCGTTGACCTCGGTGACGAAAGCCGGGGCGTCCTTCATGGGTGTCTTAGAGGCCATGATCAGCTTGACGCGTTGCTGACACCAAGCCTGCACTCGCTGTTTGTCGATGGTCGCGAAATTGTTCTTGCGTATCTCGGCCAGATCGAGCGATTGGTCCTGTCCAACGGCCGCGGCGGCAATGGCCAGAACGTGGCAACCGATCAGTACTCCACGGCCAATGCCTCGTATACCCATGGTGCTGTTCATCAGTCTCACGGCTCCCAGATCGTCTTGCTACCCATGGCCAACCCGGATTCTTCAACGGCATCCAATGGGTGATCGCCCAGATGCCCCCACTCGGGGGCGGCGGCGACTGAGGCGGGTGACTCGTCGCAAGCAAAGCTCCACCGCTGATACGGCCCGGAAGCACCGGGACCAATGCCGCGATTGGGTCACGGTATACGCCCCCCCGCCGGAAGTCAAGGAATAGGGCCCGGCAGGCCCGGCCAAAGACCGCTGGTGAAAGAGCTTACGATGGTTCCGACAGGCTCTCTGCTTGACGCCGACAGCCACGTGTCTGTAGAGTCCATGGATCATGGCAAGCGACGCGTCAGCCGCCGGTTCCCATCCTGACCCCAAGGACCAAACCGCATGGGATGAGATCCCTGCCCCTGCGGTGCGTCGCCTCTGTCTGTACCTGCGAGAGTTGGAGGGCTTGCTCTCCCGAGGGCGGCTGACCGTTTCCAGCAAGGAGTTGGGCCGGACGCTGGGATACACCGATGCCCAGGTGCGCAAGGACTTAGCCTATTTCGGTCACTTCGGTCAGCCGGGCATCGGGTACGGAGTCGAGGAGCTGATCGGCCGAATCA
>CAZTQK010000168.1:0-12616 GCA_964615635.1 uncultured Planctomycetales bacterium
CGGTCGAAGCGGGCGATCGTGATCTTCTCGTTGTAGGCCTTCGTGCCGCATTCATACAGACACAGGAGACGGGCGTCCTTGGTGATGGCGAGATCCGAGTAACCTGACGGGCCCGCATTCAAAACCCGAGAATAACGCCACGTCCTGCCCTCGTCGTCGCTCCACCTGACGGTCAGGTTCTTCCGGCTGTCCGACGCCGGATTGCTGAAGATCGCTTCACGGCCGGACAGGTGAAGAATGCTGGCCTGGCACTTCGGGCAAGGGAGGCTTCGATCCAGAACGGGCGAAGACCAGGTGACGCCGCCGTCGGTGCTCGCGGTCAAGGCACGAAAACCAAGGTCGTGGCCCCGCATGTTCAGGCCCAGCGAGCCATCCTTTCGCTCGATCACAGTGGCTTCATTCAGGCGGCTGAGGTCCGGGCGGACCAGGTTCCCCGTCTTCCAGGTCCGGCCGTCATCATCCGAGTAGATCACTCCCGACCGGTATCGGCCGTTCGTGGGCTCCTTGTCTCTGTCCTCTCGCTGCCGGTCGCAGACCCAGATCGGTGCAACCAGACGCCCCGATCGCAGTTGGATGCCATGCACCGGGCCGGTGGCGATGCGCACCAGGGGGTAGTCGAGAGCTTTCAGGATGGCCGTGTGCTCCTCGGGTTGCGACCAGGTCTGACCATCGTCAGTGCTCTTCGCGTAGAACAGACGCTTGTTGTCGCGCGTGAACAAGAGGTGGATGACACCGTGCCTGTCCACGATCGGGCACGGATTGCCGATGGTGATGGGCGCATCGCCGCCCTCCTCATGGATGATGATCTGCCCAGACCACGTCGTGCCGCCGTCGGAGCTGCGTTTGACAAGAAGATCGATGTCGCCGTCATCCTGGGGCCCGTTCTTGCGCCCTTCGCAGAAAGCCAGAACCGTCCCCCTCGCGGAAACTACCAGGGCCGGAATACGGTACGTGTGATATCCGTCCTGCCCGCCGACGTAGACGTCGGTCCGAAAGAGCTCGGGTTGCTCCGCCAGGACTGCGGAACGTTCGAACACGAGCAAGCCGGTGATCGCAATCAGAAACGGACGCAACGATATCATGCAGGTGTCCTCTCAAGCTCGCTATCCAGAGCCCCTGTTGGTTGGCGGCTTTCGCCGACTCGGCGGGTGCCACCGACGGCTTGCTTGAGGCCGTCCGGGAATGATAGCTGATCGAGCCCGGTAGGTCGTGCTCTGCACGACACCCTTCTGCCAGACGACCGGCCGAACTCATCTTGCTCTGCGTGCCGCGGCTCCTGTTCCTCAATCCCTCTTCTCAGTCCCGTTCGGCCCATTCATGGCTTGCGACCCTTGCGTCCTCGGCGTTTCTCCCGGACGCCTTCTCGTGCCTTCTTGTGTTTCTCGTGGCCGTCCTCGGATCCTCCTACTCAACAGAGGAGAGGGCCGTCAGCCACAGAAAGTCCGCCACGGCGGATTCGACGCGGCGAACACAAAGAGTCACAAAAACGGCCCGCCGCCGGCCCTCATCACTTCCATCGTCGCCCGCTGCCTCCTCGCTCCCGCGCCCAAAAAGTAGCTGCGTCAATGCTCTCACGCCCCCTTTGGCACGCAAGGAGGGGATTGTTTCAGCTGGTTACACCCGAAAAATACCGAGAACAGAGTAGGCGCACCGAGACCGGGCGCTGTACAATGACAACCCAAGTCCGGCGGCGTAGCCGGGCAAGGCTGAATGGGAAAGCTCGGACCACGAGAGGACTGGAAATGCGGGGAACATCTATCGTCGTTGCGGGTATGGCCGTGCCGCTGCTTGTGGTGCCAGCAGACCTCTTGCAGGCGAGCGTGTACGATCCTGGCTTCACCTGGGATTGGCGGATTGATTTCGGAACGCCCACATCGGTTTCGGAACTGCCAGCAAATCCTAATTCTGACGCGAGGAGCCGAGCACTGCCGCAGAATGCAGGTCTTAGTGACGGTACCCAAGTTGACAGTGTTTGGGCGTACGGGAAGGCTCCCTATAACGCTTTTACCGGTTATAGCTTTACGGCCTCCAATTTCACGCCGTTCACTGTTCCGCACACCTTCTACAACGGCGCGGTTTGGGATGATGCCGCCGTGCTGGATTTCAACTGGGATTTCATTGGATGGATACCGGGATGGTACGCGATGACCAGAGCCGCGCATGTGTTCAATCACGATACGGACGCGGCGACGGCATCGGTCTTGCGGTTCACCTACCCCGGTGAGACCTCGATCAACCTGCAAATCGCGGGCGTTGTCGAGGATCTCAATCTGGGTGGTGGAGACGGAGTAGACTGGCTGATTCTGAAAAACACTTCCGCAGACGTTGTCGGTTCCGGCCAGTTCGGTAACGGGGGCAAGTCCACTGTGGATCTGGTCACCTCCATGTCGCCGGGGGACGAGCTGTTTGTGGTGATCGGTGCATTCAACGCAAACTGCGCATACGACGAGACAGCGGTCGATCTCACCTTCCAGGTGATCGTTGATAACACGCCGCCAGCCATTAGCAGCACCGTCCCGGCCAATAACAGCCTCCTGAACACACCGAGTCTATCCACCATCATACTGGCGTTCAGCGAAACCATGGATACTAGCAGCCTCGCCAATCTGGCCGCATATCACGTTGTACGGAATGGCTCAGTGGCCGTGCTGGTCAGCGGAACATCCTACGACCCGACCACTCGCAGTCTCAGGTTGGAACTCAACCAGGGACAACCTCTCGTGGATGGCAATTATCTTGTCACCGTCTATGGTGATCTCCTCCTGGACGTCGCAGGCAACGCTCTCGACGGGAATGGCGATGGCCAACCGGGGGGGCAGTTCGGCTTGTCCTTCGTGGTCGATACAACGCCTCCCCATGTCACACAGATCGATCCGGCGGCGGGCAGCACAACTCTGCCCGAAGGTAGCTGGATCATCGAGGTCTTCTTCGACAGCACCGTCGCTCCCGCCAACGCTCAGGCCACGACCTCTTATCGATTGATCGGCTCGGGAGGCGATAACAGCTTCGCCTCCGGGAACGAATTCGACGTCGCGATCAACATGGCCGACTACGATCTGCAGACGCGCAGTGTGCTGGTCTTGGTGAATGATGGCTTCGATCTGCCAATCGATCTGTACAAGCTTACAGTACGAAGTGGATCGCCTGGAATCCTGGACTTGGCCGGAAATGCGCTCGATGGCGATGGTGACGGCTTGGCTGGAGGCGATTATGTAGCGCAGTTCCGCGTGATCGGTCCATGCGGCCAGGATTCTGATCTTGACGGGGTCGGTGACCTTTGCGATCTTTGCCCCAACACCATTGTCGGCGCCGCAGTCGACGCCGATGGCTGCCCTGCGCCGATTCGGTATGACATCGATCGTGACGGCGATGTGGATGGGACGGATTTTCTGGAGTTTCAGCTCTGTGAAACCGGACCTGGCATCGAAGGACCACCAAATCCGGACTGCACCGCTGCGGTGTTCAGTGTACTGGACGTCGATGGTGATCATGACATCGATCAGGTGGATTTTGGGTTCTTCCAGCGATGTCTCAGCGGCGCCAATAACCCCGCGGATCCACACTGTGCTGATTAATCTCGGGATCGACGCCGATCTTTGGCACCGCTCTGTGTAACGATGCTCAGACATTGACCGCTCGCCATGTTCCACAGACGGGCGGTGTTGTCAGAACTACCTGTCACCGGCTGCCGGCTGTCAGACGTGATCGCAATCTTGAGTGCGGAGTCCGTGTGTCGCTCGAACACGCACATGCACCGACCAGTGCCCAAATCCCATTCGTAGTAGTTATCGTCCACTCCGAGACAAAGCTCACCTGAAAAAGGGGCAACGAAGCAGTCAGCGATTCCGGCTGGGTCCGTGGGCATCAAACCGCCCACATAGCCTGGACCGAAGATGCCGGGAAGCCCGACTTGAGCGGGCTCGCGGTGGATGTGGATTCAACGTGATCTATGATGGCCTCATGCCTCGGACCGCAGGAGGTTCTGCCAAGCAGAAAACGGGCCAGGATCGGCCGGCAGAGACTCGCGACGCCGCATGGCATCGATAACGGGGGAGGCGAACAGCGTCGGGAAGGTCATCCCCTCCACATTTCAAAGCGCGGTCGCCAGAGAGTGCTCGGCAGGAGCGTCCTCGAAGATGTCAGCCGGATCGGGGGCCGGTCGGGTAAAACTCGCGCCGCAGTGTTCGCAGTTGTTGCGGGTGACGACGCGCGGTCTGCCGCACGCCGGGCAGGCCACGCGGACCGGCCGGCCGCGAAGAACCAGCAGCGTCAGGATCCCCGCCGGGCCGGCCAGAAACCCGATCGCAGTCCACACCCGGCGATCGCGGGGCTCAAATGCGCGCCGCCGCGCGATCAGCCAGGTTCCCACCGCACAGAGCACACCAGAGACGAGCATGGGCGTGACAAACAAATTGGGATGCAGCAGACCGCGAACGAACGATCTGAGCCATTCCCCAAACTCACCCCCTTGGTAAGGCTCGCGCATCAACAGAAAGCTCATCGGGACCCAGACCGCAGATCTACCCGGAGGGTTCAGGGCATTCAGAACACCCAGGAGAATCGGTCTCCGCCAACGCGGTTGCGGCACCGGCTCGGCCGGAAGTGGAAGATCATGTCGACGCAACTCTCGGCCGTCCGAGGCCAGTTCCACCACATGCTGCGGGGCGCGCCCCTGCCGGCCAAGCGATCGATACCAGATGACGTACCGTTCGCCGCCCGGCATTCGGGATGCATAGACCAACGGATGATCCGGCCACTGCAGGTCGAACGTGAAGAGTTGGCGACCCTCCGGATCGAGAACCCGCACACGATTGGCCGAGATCACCGCCAAGGAATACCGCTCATAGGGTGTCTGCCAACTCTCCGAGAGTCTCACCGCACAGGTGATCGGTTCTCCCGGCACGGCCGAGAAGACGGGCTGCAGCCGGCGCAGGGCCAGGTTGACTCTGTAGAGGCCTGTGGGGAACGCCAGGAGGTCGGGGTTCTGGCCTGACAGCGAACCGTCGAGCGGTGCATCCTCGAAGCTTTCTTTCGGCTGCTGTCCGGCAGGCACGAACCCCCCCGGGCCAATCGAGCCCACCAACTCTCTTTTGACCGTGTCGTATCCCAGAAGGAGCCCCTCG
The DNA here is from genome assembly GCA_964615635.1 of uncultured Planctomycetales bacterium. Classification (GTDB taxonomy): domain Bacteria; phylum Planctomycetota; class Phycisphaerae; order UBA1845; family PWPN01; genus JAUCQB01. Next base: position 5,124 of record CAZTQK010000168.1, read on the forward strand.
CGATAGGAATAGTACCACTGCACATGCTCGTCGCCAGGACCGCCCGAAGGAATGAGCCGCACATAGCGATCGGCTGAGAAAACGCGACCAGCGAAGTAATATGGTTCATTGAAGTGCCAGCCTCGCAGGGCGTGCGTCGGCACGTTCGGCCCCACGGCCGCGGGCTTGCCCTCCAGGTCCGTTACCGTCTGAGCTCGCGTCTCGGGATCCTGCGTCACGCGTACGATCTGACCTTCGCTGCCGAGGGTATAAGAGGACCATGATGGTGACTCCTGCTCATACGCCTTGCCCCAGTATGCGAGGGCCACCTCCAGCACCGAAGATATCATCATGAATCCGCAGACGATGGTCAGCCCGAGTGCGGCTCGGGCCACGAGCGGCTGCGATCGATACTGGCCGCCGCACGTGAAACTGCCCCAGGCAGCCGGCGCCACGATCGCCAAAGCGATGACGATGATCGACAGGGCCTGCCACGACTCCGCGACATAGAAGACGTAGAAGGTTGGAAGGACAGCGATTGAGAGGGGCAAGATGGCGCTCGCGTACCAGCGAGCCCGGCGAGTGCCGATGATCAGACCTGAGAAGTAGTAGAGTATACCGTTCAGGATCAGCACCACGCCGGCGGACGTCATCCGCCAGTCGAAGGGGGCTGGGATTCGCCCCGGCCGAGAAACCCAGAAGGCCGCCAGGAACAGCGGGATGAGCATCGTCGCGAGGTACAGCCCCAGACCGGCGATGACCTTGCTGAGGAAGATGCGCGTCGCCGACAACGGCCGGTGCATCAAAAAGGCCCATTGATCGCGGGCCCGCTCCGGCACCACCTGTCCCAGGCCGAGCAGAAAGCCCCCGGCGCAGGTGGCACACAGCGTGAGAGCGATAAAGGAGTCACTGCACAGTGAGTCCCATTCGTTCATCGCCGCAAGGGCCATGCCGATCGTCAGGGGAATCATCCACAGCACCGCCCACTTGAGATTCTCGCGTAGTTCTTTCCAAATCATGGCAATCATGCCGACACCCCGCAGTCCTGCGTGAAGAAATTGCGCCGCCCGCGGTCGCCCACGTAGCTGATGAACGCGTCTTCAAGGCCGATAGGTACGTCTTCGATGCGCTCGGCCCCCAAGCCGGCCAGCGCCTGCTCCGTGCTCTGATCCGAATTGGCGATGGTCAAGGCCAACTCATTGTCGGTCCGCGCGCTGTCCAGCAGACCGGGAATGGCCGGCGACTCCGGCGGGGGCTTCGAGAATCGCAGGACAAACCGGCGGACACGGCTGCGGAACGTTTCCAGCGAACAGGAGGCCCGCAGGATCCCGTTGTCGATAACCGCAATCCGGTCGGCGACCCGCTCGACGTCGGCCAGCAGGTGCGATGAGAGAAGAATCGTGCGCTCGGCCTGGCGCGTGACATAGACGATGGCCTCGACCAAAGCTCGTCTTGCGGCCGGGTCCAGCCCGAGAGCCGGATCGTCGAGGATGAGCAACTCGGGCTCCGGAGCCAGCGTCAGTGCCAGGCACAGGCCTGCCCGCTCGCCGCGAGAGAGATTCTTCGCACGGGACTTTGGCGAGAGACGGAAGTAATCGATCACGCCCCGGAAGACTTCTTCATTCCACCGAGGGTAGAACCGCGACTGGAACCGGCCACACTCGCCCACACGCATCCAGCCGTAGACGTGATGGCCTTCAGCCAGATAGCCGACCCGGCCTCGCACATCAGGCGGCAGGTGGCGGCAGTCATGACCGAGCACGGTGGCCGAGCCGCGCGTCGGCTCCAGCAAACCGAGCAGCATGCGAATCAGCGTTGTCTTGCCGGCGCCGTTGCGGCCCGCAAGCGCAGTGACGCCTCCTCGCGGTACCTGCAGATCAACCTGCAAAACGGCTGCCCTCGAACCGAAGTAGCGCGTCAGCCCCCTGGTTTCGATCACATGCTCACTCATGACTCTGTCCTCTGCTCAGTCGAACGGGCGGCGGTGATCTCCGCCAGCTTGCGGTCCACGGCCCGCCGAATCTGGTCGGGAGTGAAGTTCAAGACGAGGGCTTCGCTCAGGAGGGCATTCAGGGCGTGCTCCAAGCGACGATCGCATTCGTCCTGAGAGAAAACCTGCCGGCGATCGGCGATGAAGAAGCCCTTGCCGTGCTGCGAATCAACGACTCCGTCGCGAACCAGCTCAGCGTAGGCCTTGGCCACCGTGTTGGGGTTGACGGCCAAGTGCTCCGCCAACCCCCGCACGCTAGGAAGCTGATCGCCCACGCGCAGGCTCCCGGTGGCTACGCCATGCCGCACCTGGTCAATGATCTGACGATAAATCGCGATAGATGCATTAGTTACAATGCGAAATGTCAGGAGCATGACCGAGAGTCCTCTGTACTAGCTCACATGGTACAGTATACACGCTTCCGGCCCCTTGTCAAATCGAAATCCGAGATTCGCTCCTCAAATCTTGCTCTCAAATTGCGAGCCGAGCGCGTCCGACCGAATTGGCCACAGTCGGCGGATTGCACTTGCGGGCAACAGGTATCCGCCTTCTTCCGCAGAGTGGCTGGTCGGGTTTCGACATGGCCGACGAGGGCGTCGGCCCTACTGGTAGGCAATCGCTTTTCTCGGCCAGAAGAGTGGCTATGATAGCCCCATGCGTTGGGTCGTTGATTTGTGCTATCTTCTGGCGGCGGCGGTGTTTGCGCCGATCGTCGCTTATCGTTCGTGGCGGACGGGCAAATATCGGCGCGACTGGGGCCAGCGGCGTGGGTTTCTGCCGCAGTTGCCGCCGGGGCGGCCTCGAGTGTGGATCCACGCCGTCTCGATGGGCGAGATGAACTCGATCCGCGGGCTGGTGGAGATGTGGCGAGCCCGCCGTCCCGATCTTGGCTTCGTCATCTCCGCGACCACCGATACCGGCATCGACCAGGCGCGCAAGTTGTTCAAAAACTTGACCATCGTGCGTTATCCGCTGGATTTCAGTTGGTTCGTGCGGCGAGCCTTCGACCGCATCGCTCCGACGATGATCGTCTTGGTTGAAGCGGAGATCTGGTACCAGTTCATCACCCAAGCCAGGGCCAGGGGCATCCCCGTCGTGGTCATCAACGGGCGTCTCACCGAGCAGAAGAGCATGCGGCGATTTCGCTGGGTCATGCCGATTGCACGCAGAATGTTCGGCTCGCTGACCTGGGTGGGTGCTCTGGCCGAGGAACACGCGGAGCGTTTCCGGCGGCTGGGCGTTCCGGCGGATCGCATCACCGTGACCGGTTCGATGAAGTGGGATACCGCCCAGGTGGCCGATTCATTGCCCGGCAGCGACGAACTGGCCCGGGCCATGGGCATCGACCGCAACCGGCCAGTGTGGGTCTGCGGCAGCACCGGCGACGGTGAGGAGGCGATCATTCTCAAGGCCTACGCCTTGTTGCGGCAGCGACGGCCGGAGCTTCAACTCATGATTGTGCCCCGCAAGCCGGAGCGATTCGACGAGGTCGCCGAGTTGATCCGGCAGTCGGGTTTCGAGTGTCTGCGGCGGAGTCGGTGTCCAGAGGGTAGCAAATCCGCCGAATGCGATGAGGACCGCCGGCATAAAGCCGGCGGCTCGTCAAGTCCCTCGCCCAACCACACTGGCGCGCAAGCCGCCAGTGGCACTTGCAAGGATCTGGATTACCGCCGGCATAAAGCCGGCGGCTCGTCAAGTCCCTCGCTCAACGATACGGCAGGTCTCGGTCGCCGTGGCGACCTCGACGCTGCCCTACCACATACGCTCGGCGGCTCACCGGCGGTTCGGCTTGGCGACACCATGGGCGAGCTTCGCAAGTTCTATGCCCTGGCGGATGTCGTTTTCGTGGGCCGGACACTGGCGGACATGGGCGGTTCGGACATGATGGAGGTTGCCGGATTGGGCCGGCCGATCGTTGTCGGCCCGCACACGGAGAATTTCGCCGAGGCCGTCGAGCGTCTTGACGCCGGGCGGGCGATTCGCATCCTGTCGGGCGATTCGAACGACCCCGACGCGGCAAACCGACTGGCCGAGGCGGTCAGCGACCTGCTCGACGACCCGGTCGCCGCGGGTGACATGGCTCGCCGAGGCCAGGAGATCGTCAAACACAACCGCGGCGCCACCGAACGAACGGTGAGCCACCTGATGGAGATCATGGAACGTGCCCAGCACTACGCTTCGTAAGCAGATCATGGCCGGCGTCCGCAACATCGTGGTCAAGGCGGGCACCAACCTGCTGACCTGTGACCATGGCAAGTTGGACCATGCGGTGATCGCGTCGCTCGCCGACCAGTTGGCCGCTCTGATCAAACGCGGTGTCAAGGTGACGCTGGTCAGCAGCGGGGCGGTCGGGGCGGGCATGGGCAAGACCGGCATGGCCAAGCGTCCGCGCTCGATGCCGGTGCTGCAGGCGGCCGCCGCCATCGGCCAGCCGTCGCTGATGAGCCTGTACGAGCGGGAGTTTGCCCGTCATGACCTGCTGGTCGGGCAAGTGCTGGTCGTGCGAAAGGATTTCGAGCAGCGGAACCGTTATGTGAACATCTCGAATACCATCTCCGCCCTGCACCGACTCAAGGCCGTGCCGATCATCAATGAGAACGACACGGTGGCCATCGACGAGCTCGACCGTTTTGCCGACAACGACACCATCGCGGCGATGGTGGCCAACCTGCTGCGTGCCGACCTGCTGGCCTTGTTGACCGTGGTTGACGGTTTGTTGGACTCCAAGGGGCAACTCGTCGACCTGGTCCCGGCGGTGGATACGGAAGTGGTGTCGCTGGCCCGTGCCGAACGATCCTCGCTTGGCACTGGCGGGATGGTCAGCAAACTCGGGGCGGCCCGAATGGTAAGTGATGCCGGCGAGTGCGTGGTGATCGCCAACGGCCGTCACCCCGACGCCCTGCTCAAGCTGTTGAGCGGTGAGCGAGTCGGCACCATCTTCGCGCCGGCCGCTCGCAAACTCTCAGCCCGCCAGCGCTGGATCGCCGGGGCTGTCCGGCCGACGGGTGTCGTCGTTGTCGATGCCGGTGCCGCCAACGCGGTACACACACAGAACAAGAGCCTGTTGGCCCGCGGCGTCATCCGCATCGAGGGCAAGTTTGAGCGCCGCAGCATCGTGCGGATCGCCGACCCCGATGGTCGCATCGTCGCCCACGGCATATCCAATTACAGCTCGGCCGAACTGGACACGATCAAGGGCCTGAAATCCTCTGATATAGCAGCCGCGTTGGGATCAAAACCCTTCGACGAGGCGATCCACCGTGACAACTTGGTGATCATCGCTGGAAGGAAGTAGACCGAGCGGGCAGTCGACGGAGCAACGCCCGTGCGACCGTGGGATTACCTCTCCGGCGGCAGCCGTGTTAACATGGAGCCAACAGGGGGGCGACCTGGGGGGCGGCCGGTCACGGGGGGACATCATTGGGAGACCAAACCTCGATGGACATGCAGCAAGCGACCAGTCCTGGTGAACTGGCCTATCAACTTTCGACACTCTGGCAGCGACAGGCGGAAACATGGGAGATGCTGGCGGAGGGGCTGGCCGCGCTGAGGCAGGCGCGGACGCGAACATTCCACGTCAACGGTTGGCGGGTGACCGCGCAGTGCAACCCGGCACGGATCAAGAGCAGCGGAGCCAAGGTGGATGCGGACTCGCTGGCCAAGCGTCCCTGTTTCCTGTGCACCGAGAACCGCCCGGTTGCCCAGGCTTCGGTCCCCTACCGTGACCGCTGGTTGATCCTGTGCAACCCCGCACCGCTGTTTGAGCCGCACTACACCGTTGCAGCGATCGATCACGAGCCGCAGCGGGTCGGGCCCGCAATCGAGGGTCTGCTCAGCATGTCGAGGGATCTCGACGGCCGGTACACCGTTTTCTACAACGGCCCGAAGAGCGGCGCATCCGCCCCCGATCATCTGCATCTGCAGGCCTGTCGGGCCGGGGCTCTGCCGTTCGAGACTCAACTGGCCGCCCAGTTGGCGGCGGGTGACCCCGCCAACGGTCCGCGCTGGCTGGAGTGGGTTCGTGAGGACCCGGTTCAGGTTGCCGTGACGCGCCCGAACCGCCCGCCGGCGATCGTGCTGATGAGCGACTCGAAGGATGCGTTGTCCGCCACCCTGCGAGAGGTGGTGATCATTCTGGGGCAGGTCCGGCCGGACGATCCCGAGCCAATGCTCAACCTCTTCGCCACGTACACCGAGGAACGTTGGATTGCCTGGCTCTTTCCGCGAGGCGCGCATCGACCGCAGTTCTACGGAACGGGCGAGGGTAACTTGCTGATCAGTCCCGGAGCGGCCGACTTGGCGGGCATGGTCGTCTCGCCTCGCCCGCGAGATTTCGAGCGGCTCACCGATGAAACTATGGAGGCCATTTTCCGCGAAGTGCTCCTGCCGGCAGACAGCTTCGCCAAGCTGAGAGATTTGCTTGCCCAAAAGGGCGACAGGTGACCGCGGGGCGCGTCGCGGATCCCATTTAACGGGCATGGGCAATGAGCGGCCCCGGCTACTGGGGCTGGCGGGCTTTCTGGTAGAGACGTTCGACCTCGGCTCGGGCCTGCGTGGAGGCGGGATCCATCTCGAGTGCTTGCTTGTAGGCCCGCAATGCATTGTCAGCGTCGCCGGCATCGCGATAGAGATTGCCGAGGATGATGTACTGGGTCACCTTGTCACCAGGTATCCGTTGAGCCACGCGTTCGGCCATGTTGACCGCTTGTTCGTACTTCCCGCGGCGAGCGAGCGCGTCTTTCTTCTCCCTGATCGCTTCTAGGAAACTGGGGACGCTTGTGGTCGCCTGGTTGAAGTACATCACGGCCGTGTCGAGCTGCTTGTATGCGCCCGTCAGGTCGCCCTCAGAGAACTTCCGATCGGCCCGGTTCTTGTAGTGAAGGCCCATGTAGTAGTTGCTGACCGCATCGTTGGGTGCCAGTTTGAGAGCTCGGCGAAAGGTCGCCATGGACTCGATCTGACGATCCGCCTGGTACTGCTTGATCCCGACGTTGCGGATCTCCGTCACATCAGGCGTGCAACCGGTCATGGCGCCAAGCAGCGACAGCCCGACCGCCACCATCAGTATGGTTCCTACGGGCGATGTCCATCGCATCATGTGTCAGAACCTCCGTGACCCGGGCAGGGTATCATCCGTGTCTGTGGGGGATATTATCGTCTGCCCGGAGGGGCATCAAGGGTACATCGGCATATAATGGACTCATGGGTGAACGCGGCGCCGCTTTCGTCCTCCTGAGACACGAAACTCCCGACGGGGTCCATTGGGACCTCATGTTGGACACCGGGTCCTTGCTGACCACCTGGCAACTGTCGGCCGACCCCACCGCCATCGACCCGGAATGGGCGACCATCCCAGCCAAGCGTCTGCCAGACCATCGGCGAGCCTACCTGGAGTACGAAGGCCCGGTCAGCAGGAATCGGGGTTGGGTGACCCAGACAGATCGGGGGACCTACCATCTGCGGAATGACGAGTCTCTTTCATGCGCCGTCCGCCTGTCGGGGTAGCGGCTGGCATGCAGTGATG
>CAZTQK010000169.1:0-6286 GCA_964615635.1 uncultured Planctomycetales bacterium
CTTCCAGCACCGAGCGGGCACCGGCCAGAGGGGTGCGCAGCTCGTGGGCGACGTCCGCCGTGAACCGTTTCTCGCGATGAAAGGCACGCTCCAGCCGTTCGAGCAAGTCGTTAAGGCGGTCGATCACCGGAAGCAGTTCCGCCGGCACGCCGGCAGGCTCGATCCTGACGCCGAGATCGGATTCCTCCACGCCTGCGATTTGGCTTGCCAGCCGGTCCACGGGCCGCAGGCCGCGACGCACGAACCAGGCGAGCACGCCGAGAGAAACGGCGATCGCAGCAGCCCCCACCGCTGCCATCACATACCTGATCCGAGCCAAGGTTGCTTCAATCTCCTTTGTCTGGCGACCAAGAACGAGCGTCACCACGAGAGGTTCTCTGGATCGCTTGCTGCCGTTCTCCTGACGCGGTGTGAAACGGACGCCCGCCACGCGGACTCGTCGGCCATCGGGCAAGACGGTCGATGCGAAGACCGGCCGGTCAACGGGGCCTTCAATCTCGACCAGATCGCGGCCTTCAAGCGAGGCGGAACGGGCAATCGTCCCAGACCCCGACGCCCGAACCTGGTAGAACTCCGCGCGATCCGACGACCTGAACTCCGGGAGATTGGCATCGTCGAACTCCAGCTCAATTCTGCCGTGCTCCTGCTCGGCCATCGCCGCAAGCGAGCGGGCCTTGGCGGCCAGCGACTCGTCAAACTCCCGCCACAATGCGCTGCGAACCAGGGCATACAGCAGTATGCCGGATGCCAGCAGCACCGCCATGGCACCGAGCCCCGTTCCGATCAGTAGTCGCGAGCGCAGCGTTCGCACTTCTATCGTCCCAGCACGTAGCCCTGACCTCGGCGAGTGTGGATGAGGCGGGGCATCCCCGGTTGCTCGATCTTCCTACGCAAGTAACCGATGTAGACGTTGACAACGTTGCTCTCCACCGAGGCGTCGAACTCGTAAAGGTGCTCCCAAATATCCGTTCGCGAGACAACCTCACCGGCCCGCAAAGCCAGAAACTCGAGCAAGGCATACTCCCTCGCCGTCAAATCGAGGGCCCGACCCCCACGGCGAACGGTGCGCCGGGCGGTGTCGATTTCCAGGTCCTCGATACTCAGCACGGGGTCCTTGGCGGCGTACTTGCGGCGCACCAGAGCCCGCACCCGGGCCAGAAGCTCCTCGAACGCAAAGGGCTTGACCAGGTAGTCGTCCGCACCAAGATCCAGACCTTTGACGCGGTCCTGAACGGTGTCCCTGGCTGTCAACAGCAGGACGGGAGTTGCACTGCCCGAATGCCGAATCTGCTTCAGGATCGTCAGCCCGTCGACGACAGGGAGCATGATGTCCAGAATGATGACGTCGTAGTCGCAGGACTCCGCATACCACAATCCTTCCTCGCCGTCCGCCGAAACATCCACGGCGAAGCCGGCTTCGCGGAGCCCTTGGCTCACCGACGTCCGCAGCGGTTCATAGTCCTCGACGAGAAGGATGCGCATAACACCAGCATGGCATGGCGCCTTTGAGGCCGCAAGCACCTTTGCCAGGAATGCTCGGCTTATTTGTCGTCATCGTTCTCGTCATCATCGTCGTCGTCTGCGTCGTCCTCCTGCTCGACCTCCCGCTTAAGAAGCTTGCCGTCCGGTGCGACCTTGATCTCGACGTCGTGCCCGTTTTCGACCCACTCGGCCTCGTAGACCGCCCCATTCCTGGTGGTCTCTCGCTCTATCTCCTTGATCTGCGCCCCCTTGGCTTCGGCCAGAATGGTCGCCTTCACCGCCGGGGGCAGCTGGTCCAGCGAGACGCGCTGCTCATCCTCGCCGTCATCTCCGTCATCTTCATCGTCGTCGTCACCTTCCAGGGCCTTCCCGAGGATCTTGCCGGTCGCCAGCACAAGAATGCCCCTCTCCTTGCCGTTGACCTTGGCCTCGATCTCGTACATGAGCATGGTCACTTTCTCGCACTCCAGCTTGGCCCCGGCGGGGAAGCGCTTCGCCACGGCAGCTTTCACATTGGCAGGCAATGCGGCAGCGTCGATCTCCTCTTCCATCTCCACGAGATCGCCGTTAGCCATGACCTTGGCCTCGGCCTCCAGGCCATCGCCCTTTTTCCACTCGGCCTCGTACAGTTCCATCCCGTGTTCCTTCTCCCGCTCGACGGCGACGATCTGCGTCCCGCCAGCCAAGTGCAGCAGCGCCTCCCGGGCCTCCGCAGGGATCTGATCCAGCGACAGCTTTCGCGCGTCTCCGGCCATCACGACGCCCACCGTCACCGCCAGTGCGACGAGACTCAACAGCGTCAACGTTCTCTTCATGACTTAACTCCTTTCTCAAAAGTGACTTGCGTATCACCGGGCCCTATTCGGCCGCCGTTTCATCACCGGGAGCCCAGACCGCCCAGGGCTCCACGGGTGTGCAGCATACAGACAGAAGATAAGAATACGGTGAGAAACGTTGGAAACGGCGTACAACGTCAAGCCCGTCGATCCGTGTCGGCCTATCGAAAGCGGCCTCCCAGTAGCTTTAAGCTCGGAAGGCCCAGTCAGCCGCGGCGAGCTTGTGTACTTGCTCCGCGGCGTCGACCTTCTCAATGATCGTTCTGGCCGCCGTCCGGAAGAACCTGCCGAACCTCGCCTCGGTTTTGACATCACCCCATGAGGGTGTCTCGATCTTGAGCAGCAGCAACCGCTTCACGAGCCTCTCAGGGGCACGACCCTGGGTCTCGACGCCGTCCGGAACGTGGTGGGCATAGTCATCGTATCGAGCGTCTGCCATGATCCAGTACTCGATTCGCAATGCAGGCAATCCGACCGGCCGGGATAGGGCCAAGAGAACAGCGTGCCAAGAGGAGTGACAGGGCCACAAATGACCTCGGCAGATGTTCCGCTTTCACGCGATTGACAGCTTTGCATCCGAACCTAGGATACAGTACGAGCGTCTGGGCCGGGCCTGCCCTCACGGCCAAGCCGGCCGGCGCTCTTCGCGGAGACGGTGCATGGCACATAGCGGGCGGCAAAGGCCGGACCAATGGCACGGCCTCTGGATCTGGGGTAGCCCGGGGCTGGCTCACGAGCACCGCAACGAGTACGTCTGCCTCCGCAAGGTTTTCCGATTGAGCAGGGCCCCCGTATCCGCCCATGTTCGAGTCACCGCCGACAACCGGTATGTGCTCTATGTCAACGGACAGTTTGTCTGCCGCGGACCGGCCCGCTGCGACCCGCGCTTTCAGTCATACGACGCGATCGACCTGGCTCCCTGGCTGCGGCGGGGCAAGAATGTGATCGCCGCCCTGGCCCACCATTATGGCGAGAGCACTTTCCAATCGATCGAGCGCGGGGGATGGGGCTTTCTGCTTGACGGACAGGTACGGATGAGCGGCAGGAAAGCAGTCGCCGTTTCCACCGACTGGAACTGGAAAGGCATCCGCTCGGAGGCCTACAACCGCCGGACCGCCCGTTACACGGTGCAACTCGGGTTCCAGGAACACTTCGACGCTTCCAGGGACATTCCCGACTGGGCCAAGCCGCAGTTCGACGACAGCGACTGGCCGTCCGCCCATCTTCGAGGCGAGGTTGCGATCATGCCCGCGCAGACAGTTGAGCCGCGCGGCATTCCCTTCGAGCGAGAGACGCCCGCTCGCTTTGCCGGTGTTCTGAGTCGTTTCATCGGCCGCAACGGGAGAAACTGGCAAGAGTGTGAAGACATCGGCTGCCTGCTGGCCGACGAACGGCGCATCCCGGCCCGGCGAGTTATCTTCAAAGACGAAGCGGCCTCTTGGCACCCTCAACGAACCGCGAGCTGCATGACGGTCCGGCCGACGGGGCCCGATCGGTTCCATGCCATCGTGCTGGACGCCGGCCGCGAGACGTGCGGTTTCCTTCAAATCGACATCGAAGCCGCCGGCGGTGAGATCATCGATTTTCACTACTGCGAGCATGTTGGCCCGAACAAGGACGCGATCGTTCGGGCAGGCACCGGCGTGCTCAACAGCGTCTCGGACCGCTACCGCTGCCGCAAAGGGCGTCAGCAGCATCAGTTCTTCTCCTGGAAGGGGTTCCGCTACGTCCTGGCCGTCTTCCGGAACGTCCGCCGGCCTTTGAAGGTGTATGACATCGACTACATGTTCACAAGCTACCCGGTCGAGCGGCAAGGCTCATTTGAATGCAGTGACCCTCTGCTCAATCGCATCTGGGAGACGGGCGTCTGGACCGAACAACTCTGCATGCACGACGCGTACATGGATTGTCCATGGCGCGAGCAGGCCCAATGGTGGGGCGATGCGCGTATCCAATGGCGGGTCAACATGGCGGTCTTCGGCGACCATGCCCTGTTCCGAAGAGGCCTCTCGCAGGCAGCCCAGTCACAGATCCACAACGGCCTGACCTACGGCCTGTTTCCCACCGAGGCCCATGGCTGCATTCTGCCGGATTACACGTTGGTCTGGATCTGCTCGCTCTGGGACTACTACGTCTACACAGGTGACGACTCTCCCGTTCGCGAGCATTTCGAGGCGGTGGTCAGAGCACTGAAGTGGTTCGAGGACCATGCGGGCAAGAGGCACCTGTGCGGTTTCCCCGGTCACGGGATATGGTTGTTTCTGGATTGGGCCCCGCTGTTCAAGGCAGGCTACAACGCGACATTCAGCCTCCAGCACCTCGAGGCTCTGCAGATCGCCTCAAGAATGGCCCGGCACCTGGGTCGCGACGCAGAAGCTCGCAAGTACCGTGCCATGGCGGCCAAGGTCGAGCGGGCGATTGTGCGTGTGTTCTGGGACGCCAAGGGCAAACGGTTCTGGGAAGGTTTCAGTGAAGCGAGAGGCCGACTGCACAGGCAAGTCGCCCAGCACGCGAACGCCTATGCAATCCTTACCGGCGTGCAGAAGCGCTGGCACCGCCAGATCGGTCGACGCGTGGCCTGGATTCTCGAGAACCACGACAGGCTGTTTGAGACCAACAGCGGCGGCAACATCCAGCGGCGAGGCGCCAACCATCCGATCGCGTCGCCTTTCTTTTATGCCTACGTACTGCAGGCGCTGTTCCAAGCCGGGTATGCTGCCCAGGCCCTGGTCGGCATCCGCAAGCTTTGGGGTCGGATGCTCGACGACGGAGCGACCACCTGGTACGAGTCCTGGAACCACCGGCCGAAGTCCTATGGAGACACCAGTGCGTGCCACGCCTGGTCGGCCAGCCCGACCTATCACCTCTCCGAACAGATCGGTGGCATTGCTCCGACCTCACCCGGCTTCGAGACCGTGCGGATCGCCCCACGGATGTTCGACCTGGATTGGGCAAGGGTGCGATACCCGTCACCTCGAGGACCGATTGTGGTGGAATGGCAGCGGCGAAGGCGAGGTGGTATGGATCTGCAAATCAAGCTGCCGAGGCGCGTGACCGGTATGCTCGACAGCCCAGAGCTGCCCCGAAAAGCACTGACCGGCGGCAAGCACGCGTTCACGGCGGAATGACAGCCGTGTGCCGCTGCTCTATTGCACGTCGCCTGAGGAAACACGCAGTGTGCCACTGCTCTATTGAGCAGTGCTGACCGCTCAGGAGTTGGGCGAGTCCATTCGAATCGGCACGTCAGGGTGCCCCGCCCAGAACCGAGCGCTCGACCATTCCCAGTCTGTTGGCGACCTGACAAGTCCTCTACGAACCGGATTGGCCTGGATGTAATCGATGACCGCGGGCACGGTCTTCTCACGGAAAACATTGTGATCGAATCCCCCGCCGGGCTGCCAGAACCGAAACACCTGCCTCGAAGGGTATGAAACGGTCAATCGCCGCAGCCAATCGGTGCGCCCCTCGGTTTCCAGATGGCGCTTCGCGTTGTCCGACACGCTCCGCTTGAGACCCGCGAGAATACGGCGCATCTGAAATCGGGCGTCTTGAGGGCGGATCAACAGGTGCACGTGCTCGGGCATAATCACGTACGCCCAGACGGCGACCCGCAATTCACTCCGCACGCATTCGATCGCTTCGACAACCCATCGTCGTGTTCGATCTTTGGAGAGCAGCGGCAAACGTCGCACACAGGAATAGGTCACGAAATGGGCATGACCGGGTTCGTCCCAGGCTTCGCGTGTCTTTCGGTGATGCGCGGTCATGCCGTTTGCTCATTCACTGCTCAATAGAGCAGTGGCACACGGAAACTTCACGCCCCTGCACTGCTCAATAGAGCAGTGGCACACGGAGACTTCACACCCTTGCACTGCTCAATAGAGCAGTGGCACACGGAGACTTCACACCCTTCGCACTGCTCAATAGAGCAGTGGCACACGGAGACTTCACACCCTTCGCACTGCTCA
>CAZTQK010000169.1:6386-6462 GCA_964615635.1 uncultured Planctomycetales bacterium
ATAGAGCAGTGGCACACGGAGACTTCACGCCCCTGCACTGCTCAATAGAGCAGTGGCACACGGAGACTTCACACCC
>CAZTQK010000169.1:6562-12595 GCA_964615635.1 uncultured Planctomycetales bacterium
GCACTGCTCAATAGAGCAGTGGCACACGGAGACTTCACACCCTTGCACTGCTCAACAGAGCAGTGGCACACCAAAGCTCCATACCCTGCACTGCTCAACACGGCAGTGGTACACGGCCCCCCGTGCGGCGCCGCTTATTTCATCATCACCGTTAGCCCCAGGTCGATATACTGCCCACCTTCGGTCTGACGGCAGTGGACGGCAATGGTGTTTCTGCCGGGACGCAGGGCGGACAGGGCCTCGCGGCCGAGGGGTACGTCCTTGTACTGCGTGACGAAGCCCCGTTGCCTGATGACCTGCGTGCCGTTGACGAACACTTCGCAGTTCTCATCATGGTAGAGCCGCCATTGGCCGGCGGCGATTGCAGCCGGATCTTCGATCGTCACCTCGGTCCGCAGCCAGATGTCCTGGCTTGTCCAGGGCGTTGTGATGATCGCGTTGGGTGTGCCCTCTTTGCCGAAGCCGCTCCTGCCGGTCTTCCACTGTCCGTCATCGAAATCCGGGTGATTCCACTTGTTGCCCGGCTTGTCCGTGGTCCATCGCCAGGCGTGACCGCCGCTCTCGGCCGTGGGCAGAAGCGCCTTGGCCCGATCGACGAACCGGTTGACCGCCGCGGTGGCGGGTGGGGCAAACGTCGCCGGCAACGGCGGCATCTCGTTCCTGGAATTGACGACGAGCGTCGGCATGACCGGATAGAGCCCCAGACTGTCGCCGAAGATCGCCAGGCCGCCCTTGTTCTTTGCGTCGGCGGGAACCTCGAAGCGAATGGTCAGGACGCCGTCCTTGGCGGCTTCGAAGACTCTCTTGACCGTTGACTCGTCCTGGACATCGACTGCAACCAGGAACCCGTATGAACCGGGGTGGTACTGCCGATGATGCGACAGCGCTCCGCGTGCGTCGGCCGGATCGTCGGGCAGGGTTGAGCGATGGACCTCCACGCCGTTGATGCTGATCCGCAGATCGGTCGGCCACTTCTTCACATCGGTCTGCGGGTAGTCGACGTCTTTCTTCCGCTCCGGCCAGTCCAACTTCTCGTCGCCTGCCTTGGCCGACAGCTCGGCCGTCAGATAGAGGCCGACCAACTCGTCGGCGTTCTTGATATTGGTGTCGATCTGGTACTCGATGTAGCCGCTGCCGCGAATGCACACTTTTTCGGTATTGACGGCCGCGGGCATCGCGGCCTGGCTCTCCTGCCACTGCCAGGCGGAGAAGTCGCCCGGCCGGAAACGCAGGAAGCGTGCTTTGCTCATCACTTGCACCGCCGGAAGGCTCCGCTGCACCAGCAGGTTGACGTAGTTGCGAGCCAAGACGACCTCGCCGTCGACCAGTTCGACCAGCAGGGCCCCCACGGCCGACCCCATGCCCGCTTCCGCGGAAACCTTGATCGCGGGTTGATCGACGACCTCATACTGCTTCCAGACGGCCGGCTGCGTTTCCCACTTCTCACCCTCCCACTTCACCCCGTCCAGGTCGACCCAGTCCACCCGCCAGCGGAGGGTCAACGCCTTGGCCTGCTTGTCCGACCAGTGGCTGACCTTGATGGGGACCTCGCGGGTCTGGCCATCCTTCAGTTCGATCATCGGCGGGGCATCGATGACCACAAAGTCGGGACTGTTGATGTCCGCAAGCGTGAAGCCCGGGTGCCAGAAGTCGTAACCGTATTCCTTGGGCGAGCGATCGTAGTTGACGTAGCCGTTGTGCTCCCACTCGATGTCGGACAGCTCGGTGTAGATATAGCCGCAGATCTTGTCATGCAGCCGCTGCTCATTCGTGAGGTACTTGAAGCACCAGGAAATGTCCTGATCCCCGTGACCGGCACTGATCCCGCCATACTCGCTGTTCATCAGCGGAGCGTCGTCCTGTTTGCGGCCGCCGATGTAGTTGAAGGTCGAGCCCGGATAGGTCTTGTCCACGACTTCCTGGATGTGCTTGCGGGCCTGCTCATAATCGTTGATATAGAAGTGCCACGAGTTGATGTCGGTGACCACGTGGTCGTACTTGCAGGGCGAGTTGTCCTCGACCAGGCGGGCGGGGTCCAGCGACTTGGTGAGCTTGTATATCTTCTCGACCCACTGCTGGCGTTCCGCGTCATATGGGCCTGGATTGTCCAGGCCCCAGGTCTCGTTGAAATCCACCCAGGAGAAGATGGCCGGGTGATTGAAGTCGCGGGAGATCGCCCCGTGCAGCATCTCCTCGTACCACTTGCGGGCCTGCCCGCTGTTGTTCCAGAAGCTGGGCATGTCCTGCATGATCATCACGCCCAGCTTGTCGGCGCAGTACAGCTCGCGCGGCACGGGGATCTTGATGTGGATCCGCAGGAAGTTGATGCCGATCTTCTTGCAGAGCTCATAATCGCTGCGCATCACCGCATCGTTGGGATACTGATAGATCCCGTCCGGGTGGAACGACTGGTGCAGCGCCCCGGCCAGGTAGATCGGCTTGCCGTTCAGGTAGACGTATTTGTAGTCGCGTCCGGGGGCCTTGGCGGCAGTGATCTCGCGGAGGCCGAAATAGGTCTCGACACGGTCCATGACCTGACCGTCTCTCAGCAACTCCAGTGCGGCAGGATAGAGCTTTGGTGAGTCCGGCGACCAGAGCTTTGGCTCCTTAATCCTGACCGTCGCCTCGCCCCAAGCGCCCTCGCCCATTGTGTGTTCGAGCTTGACGTCAATCGATACCGGATCGAAGGACGCGTCGGGGCTGGTCAGCGTCAGCGTGTATTGGCCGATAAGGCGAAGCCTCAGTGAGAACTTCGCCGCGCCAACCTTGACATCCGGTGTTATCCGAATGCTCCTGATGCAGTCGCGGCCTCTGGGTTCAAGATACACCGTCTGCCAGATCCCGCTGGTGCGGGTGTACCAGCCGATCTGCTTGCCGGTGGGCTGCTGATCGTCGGTGACATCCTTGGCGCGGATGACAACTACGACCTTCTCGCCGGGTTTGGCGAACTGGGACAGGTTCACCTCAAACGGCAGATAGCCGCCGACGTGCTCGCCGGCCGGCTTGCCGTTGACCCATACCTTCGCTTCCCAGTCACACGCCCCGACGATCAGCCAGCCATCCTTGCCCTTCCAGCCTTCGCCATCGGGCAGGGTGATCTCGCGCGAGTACCAGGCCACGCCCTTGTAGTCCTTGTCGCTGATGCCGCTCAGCTTGCTCTCCCAGGGGAACGGCACGGTGATCTTCTTCGAGAACGCGTGCTTGCCGGGGGCAAACCACTGCTCCTTTTCGCCGGCATCCTGCGGGTCGAAATCGAAGTCCCACTGGCCGTTAAGGTTGACCCACGGGCTCCGCTGGAAGTCCGGACGCGGGTGCTCGGGCCACGGGATGTCGGCGGCGAAGGCGGTCATGCTGAATAGTCCTGTTACGATGCTGGTGTTGATGATAGTGTTTCTCATGACGCGAAAATGTAACGCGGCCGGACCACTTTCGCCAGCGATCTGATCCGTGTACGATGCCGCCAGAAGACGTAGGGCAGTGGATGTCACTGATACGAATTGACTTGGTGGAGCGGCAGTGGGAGCGGTCTCTGACCGCGATCTCAACGAGCCACGGGGTTTATCCCCGTGGTTCCTTCTGTTACGGAGAGATCTCATGATTCGCGTAGGCTTGATCGGCGCCGGTTTCATCGGGCGCAACCACTTCAACCAGTACGAGAAAATGAAGGATCGGGTGACGCTCATTCTTTGCGACAAGGAGCCTGATCGCCGCGAGGGCGACTGGTCCAAGGTCGGCGGCAACATCGCTGACTCCAAGGGCTCCAAGCGGGACGTCAGCCACCTGCAGCGATACTCCGACTGGAAGGAACTCATCGCCGACCGGAAGGTGGACGCGGTGGACATCTGCGTGCCGACGCCGCTGCACAAGGAGATCACCCTGGCGGCTCTGCTGGCCGGCAAGCACGTGCTCTGTGAGAAGCCCATGGCCCTGACGGTCGCCGACTGCGACGCCATGCTGGCCGCTTCCGCCAAATCGAAGGGCAAGTTCATGATCGCCCAGGTGATTCGCTTCTGGCCGGAATACCGCTTGCTTCGGCAGGTTTTCGAGGACCGTCGATACGGTCAGTTGAAAGTCCTCCATCTGCGCCGCCAGGCGGCTACGCCCGGCTACACGCTGAACAACTGGGTGCTCAATCCGAAGCTTTCGGGCGGGGCCGTTCTCGACCTGCACGTACACGATGTCGATTTCGTGCTCGGGCTTCTCGGCAAGCCGAAGGCCGTGTGTGCCCAAGGCCACATCAAGCCCAACGGCAGTTGCGATCGCATCCATGCCCAGTGGTACTACGACGCCGTGCCGCTGGTGCAGGTCGAGGGAGGGTGTGACATGCCCGGCAACTTCGGCTTCAATATGGGCTTCACGGCCGTCTTTGAGAACGGCGGCGTTCACTGGGACATGAACACCGGCAAGCCGCCGGCGGTCTACGAAAACGGCAAGGACCCCGTTACGCCCGACATCCCGACCGAAGACGGCTATCACGCCGAAATCGACTATTTCGTCAGTTGCATCGAGCAGAACCAGGACCCGAAGCTGACCACACCGCAGGAGAGCCGGGATTCAGTGGCCATCGCCCTTGCCGAGCAGCGAAGTGCAGAGCAAGGCATGGCTGTTTCCATATCATAGAGCGTTGCTTGCAGGGGACTGCCCATGAATCTGTTTGACCGCATCTGCGCCGTGCCGGCGATGCTCCTCGGCATCGCTCTGCTCATCCTGGGTGTCTTCGGGCTGTTCACGGGCTGCAAGGCCAATTTCACCTTGCCGCCAATTCTTGGAGTGCTGCCCGCACTGGTGGGCTGGGGGATTGCCAAGAGTGTCTGGGTGGCCTGGTCGGTCGGCAGGAAACCGGCAGAACCTCTGGTAATCCCGATCCCGCGACTGTCCCCTGATGCAGACAGGCCGTGGGACTGGACCAAATCGGATAACAAAGAAGGACGCTCGGATCGAGCTTCGGATGACAACGCGGACAACGGTCCTTTCTGATTTCTGCAGGAGGAACAACTATGTCCAAAGTGAAGGTTGGCCTCATCGGTTCGGGTTTCATCGCGGACATCCACGCTGCCGCCTTCAAGATGATCCCAGAGGGCGAAGTGGTGGCCGTGGCCTCCACACCGCCGGGTGTGGCGAGGAGGTTTGCCGAGGAGCGGGGCATCCCGAAGGCTTTCGACGACTACCGCGATCTGCTGGCCAACAAGGACATCGAGATGGTCAACCTCTGCGTGCCCAACGACCTGCACGCCGAGGTGGCGGTCGCGGCCGCCAAGGCCGGCAAACACGTGGTCTGCGAGAAGCCGCTGTGTCGCTCGCTCGAACAGGCCGACCGGATGATCGCCGCCTGCCGCCAGGCCGGTGTTCTGCTCATGTACGCCGAAGAACTGTGCTTTGCCCCCAAGTATGTGCGTGCCAAGACGCTCGTCGATGAGGGGGCCTTAGGCAGGGCGTTCCTGGTCAAGCAGAGCGAAGAGCACTTCGGCCCGCACATGCCCTGGTTCTGGGATGTGAACCGCTCCGGCGGGGGCGTGCTGCTGGACATGGGCTGTCACAGCATCGAATTCGCCCGCTGGGTTTTCGGCAAGCCGCCGGTCAAGAGCGTCTACGCTCAAATGGGCACATACGTGCACGCCGACAAGACGCAGGGCGAAGACCACAGCCTGTGCATCGTCGAGTATGAGGGCGGCATGGTCGGTCTGGCGGAAAACAGTTGGGCCAAGCAAGGCGGCGTCGACGATCGATGCGAGATCTACGGTTCAGGCGGATTCACCCGGGCCGACCTGCTCCGCGGCAGCGCCCTGCTGACCTACAGCGAGCCGGGTTACGGGTACGCCGTCGAGAAGGCCGCCACCACCCAGGGCTACACCTTCACCATGTTCGAGGAGATCTGGAATTACGGCTTCCCCCAGGAGATGGCCCACTTCTGCCGCTGCGTCCGCGGGTTGGAGAGCCCCATCGAGACCGGCGAGGACGGCCGCGAGGTCCTGAAGATCATCCTGGCGGCGTGCCACTCGGCCGGGACAAGCAAGCGGATTGGATGGCCCTACG
>CAZTQK010000170.1:0-12506 GCA_964615635.1 uncultured Planctomycetales bacterium
TGGGCAAAGATCGTCGAGCCGACAAGAATAGACAGCAGCAGCAACAGCAGCTTGTGGTCGGAACACCACTCGAACGCGCCGGCCACAGAGCACCTGGTTTTCGTCCCCTGCGTATCCGCCCGAGGGCGAGGTCTGGCAATACCCCGCTCGATATCGAAGCCGCACCGATCGCAGACCCGGGCAGAGATCGAGAGGGACGCCCGACAGTTCGGACAAGGCCAGCTTTCGACCGAATCAATGCTATCGGTTGTTGAGGGTGGAGCCCGCTCGGTCGCCGGCGCAACCTTGGCTGAGCCTACAGGAGGCACGGACCGGGCGAGACGCTCGTAGCAGTCCCGGCAGTAATACCGGCCTTGGCGATTCTTCACTCGGGGAACACCGGTGCAGTCCTTTCCGCAGGTCGCACATCTCTTCACCGGGTTACTGGCCTCGCCAAGCATCGCCGCACCGCCGCAGAATCTGGACAGGCACACGGAGAGGTCTTTGCTGTTCCAAAGACCTGTCGAACCCCCGGGCAATTCTTCATCAGTTCAACGCCGTCGGGTGCAAGCCAAGCCTCTTTCCACCCCCTGGAACGGACGCACTCCTGACGATCAGACGGACACATTATCTGCTGGCCCGCTTCATCGCGTAGTCGGCCGGCTTGACGCCCTTTTTGTGGCCTGCGAAGCCGAAGGGCGACGGCTTGTATTCGCCGACGATCTCCACTTTGGCCCTCGGGGGAATCTTCTCTTCCATGCCGAGGCACCAGTAGGCGGCGTTGACCAGCAGTCGACGCAGGCCCTCGCTCTCCAGGTCGGTTGCGGCTCCCATCGTGGTCGTGAACACACGGCCGGCCTTGCCCTTAGCGCCCTGATATGTTTGGGTCCAGGCGACGGGCATCATCGGATCGTTCTTCTTGTCTGAAACCGGCTTGTCGGTCGGCTTCATGCCCTCCAGAACCTGGCCCAGAACTAGGATGGAAAAGGGGACAGGTCCAATGTGCCGGGACGGCCCGGAGGACGGAAAAGGGGACAGGTCCAATTTGCCGGAACGGCCCGAAGGGGGCTTCGCCCAAATTGGACCTGTCCCCTTTTCCGTCCCTTTTCCGTCGAGCGGCAGACGCACGGTGTAAACGTCGGTGGGCCCCCAAATGTCCTCGCAGCCGCGGACGATCGGGTGATCCTTCATCCCCGGGGCGATGACGCCGCGGGAACTCTGCTTGCCGTGATGGCCGTGGTGACTGATCCAGGTTTCACCGAGAATGCGACGGCCGAACCCGCCGTCCCAGCCTTCCACCTTGCTGTCGAAGCTGTACCGTTCGTAGGTCTTGCCCTTGGCGATCTTGAACGCGTGCGTCGCCGTCCGCATTCCAATGATCGGCTTGCCCGATGACACGTATGCGTCGATGTACTTCATCTGCTCGTCGGGCAGATCGCGGAATCGCGTGGCGATGATCATGAGGTCGGCCTTCTCGAGCGCCTCAAGGCCTGGAATGTTGTCCAGAACCGTGGGATCGATCGTGCCGCCCTTGGGGTCCACCGCGAAGAGCACCGTACACTTGAAGCCGTGGTGCCTGGCAAGGATCTTGCCGAGCTGGGTGAGCGCCTCCTCCGAGCGATACTCCTCATCGCCCGAAATCAGAACGACGTGCTTGCCCTTGCCCGGACCGTCAGAGCCGTCATAGGTCACCCACAGCTCACCGTGACGCGTAGTGTCGCCATCTGCGGCCACGGCCGGCGCGACCGATGTGAGAGCCGCCGTGATTGCCCCAACCGCCCAGATCAAGCTTCGTCTCATGCCCGCCATCTCCTTTCTGAGCCGGAGGTCGCCCGTAGAAACGAGCATGCCGTCGCGCCGCTCCTTGCACTGCGGATGCCGGCAAGTATAGGCCGATGGACGACTTCTGTCGAACGAAAGAAGAAGGACACTGCACCTTATGCGCGCGACACTCTGGGCGCTTCTGAGAAGGTGGTCCAGACTATCCCACCGAAGGCCAACAACGGGTCAGCCGTCTGCTTGACTCGCGGTCTCCCAGATGTTGGCCTGTTCCACGTCTGATCGGGCTTCACCGGGCTGCCAACATGCGATGGCCGCCGGGCTGACCTTGTGCCCCTCGCGTTCCAGGACCTCGCGGATGTCATACATGGACAGGTTCCGCTTGCGCAGAGCCACCACCTGTGGCCCGACGCGGTCCATCTTGGGGGCGGCTTTGGGCCCTTTGGCCGGCGGCAGGAAGAACTCGCGATCCGGATCTCGACGGAAGGCGTGACACAGGACCCGGAAACTGCCGGCCGTCTATCCGAATCGCCGGGCCACCTACCCTGAGGCCAGCCCTTCGACGAAACAGGCTCACAAGGCCTCGTACTGACGATGGGTAGGATTGCGGGGGACTAGAAACCGTCGGGCTACGTCCGTTATCGGATTCGGCAGACTTCTAGACACAGTGTCAGTATATGACAGAGGACCGAAACAGCGAACCCGCCCGGTTCGGTGATGACAAGATGTCTGAAAATGCCAAAAACCAAGAGTCGCACCGGAGCCGGGAAACCGATGGAAGGGCCAGAATGGGTGGTTTGGACAGTAGGCCTATGCGCCACGGTGCCTGATGCGCTACTAACGATGGGAAGGTCCGACCCCCGCCAGATAAGCACAACCCCCGCGGCCGATGCCAAACCCGCAGGCATAGACCCGAATCACGGCTAGGCCTGACAACGCATTGGAGGAAGATGCAATCGGGACAGAATGTTGGTAGACTTCTCGCGTCGCCTGCAGGGGCCGGGGCGCCCGCAAGCCCCAGCCGGCCGACGGCGACTGTAACGAAGCCACACTGTTTTTGAGGAGACCTACTGAAATGCCACTCGTACCCATGCGTATCCTGCTGGACCACGCCGCCGAGAACAACTACGGCGTCGCCGCCCTGAACGTCAACAACATGGAGCAGATCCAGGCGATCATGGAAGCCGCCAAGGAGACCGACAGCCCGGTGATCATCCAGGCCAGCCGCGGCGCCCGCAAGTACACCAACGATGCCTATTTGCGTCACCTGATGCTCGCCGCGGCTGAATTGTATCCCAAGATCCCGATCGCCATGCACCAGGACCACGGCAACAGCCCGGCCACGTGCAAGAGCGCGATCGACCAGGGCTTCACCAGCGTGATGATGGACGGCTCGCTGACCGAGGACGGGAAGAGCCCCAGCGACTACGCCTACAACGTCAAAGTCACCAAGGAGGTTGTCGATGCGGCTCACGCCGTGGGCGTGACCGTCGAAGGCGAGATCGGGGTTCTGGGCGGGATCGAAGACGGACACGGCGCCGGCGGCAGCGGTCTGGAGCACGTGACCGATCCGGTGCTGGCTGAGAAGTTCGTTGCCGACACCGGCGTCGACGCTCTGGCGGTCGCCATCGGCACCAGCCACGGGGCCTACAAATTCGCGAAAAAGCCGACGGGCGACGTCCTCAAGATGAACATCATCGAGGAGATCCATCGCCGTCTGCCCAACTGCCACCTGGTGATGCACGGCTCGTCGAGCGTCCCGCGCGAGCTGGTCGACCTGATCAACAAGTACGGCGGCAAGATGAAGGAAAGCTACGGCGTCCCGGTGGAGGAGATTCAGCGCGGCATCAAGCACGGCGTCCGCAAGATCAACGTGGACACCGACAACCGCCTGGCCATCACCGCCGCCATTCGCAAGGTCTTCTCCGAGACGCCGGACAAGTTTGACCCGCGTGACTACCTCGGGCCGGCCCGCGAAATGATGAAGCAGGTCTGCGTCGCCCGCATGACCGCTTTCGGCCAGGCCGGAAACGCAGGCAAGATCAAGATCAAGACCTGCAAGGAGATGGTCAGCTTCTACAAGAAGTGAGGGCCTGCGCGAATCCGACCACGTTGTCGGAAAACAGAAGAATGCACGACACTTCCGCGAACCCACGGCCATGGTCGTGGGTTCGTTTTTCTTGCGCGGCGTGCGAGACTTTCAGCGGGAGTGTTCTGCGTTTGCCCGGATTCGCAGCTACTTGTAGCGTCCCTCAATTGAGGATATTCTTCGAAGGCCCTGTCACGTTCGCCGAACGTGCTCATGTTCTTTGCATCTCGAGGTGAGCCATGTATCCCGAAGCACCCCAAAGACCCCGGACGATCCGATGGACCGTGGTCATTGTACCGCTCCTGATCCTCGGACTTTGCGTGTGGCTGACAATCAAGACCCTTACCGGTGGCACCACCTATCCGACGTTCGTGATTCCCGGCAAGGCCGTCATATCGCTGCCGGAAGCGGGGACCTACACGATCTTCTGCGCCCGGCCGGCGAACGTCACCGTCTCCATGGACAGTTTTAGGCCGCCTCAGATGATTTGGTCGATCCAGGACACACAAGGTACGTCTTTGAACGTGCAACCGTACAGCGGATCGCTGCGGGTCAACAACACGACGGCGATCGGCACGGTCAACATCCCTGCCGCAGGGCAGTACCGCTTCCAGGGAACAATCCCCGAGCAGAGTGACCTGGAATACGAGATCTCCTTCCGCAAGGGGATGCTCAAGACCGTGGTGACCGTGGTGGCCTGTGTTGTGGTTGGCCTGATCTCGATCGCCTTCCTCTGCATCTACCTGCTCATCTGTCTCATTCGGCGTCTGGCACGGACTCCGTCGGCGACGCAGCAGCGCACGTGAGGAGCGGGCGCGGATCGGCGCGGTCATGCCTGAGGGACAGATTTCCCGCCAGGCGAGTTGGTTGCGCTTTGGGGGCAAATCAGTTCAGCACGGGCGGCCAGAATCGAGCACGGGCAAACAGACTACCCGTGGCGCCCGCTCTTCCGTGTGTGGTCCTGTTTACTCAAACGACCAGATCACAAGGTGCGGGCGCCTCACGAAGTCGTCGTGGGGACCGGGGCTACGGTAATCGGGGATCCACGCCCACGGGAAGGGTGGCAAACCCTGCTGAGGCGGGGTGTTGACGAGGGCCTTGTGATAACTGACATGGCCGTCGCAGTACAGGAAGTTGCCGCCGGTCTGGTGATGAATCTCGAACTCCGTCTGGTTATAGATATGGTTTGACTCTTTGAGAACCCATCTGGAATCCCCGCTGATTTCATCGTTTCCTGCGTCGCAATAGCTCACGATTCTGCTCGGGTACTTCACCGAGGACATCCTCCGGAGCACGCCGTAGGGCAATTCCGGAGGGTCTGGCATCTCCACGTACGAAAGATCAGGATTGAGGCCATAGCCGAGGCGATATGCCACCTTGCGAACCGATCCATCCGGCAGCTTGTGCTCTACCTCGCTGGTGACATGCGGAATCTGGTCTCCCGGACAAAGAAACCACGGGATGTCGACGACGGGACTGTTGCCCAGCCAAGGATTCTCGTATTTCGTGGTCGATACCGACACCTTCTGGATGTACTTATGGAGCGTCTCGAACCCCCCGCCGGCAGCGCCAAGCCCGCTCGCGGGAGGCATGACGTCTTGGTTTGCCTGGAGGTAGTAGACGAGCGCATGGCCGATAGTTCGCAGATTGACCGCGCAGGCCGCAGTCTTTGCTTGCCGTCGTGCCGCGCTCAGACTCGGGAGCAGGATGGCCACAAGCAAGGCTATAATCGCCACAACGACCAGAACCTCAATCAACGTGAAGCCCTGCCGCCTTCCTCTGCGGCTGCAATGCACGGAGGAGGTGCGGTGAGACAAAAACCGTGGCGTCCCGGCCAAGTCTGGTATCAGAATCGTTGAGTGTCTCATACTGCCTCCGCTGCTTCGGAAGCAAGCACAACTCGGCGGCACGCGGCGTTTGGAGCCGCAGAGGCCCGTTTCCACAAGAAACCGGCCTGTGGACCATCTGTCTACAAAATTATACAAGCTCCGTCGACAGGAGTCAACCGCGGGACTCAAAGAAACCGGAAGTCCCGACGAGGGGAACCCGAAAACCGGCCGGATAGGCTTGCGGGTCTCACGGCCCCAGGTTTGGGATAGACTACTGGGTACCGAGAATGTCGGTCGAGGAATTCGTGCTGCCGCGGGGAGCGAGCCAATCAGGGAGAGTGGGGCTGGTCTGGAATCATGACGAACCTGCACATCCGTGAGATGACCGAGGCTGATATTCCCTGCGTCAGCGAACTGCTGCAAAGCTGCTTTCGCTGGTTGGGGGACCGAGAGCACTTCACCCCCGGGCAACTGGCATTTCTGATCGATGACCGCTCATCGGAGCAAACGGTCCGGGAGGAATCGAAGACTCGGCCTCACCTGGTGGCGTGCGAGGGGGGCGGTATCGTGGGGGTGGCGGCGGTTCACGGCAACGAACTCGCCCGGCTCTACGTCGATCCGCTATATCACCGGCACGGCGTCGGCAAGGCGCTGTTCGAGGCCTGCGAAGCGATGATCCGTCAGGCCGGACACGAAGAAATGACCGTCGGTGCATTGGTGGACGGCTCACTGGCCTTCTACCAAACCATGGGGATGTCGATCACCGGCCGGGTGGTGTATGAACCCGAGATATTCCTCGGTCGCGAGGTGACGTTGCTGGCCAAGAAGGTCGCTAAACCTCGGACGACACGATGACGCTCGCTTTGGGCTCAGATGTGTGAAGCTCCGCACGGCGGCACTCGTTTCACGTCGTTGTCGCCCAGGGTTGTGGGAGGCTGCTTTGCGGCCTGGCCTGTCCTTGACCGACCTGGAAGGGTGTACGTGTTTAGCGTGCAAGAGAGCGGGTCAGGCACCTTTTTGCGGGCTCCCCTGCATGGCACAGTGCCAGCCGGCCTCGCTGACCTTCCCCGAGTCACCCTGCGAACCGCGTCAGGCAAAAGAGGAGCCAGACCCCGGCCCGCTAAACACGTACGCAACGGTCGGTCAAGGGCCCCTCGCTCACGCTCGGGGTTCTGAAAGAACAGCAGAAAGTGTGGCAAGCCCTTTTTGTCCCTCGGGTGTGCCTGACGATGGTCCGGCGAAACCGAGTTGGTGGTATGATGAAAGTCCATGAGAGACGGGCATGCCCGGCATTCTCAGAGAGGAGTACGCACGATGGCCATGCTTCTCGAGTTCTCGATGGCCCCGCTGAGCAAGGGCGAGTCAGTCAGCGAATACGTTGCTCGCAGCCTGGATGTCATCGACCGCAGCGGAGTGCCATACCAGTTGAACGCAATGGGCACGGTCCTTGAAGGCGAGTGGGACCAAGTCATCGGCGTGGTTGGCCAATGCCTGGAGAGGATGAGCCAGGACTGCGACCGGGTCACCTGCACGATCAAGTTCGATTGGCGTAAAGGGGCGACCGGACGTCTGCAGAGCAAGATCGACAGCGTGGAGAAACAGCTGGGACGGAAGTTGAAGACGTAACGACTGGAGACTGCAGCGATGTTCGAGCGATTCACTGATCGGTGCCGTAAGGTCATGGCGCTTGCGAATCAGGAAGCACAGCGTCTCAGCCACGACTACATCGGGACGGAGCATATCCTGCTCGGCCTGATCAAGGAAGGCTCCGGCGTCGGAGCCAGTGTAATCAAGAACCTGGACGTGGATCTGGTCAAACTGCGCGACGAGGCCGGAAAGCTGATCAAGAGCGGCTCGGCCACTCCCGCCATCGGCAAGCTTCCGCACACCCCCGCAACCAAGAAAGTGCTCGTATGCGCCATCCAGGAAGCGCGAGGGTTGAATGTGGGCTACGTCGGAACGGAGCATCTTCTGCTCGGCCTCCTGCGCGTGCAGGACGACGTGGCCGCTCGGGTGCTGACGAACCTCGGCCTGAAGCTGGAGGATGTCCGCAAGGAGATATCAAGTCTGCTGGGAGTATTCTCCTCCGCGACCACTTCGACGGATGAGATCGACGACTTCATTCACAAGGCAATCCGGCAACTGGGACTCGCGTGGGACCGGGCCACTGCCAAAGGCGACGCTCCCTTGGCCACGGGACTCCGTAGTGAAATCGATCGTCTCCACGCCATACTTGCCAAGAGGCCGACGCCGCCGGGCAAGCCGGAGACCCCAAACAAGCCAAGCTGATTCTCTATCCCCACCCTTCGGGCAGTCCCAGACAAGGCAGAGGGTGCCCTGCACATCATGTTGTTCAGCCGTCACAGGCAGGGTCGGCCAGGATGCCGATTCCACTGAAACACCGCTGGAAGACGCCGAAATCGGACTGATCGACGTCCCCGTCCTCGTCAGAATCGGCGGCAATCACGCTCTGCCCATTCGGCACAAGCGGACAGGAAGGCGGAAACTGGTCGTCATCGTACGGCACGCCCGGCCCAGTCATACAAGTCTCAAGAACGTTGAGATCATCACCGTCCACGTCCAGATCACAATCGAAGTCTGCCTTGGGACCGGGCCGTCCCCATCGAGCCCAATAGGCCGAAACTTGCCCACCGGCGGTGGTGAATGAACCACCCAGATGCAATGTGTCCTCCAGAAAAGTCAGCGCCCAGACAGGATCATTCATTCCGGTCCCCATCGCCGACCACATCGCTGCGGCTGGATCCCAGCAGGCGATGCGGTTCACAACCACTCCGCCCGCGACGAAGAAGTTGCCTCCCACGTAGAGTCGTCCCTCTCGCGCGGCCAACGCATGCACAGTGGAATAGGTGCCGTCAATTCCAGCTCCGAGCGCCGACCAGGTTGAGTTCGACGGGTCCCAGCAGGCGATATGATGGGCATCGTGTCCACCCGCGGTCCCGAACTGCCCCCCCGCATACAGCTTGCCGTCCAGAGCCGCGAGAGCCGATACCGAGGGTGAGATATCGCCGACTCCTTCTCCCAGCGCCGACCAGGCTGATGAGGCCGGGTCCCATGAGGCAATACCATTTGCGCTTAGTCCCCCTGCGATTGTGAAGAAGCCACCCACATACAGCCGTCCGTCCAGAACAGCCAAAGCATATACGGAGGTGCTGCAGTACGGTTGGTTCCGGATGCCAGATCCCAGCGGTGACCAAGTCCGAGTAACCGGATCCCAGCATGCGATCCTGTTCGCAGAAATCCCCCCCACCGCAGTAAACTCGCCGCCCACATAAAGCTTGCCGTCCAGTGCGGCAAGGCACAGCACACGAGGGTGGTCGCCGTTGTCGATTATCCCTGGCCCCAGGGCAGACCAAGTCGAGTTGGCCGGGTCCCAACAGGCAATGCGGCTTGCGCTGACGGTGCCGGCGGTTGTGAAGGAGCCTCCAGCGTACAACTTGCCATCCAGAACAGCCAACGCATACACAAACCCGTTCATTCCCGAGCCGAGCGGTGACCAACCACTTGTGGCCGGGTCCCAACAGGCTACGCTTCTTGCCAACTTTCCGCCTGCCGATAGGAAGGCCCCGCCTGCATAGAGCTTGCCCCCCATAACGCTCAGGGTGTGCACGTAGTCACCCAACCCCGACCCCATGTCCAACCAGGTCGATGACTCCGGGTCCCAACAGGCAAGGTTGTGTGCATTATGATCGCCCGCAACATCAAAGGAGCCACCTACATATAGCCTGCCGTTCAAGGATGTCATCGCATAGACAGCCCACCATTCGCCGTCCAAGCCCGACCCGAGCGCCGACCACACCAGTCTTACCGGATCCCAGCGGGCAATCAGGTTCGCGTCCACCCCGCCCGCGACGCCAAAGCCACCTCCCGCGTACAACTGGCCGTTCAGAACTGTCAGAGAGTACACATATCCGTCGGTCCCTGACCCCAATGTCGACCAAGTCGAGGTATTCGGATCCCAGCTCGCGATGCCATTGGCGTCTGCCTCTCCTACAGTGGTGAACTGCCCACCCACATACAGTCTGCCGTCGAGAACGGCCAAATCACACACCAGTGTGGAGGAGCCGGAGACTCCCGGCCCCAGCGCTGACCAGGTCAAGGTCTCCAGGTCCCAGCAGGCGATGCCGCGTGCGTTGAGCCCGCCCGCGCTGGTGAAGTCGCCCCCAACATAGACTTTGCCGTCCAGAGCTGTCAGGGCAGACACGCCACCGTTGATCCCACCCCCAAGGGATGACCACGTTGACGTGGCGGGATCCCAGCAGGCAACAGCGTGAGTATTCACCTCGCCAGCCGTACCGAACCAACCACCAACATATAGTTTGCCGCCCAGCACTGTCAGGGCGCAAACCGCTTCATTGGTGCCGGCCCCGAGTCCCGACCAGGTCAATGTGACCGGGTCCAGACAGGCAAGGTTGCTGACGCTCGCGCCCCCGGCGACAGTGAATAGTCCTCCCAGGTAGAGTTTGCCATCCAGAACAGCCAGGGCAGCCACAGTGCCATTCGTGCCCGTGCCAAGGGCAGACCAACTCGATGTGGCAGGGTCCCAGCAGGCAAGGTTGCTGGCTAGAGCACTCCCGGCGACCTGGAAGCTGCCGCCGAGGACCAGTACCTCTGAGCGCGGACCGTCGCCGTCGATGTCCCAGGCAACGACGGCATTGACGTCGCCACCGCCATAGCCCCAATCAACTCCGGCCAGTCCCTGCCCCGGCAGCCATTCCGGTGGACACTGCGCACTTGTTGAGTATACCAGCCCCCCGCCACCCAGCATGGCAGCCACCAAGACCCGCAGGCTTATCCTCCGCCGGTCCTTCTTGAGCGGCAGCATACACACACCTCCCGATAGATGCGTCGTGACATACCCCGCCCCAAACGGCGGAGTCTTATGTCGCGCTGCGATCGAGCGATCGCGACACATTTATGTCGGCCAATCGGCAGCCATAACTCGAAACGACGCAAACCCGGCCACACAAGCAGAATTCACGTAGAGGATGTACAATGGCGGTCGCTATCCTCACTGAGACGAGGATAGGGCAACCCTCGAGAGTGAAATGACCCGTTCACACTGGTTGATCCTGGTTCTGGCGACCGTCTTTGTTGCGGCCGTGGGGCTGCGCGTTCGCAGTCACCTGGTGTCGAGCGGGCAGCAGCCGGCGGTGACCAGCCGGCCGGCCGGGCGGGCCCTCCGCATCAGCGAGCCCCGCGATTACGTCGCCAATCCCTGGGTTGACGCGTCCGAACGCGATAGCGGGCCGAAACGACTGATTTCGCTGGCCCCGAGCATCACCGAGATCGTCTGCGCCCTGGGGATGCGCGACCGGCTGGTCGGCCGGACGCCCTACTGTGCTCATCCACTAGGCATTGAGCGCGTGGTCGACGTCGGGTCGCTGGCGACGGTCAACCTGGACAAGCTGAAGGCTCTGGCGCCCGACCTCATCCTCGTCACGCGAAACAGCGGGCAGGTGATTGATGCCCTTGGCAAGCTCGGTCTGCCGCATGCGGCCGTTCCGCACGATACCCTCGATGAGGTCTACACGGCGATCGAACGTGTCGGCAGTTTGTGCGACCGACCCAAGACAGCGGCCGCTTTGGTCGCGTTTATCCGCAGTGACATGGAGACGCTGCGTCGGACGGCCGGGCGTGTGGACCTGACTCGCCACCGTGTGGTGGTCGTTCTGGGAGATCTGCCCGTTCCGCCGAGGCCGGTCTGGGTGGCCGGGCCGGGTTCGTTCCTGGAGACTCTGCTGCTGGCCGCGGGCCAGGAAAACGCCGCCGCCGGGGCCGTCTCCATCTCGCACGCCGAGATCGGCCTGGAGAAGCTGCTGACGCTGGACATTGAGACCATCTTGACCTTCGGCGAGCCCCTGACCGATCGGCAATGGGACGATCTCTACCGAACGTGGGAGAAGGTGGGAATGATCCCGGCCATCCGCGACCGCCGTGTCGGACGGGTCGGCGGTCCGGAGTGGCTCAGCGCGGGCCCGCGAGTGGCCATCGCCCTGCATCACTTCGTCACCGCCCTAGCCGCGGTTGAAGGAGACAATTGAGAGTTGAGATTGGAGAATTGACCGGATGGGCAAGCGAATGGTCAGTTCTCAGTAATCATCAGTTGGGTGGAGAAACCGGCCCTTGCCTCGACTGAGAACTGAAGACGACAACTCGGGCGGCCGGGCCCGGAGGTCCGGCTTGTCCCAGCCTCCTTGCGGTACTATGCTATGTTCTGTTTTCCGAGCACGGGTGGAATACTCATTCGGGGCGGTAGCAGGCACGGCACGGGGTCGCCCGAGTGGGACATGATGGGTGGGAGAAGAAGCCCCGTCTTGTGCGTGCCTGAGCTCGGGACTTCTGGCAGGGTCGGTGTCCGGCAGAACCCAGTCACCTCGGCATCTGGAGAAGATGCATGAAACCGTCGGCTCGAACTGGTTTTACGTTGATCGAAGTCCTGGTCGTCGTGGCGATCATCGCTCTTCTCGTCGCCATCCTCATCCCATCGCTGATCAACGCACGCAATCTCGCGCAGAGATCCGTGTGTGCCAGCAACCTGCGACAGGGTCTGACCGGTGTTCTGCTGATGCAGGCCGAAACGCAGATGCGCAAGGAGCAGTGGAGTCTGAACTATGGTTGGGCCGTAGACTCCTTCAAGCGCAATGCAGCGGCTCCTAACATCTTCGTGTGCCCGGCCGACCCCGACCCCAAGCCTGTCCCGGCGGTTTACGACCACCAGTACGGCCACCAGGGTTCCGAGGGCATCAGCTCCGGCGCATCGATCTTCAACCGGTTCCGACGCAGCGGGGACAATTGGACCTTTGATTTCC
>CAZTQK010000171.1:0-12453 GCA_964615635.1 uncultured Planctomycetales bacterium
GAGGCCGCGGGTCCCAGCCGGTCACCACAATCGGCACAACCTGTGCCTCGGTATTGCGGCATCCCTCCCAGAAGTGCTCGGCGTTCTCGACCATCCGGCTGTAGGGGATCGCGCCGCTGCCCACGCCGGCTACATAGCTGCTGATCGCATCACAACCCAGCGCGTCCGCCCATTTTTTGCCTTCCCGAGGCGTGAAGTCCATGATGACCATGTAAGGCTTGGGCAGCCCTTTTGCCATGACGGCAGCTCGAAAGGTGTCGAGGACTCTCCGGAATCCCTCGACTCCGCCCAGCTTCTCCAGCCACTGCTCATTGATGAAGCCCAGATACAGCAACGGCCGCCCGTCGAGCACCCGCTGGTATCCCGGCTCCTGGATCAGGGCTGCCACGCGATCCACGAATGCCTGGTGTGGCCACCGGGCGCATTCGGTGATGAGACAGAAGCCGATCTTCGACCGGACCTGACTGCTCAGATACCGCTTCAGGGCCAGGCTCAATGGATCGTCCGCGGCGTAGGTCACGAACGCCCAGTAGTCCAGTCCCGCCGCCGCGGCGTACTCGATTTCGCGATCCATGACCGCCTGCGGCGTGCCGTCGATCTCGATGGCTTCATCGCCGTTCACCTTGGCATAGAACGGCAGACGGCTATGCCACTTGGACGGCCCAAGGCTCCGGTGAACTGCCGTGCCCACGACGCCGTGGTTGCCGAACCATGCATCCCACCGGATGG
The DNA here is from genome assembly GCA_964615635.1 of uncultured Planctomycetales bacterium. Taxonomy (GTDB): domain Bacteria; phylum Planctomycetota; class Phycisphaerae; order UBA1845; family PWPN01; genus JAUCQB01. The sequence goes on from CAZTQK010000171.1 coordinate 730, forward strand.
CCCCGACGATGGGACGAGTGGTTTCGTGAGCGGGCCGACTCTGCTGCGCGGACAAGTCTTGCGAGCAGAGACCGTACCCCACTGACACGAACAAAAGAGCAATCTTGCCGTTGGGCAGCATTCGAACCTCACCGTGCTTGTCATGGACCGATTGGACCAGCATAGCGCCGTAGATCACAGCTTGTGGTATGATACCATCCGGAGTGGGGACTGGCATTCGCCGGGCAGGCAAAGCCGGGCAAGCGCGGACGGCACTTTGTCTGTTTCCCGTTGGCCGTTATTCTGTGTGGCGAAACCCGGCGATGAAGGACAAGGAAACCCACCCTCTTCTCATGGAGGTGTTCACATGGCAGGCAAGAGTAGCCCATCCAGAAGGTCTACGGCGGTGACCTCGCGAGCCGCCGGCAGGAAAAAGACGCCGGCAAAGCCGAGCAAGAGCATCGGCAGCAAGCCCCCCGCCCAAGCCAAAAAGAGCCTCACAACGAGCCGCGCCGCAAAGCCGAAAGGCGACCGTTCGCCGGCCGGTCTGCTGGCCCAGGCGGAGGCGGATTTGACGACTTTGCTGGACTCCTTGAACGGCCACATGGCCACTGCGGTGAACGCGATTACCGAACTCGCCGTCGCCCAGCAGGGTCAGCATCAGCCGATTATCCGCAGCAGGCCGATCGATCGAGCCACCGCCATGTTTCAGCGATTGGTTGCCGAGGTGCTTGACGACAGACTCGGCGAGGTCTTGCCCACGCTCGTGGCCTTGCGCGGCGAGATGAACCAACGAGCTCGGCGCGTCGCTTCTGCACAGTCCAGCTCACCGACCGATGGCGACTTCTTCGAGCGCGGAACCGCCATGCTCGACCAGGTATTGAACACCCTGGAGGTACATAGCTTCGAACCGCGCATTGGTGACCCGTTCGACCCGCTGATTCACCTGGCGGTCGGACAGACCAGTCGTGGCGACCTCGGCGAGGGTGCGCTGGCCGAGGTTCTTCAACCCGGCTTCCGTACAGCCCGCGGCAAGGTGATCGTGCCCGCCCGAGTCAAGGTCAACAGGAGGTGAGCGGATGGCCCGGCTTGGCATCGACTTCGGTACCACCAATACGGTGGCGGTGATCCACGATCGCGGCGTGTTCTCGGTCGTGCTTCATCAGGCAGACACGGGTGCTGGCACCATCGTGCAGGACGTTTTTCCGTCTGCCATCCTGATCGACAAGCTCTCCGGCAAACAGTGGTTCGGCCTGGAAGCCGACCGCCTTTTCGGCCAACGCGGCCCGGGGCCCAATCACGTGTTCCTGCCCTCGCTGAAACGGCACCTGTGGAGCTACGCCGAAGGACACACAATCTCCTCCGGTCAGGAAGCCCACTCAAACGCTTGCGATGCCGCGGCGGGGCTGGAGCAGTTTGACGTCGCCAAGTTGCTGACGGGTTTCCTGCAATCCTTGGCCGACTCGATCCGCACATCCGGCATGATCGACCCGGCCGAGCCGCTGGAGACGGTCATCACCTGGCCGGCCAACGCCAACGGAGCCCAGCGCTACATCACCCGCAAGTGTTTTCGCGAAGCCGGCTTCGAAGTGCTATCGACGCTGAACGAACCAACCGCTTCCGCCATCGAGTTGGCCGATTGCATCACCGCAGGTCGCGGGGGCAAGAAGGACAATCGCGAACCCTCGGCCGTCGCCGTCTTTGACCTCGGCGGCGGCACATTCGACGCATCCGTTGTCTGGATCGAGGGCGACGAGTTCGAGGTGCTGGCCTCGGGCGGCATCGAAGACCTCGGCGGTGACGATTTCGATCGCGCCCTGCTGGAGATGTTTCTGGAACGATTCAAGCTGAGCGATGAGGTGCTGAGTCCGTTGACCCGGCACGCCCTGCTGCGGCAGGCCCGCTCGCAGAAGGAGACCATCGCCGGCGGCGTGGTTCGCAGCCTGTTCCTCAACCCCCTGGATTTCGGCTTGGACTGCTCTCCGATCTCGATTCCGGTGGACGCCTACTTCGAGCGGATCCGCCCGATGCTCAAGCCGGCCATCGCCATGCTCAAGAAGGTGATCCTCTCCGCTACTGCCAAGGAGCCCCGGGTCCGCACCGGCCCCAAGCTGACGATCTACTTGGTTGGCGGCTCCGCCAAGTTGCCGCTGGTGGGTCGTATGGTGTCAGACGCCTTCTCTGATTGCCGGGTGATCCTTACCGACAAGCCGTTTACGTCGGTGGCCATGGGGGCGGCGATCTGCGCAACCGACCGAGTGACCTACCGCGATGTCTTCGCCCGGCATTTCGGCCTCCTGCGGCTCAAGGACAACGGTCAGTCCGAAGTCTTCGACATCATCTTCCCGGCCGGCACGCCCATTCCCCGCAAAGGCGAAAACCCGCTCGAACGCTGTGCCTGGTACAATCCGCGCCATAACATCGGGCACCTGCGTTACTTGGAATGCACTTCGGTTGGAACTAACGGCCTGCCCGACGGCAGCATCCGACGCTGGTCGGATGTCTTCTTCCCTTATGACCCCGTCCTGCCGATGGATCACCACGCCTCGGCCGAGGATATCGTGCAAACCGATCGATTCGCCGACATGCCCGCCTGCGAGGTCTATCGCTGCGATAACGACGGAGTCATCACCGTCGAACTGCGCCGCCCGACGCGAAACGACTCCCGCGTCCACGAGATCTACCGAGACTGATCTGATCGGCTGGCGCCCGCAGAGATCGGGTTGTGATTCTTCCAGGGGGATCGTCCACACTCGGCTGATGAGAAAGGGGACGCCAAGCCCAAGTGAAGGATCGGACCCTAGCGCCACTGTCGCTTGAGGGCACGATAGGTGGCCAACGTCGTCGACGGCCACCCTGCGGATGTGTTTGACTTTGTAGGTCGGGAGGCTTCCGGTATTGTCTGCCGAATACGCCAATCAAGTGTCGATAAAAAAAGACGCCTGAGCATTGCTCAGGCGTGGGCCCAGGGATGCTATCCCTGGGGATGTTCACTGCATTCATAGTATTATAACATCGGATCGCGCAGCTTGAACGCTGAAAACGAAAGAAATCGCGAACGAGTAGCCATTTATATCGATGGCTTCAATCTCTACTTCGGCCTGAAGGACAGTGGCTGGAGGAAGTACTACTGGTTGAACATGCAAACCTTTGCAAATTCGTTAGTTAAGAGCGGTGGAGAAGCAGTGTCTGTGAAGTATTTCACCGCCAGGATCTCCGGTCCCCCAGACAAGCAAAAACGGCAATCCGATTACTTGGACGCGCTGGCGAGTCTGCCCAATCTTCAAATCCTCTTTGGCAAGTACGTCAAGAGTCCACAGCGCTGCCCTCTTTGTCGTAGAAGGTTCATGTGCCCTGAAGAGAAAATGACTGACGTCAAAATTGCTGTTGAACTGCTCAGTGATGCGTTTCGCGACGTATTCGACAGGGCTATTGTGGTCTCGGCGGACGCTGATCTGGTGCCACCAATCCAAGCTGTCCGGACATTCTTCCCGTTCAAGAAGATCGTCGCGGCCTTCCCGCCCAAACGACATTCCGATGATCTGCGGAGGGCAGCAAGCGCGACGTTCAGAATCGGAGAAAGCTACTTCAATCGAAACCAGTTGCCGAGGAATGTGACAACTCTCCACGGTTACATCGTAAGGCGTCCCGCCGATTGGATTTGACCTCGCCGGCCCCGGTGGGGTTGTTGTCGAGACTGCTCCCCGGCGTATTGGCCAACACCCTTGGCGCCAGCTTGTGGCCATTGTACCATCCGACGAACTTCCGTCCCGGGGACGGCGTATGTATCCTCAGGACGGCAGGTCCGTTGCCTGCCGCGTTGGAGGGGTCAAGCTTCTTCTCATCACCTGCCGATACCGATTACAATGCACTCTTACTACTTGCTATGGCGTTGGTTGGGCGCATCGGGGTTGATTCTGGCCCTGGCTTCTGGCTGCGCCCCGAAGGATACCCCGTTTGCGGCGATCCGGGCGAATGTGCGGTGTGAACGGGGTCAGAAAGAGCTCGAACAAGAGAATCTCGACGCTGCCCTGAAGGAGTTCCAGCGGGCGGTCGAGCTGAACCCCAAGCTGGCGATGGCCCACTCAAGCCTCGGCAAGGTCCAGAAGGCCAAGGGCAACCTGGCGGCGGCGGCCACGGCTTTTGCCAGTGCCGTCAAGCTGAATCCCAAGAGTTTTGACGATGCCTTCTCGTTGGCCGACGTCTACCACAAGATGGCCAAGCTTGCGGCGGCGATCCAGGCCTACCTGCACGCCTGCGAGCTTGAACCGAAGAACTTCCAGGCGCGGCTGAATCTCGGCGTCTGCTATCACCAGGCGGCCGAGCTGCAGAACGCCATCGACTGCTACACCAAGGCAATCGAGATCGACCCCGCCCAGGCGGCCGCATACACCAACCTGGGGGCCGCGTACGACGCCCAGCACAAGTACTATGAGGCCATCCACGCCTATAACGAGTCGCTGGAGCGAGACGGGGAACAACCGATGGTTCTGGTCAACCTCGCCGGCACCATGATGAAGCAGGAACGGTTCGCTGCCGCCCAGCGGGCCCTCGAACGAGCGATCGAACTGGACCCCGAACTCGCCATGGCCTACGAACGGCTGGGCTACTGCCTGTTCCGGATGAAGCAGTACGACGAGGCGCTCACCCGCTATGAATGGGCCGAGACCCTGGACCCCAGCCGCGCCGAGACGCACGCCGGCCTGGGCGTCGTGCGAATGGCGATGTATCTTCAAGATCGCTCCAAGCTTGAGTTTCGCCAGGCAGCCATCGAGCACTGGCACCGGTCGCTGGAAATTCAGCCCGATCAGCCTAAAATACGCAATCTGATCGCCAAATACCGGGTGCCCGCCGACCAAGCGTCGGCTGTCTTGATGGAATCGCCGCCAAAATGAAAAACAAGCACAATTCAGCAATCGTTCAGCTCGCTTTGTCGTGCGCGCTGATGGTCTGCGCGATTGGGTGCGGCCAGGAGAGGGCCGCGACGATCGGACCGTGGTCCCAGCGGTCGCAGGCCATCGTCCAGCAAAGGCTGGCACCACCTTCTGTCGCGCTGTCCGACATCAGTCAATCGGCTCGTTCGGCGAAGGCGACGAACACGGCTGGTGGCGGCGCGTCCATGATCTGGCCCCAGGAACTGACGACCTTCGGGTTGACCGCCGACACAGCGGAAGAGGCCGGCAGCGCGCAGACCCAGCCCGTCGAAGAGAGACAATCGAAGCGACAGGTTGAATACGAGGGCAAATGGCGAAAACCGTTGCCGGGCTTCGGCGAGACACTCAAGCGAGACCTGCTGGAGCTGCCAGGCGCGCTGTGGGATGACACCAAGCGGGTTTACACCAACCCGTGGAACCTGGTGTTTCTGATCGGCGCGGGCGGAGCCTCGGTGGCCCTGCGTCCGGAAGTCGATGACGACATCGAGGACTACTACGACAGGCACCACAGTTTCAAAGAAGACTGGCGCGACGCGTTCGGCGCGGCCGGCAATCCGATCGTTCATTTTGGGATGGCGGGCGCGTGGTATCTGACGGGTCAGCTCGCACAGGATGCCAAGACCTATGACGTGGGAGGGCGTCTGTTCCGCGCCTTGACCATCAATGGCATCAGCACGGTATTGCTCAAGACCGCGGCCTGCACGGAGTCACCCAACGGCGAAGACTGGGCCTGGCCGTCGGGCCACGTATCGAGTTCGATGGTCGTGGCGACGGTCATGAACGACGCATATGGGCCGCTGGTGGGCGTTCCACTCTTCGGGCTGACCGGGCTGGTGGCCGTCGAACGCATGGATTCCGGAGAACACCATTTCTCAGACGTCGTCTTTGGTGCCGCACTCGGCTGGGTCGTGGCCGAGACAATCATGAAGGACCAACCACCCGAAATCGCCGGTGGCCACATCGTTCCCTATGTCGATCCATACGGCCGAAACGCAGGTGTCGCCTGGGTTAAGACGCTCGGCGAGTAGCTTCGAACGGCATCATGCATTCCGGGGATGAGTCGGACAGAGGTCGCCGTCACACGTCCGCAGCGACTGCGACTTCAACCTGGGCGGAGCTGGCCTTGGCGGCGTCGCGCAGCAGTTCGGGCGAGATGTCGTAGAGATACTGGTCGATTCTGTTGGCGCCCTGACATGCGATCGTCGGGGCTCCTGGCCGTGCAAGATCCAATTCCTCCTTGGCGCGAGTCCCCGTGCCGATGCCTCCGTCAAGCGTGCGGACCACCGGCCGGCAAGGCTTGTCCGCGTTCTGCTCTATCACCACGGCCTGGCGACCGTCGGACAGGCCAACGACGGAGGCGACCGGAAAGGGCTGGACGCACTGCAGAGCTGTCAGCAAAACAACAGGGTCAAACATCGACCGAACCTCGGTGGATTGCAGGGCCGCCAGGGCCGAGGCCAACGGCCGACCATCGCGATGGGCCGCGCAGAAGAGCGCGTCCAGCGTGTTGGCTACCGCCACGACGCGAGGGAAGATGTGGATGGCCCGCCCGCTTAAGGGAGCGGCCCGTTTGGCATCCTGCCGGCTGCGGATGGCCGGAAATCCCCGGCCGTCGTATCGCTGGTGATGGTGAAGAACCGCGGCCGACGCAGTCGCCTCAATATGCCCCTGAAGCAACCGATAGCCACGATCAGCATGGTCCTGGTAATCCTTTGTGCACTTTGATTTGTCGCAGTGATGAACCCCCTGCATGGATCTGTCAAGTCCGAGCTTGCCGACGTCGTGCAGCACCGCTCCGATCACGAGATTGGACAGATCCATCGCCACGGAAGAGGGAACGCCTTTGCGCTGCTCGACAATGTAGCCTCTGAGCCAGAGGCCCAGTACCGTCGAAAGATAGGCGGTGTTGGCCGAGTGACCCGCAAGATCGTCATCACAGTCCACGTGCCTGGCCACATAGACCGCGTGCTGAGTGTCGGTGCTTAACTCCTTGAGCAGGTCATCGATCAGTGCGAGATCGCTCTTGGGGTCAACGGTCCCCGATTTCGACGTGATTTCGGCAAAGAAGGCCTTGAGATGGTGCCGAAGCTGCGTGCGCAGCTCGCCGACACCGGGATTGAGATACCGGTCGAGATCCTCAAAGTCGGCGTGTTGCACCCAAAGTCGGCTGACGTTGTACTGTGGGAGAAGGCTGATCGATCGGCCGTCCAGCCGGCAGCCGGCCTGCAGCAGCACCACACCAGGTTGCAGCGGATGCTGCAGGGGCTTGGCCAGAACCATGCCCTCTTCCACCTGCTCAACCGACAGGTATATCACCGGCAGCGTTCCCCCACGGTGACTCTCCTCTCGGAGAGTGCCTGGCCAACAACCTCACATTACAGGACCGTCTGCGTCCGATGCCCTGACTGCGAGGGACCGGGTTCGACGTGCTCGGCAAGAAGGCGAAGCCATCGCCGAACCCCCATCCATTGTACGATTGAACCGTTGAGGGCGTCGTCATTTGTGATTGGGCCAAGGACCGAATGTCGCCGTCGTTGCCAGCCAACGGCTGATAATAGCCCCGAAATACCTCGGTGACTTCGTCCATCGATGATCGGACGTGGTGGTGGCGAGCGCCGGCAGGTTCCCCTTCGGTTTCGGCTATCCTTCCCCTTCTCCCGAGGTCGCCGGAGGAGCCGACGACAAGCCGGAGGGCGCGCCGGACTCCAGCAGTTCGCCGAATGCCGCCGTGGCCTGATCGGCCTCGTCCTGGTAGCTCTCGGCGATGTGGCGGGTGATAACCTCTGGAGGGGTATAGAGGTATTTGGCTACCGGCCGGCGGTTCTCGTGCGTGATGCTGGGGGCCCCGGCTTTCGCGAGGCTGATCTCTTCGCCCGAAGGATCCTCGACTCCCGCACCTTGCTTGAGAATCTGGACGACCGGCTGACACGGCCTCTTGGGGTTCAGGTCGATGACCACCGCCTCGCGACCGTCGGAAAGCGTCACGCAGGTGCCCACCGGGAAGGGTGGAATGCTGCGCACGGCCGCCGCAAAGACAACGGGGTCGAACATTTTGCGGATCTCCGTTGCCTGCAGAGCGGCCAGGGCGGCCACCTTGGGTTGCCCCTTGCGGTCACAAATCGCCATCATGCCGTCCAAAACATTCGCGACGGCCACGATCCGACAGAACACGTGGATGCGGTGGCCGCGCAAAGGCTCCGGGTGGCGCTCCATGTGGGTGCAGGTTGGCTCGGGAAATCCTCTCCCGTCGAATCGTTGGTGATGGTGCAGAATGATGCCGGATGCCGTCGAGTCGAGCCGGCCACGGAGCAGTTCATACCCCGCAACCGCGTGGGCCCGGTAGCCGTCCTCGTCTTCGTGACGATCCAGAACGTGAGATCGCCGTAGCTCCGGCCGCAGGCTGATCTTGCCCACATCGTGCAGCATCGCCCCGACTCCCAGGTTCGTCAGGTCCTGGGCCAGACGCTTGTCCACGTACTTGCGCTCGTGGCTGATGTAGTTACGCAGGCTCATGCCCAGAATCATGACCAGGTATGCCACGTTGGCGCTGTGGCTGAAAAGCTCCTCGGGCTCTTCGAGTATGCGCTCGGCCCAGACGGCGTGGTCCTTGTTCTTGACCAGCTCCTGGATCAGTTGGGAAATCAGCTCCCGGTAGAACTGGAGATCGAATGCCCCGGCCGTTTTTTTGGCCAGCGCCGTGAAGTTCCTTTTAATGTCATGGTAGAGCTTGGCCCGAGATTCGGGAATGCCCGAGGCGACCTGCGCGTCCAGGAAATCGAAACCCGGATGGTTGATCCAAACGCCCTTGATGCCGTAGTCCGGGAGCTTGGCAATCGCTTTGGGCTCCATAACGTAACCTGCGGCCAGCAGGGCCCGCCCCGAGTGCCTCGGATGCGGGATCGATGTCGCCAGCACCATCCCGGGTTCGAGATTCTCGACAGAGATCCGGATCATTTATCGGACAGCCCCCATTGCCCTGAAGACGCCACCCCGGTGCAACTCATGCACACTCCTTAGCCTCATCGGTTGGCGGGAAGGGGTTCGCCAGCAAGCTGGCGTCCGGGCCCGGCGGTAGGTCGTGGAACGGTTGTTCTAGGACCTGACGGCGTTGCTCGGAAGCGAGTGCGGACGGAGCTCGCGCACCGATTGGACGGGGTGCGCGCCGTGGGCCAGTTCACGGTGGACGGCCTCGGCGATGCCGGCGCCGTCGATGCCGCACTCGGCCAACTGGCTCTTGCGCGAGCCCTGACTGATGAAGCGGTCACCGGGGATGCCCAGGCGAACGAGATGGTCGGTCGGCAGGCGAAGCTCCTGCGCCGTTTCGAGCACCGCCGAGCCGAAGCCGCCGAGTACCGAGTGATCTTCTACAGTGATGACCGGATGATCGGCCAGCAGCGCCGAGTTGACCATCTCGCGGTCGATCGGCTTGGCAAACCGGGCGTTGAAGACGCGCACCTGGATGCCCTCCGTTGCCAGCATCTCGGCGGCATCCAGGGCATGACTGACCGACGCGCCGTAGGCCAGAATCGTCGCATCGTTCCCCTTGCGCATCAGCCGCGATCGGCCGGCGACGAACGGCGCGGCCTCGCCCATGGGAGGGGGGACATCCGCTCGCGGGTAACGGATGGCACAAGCCTGCGGGCAATCGACGGCGAACCGCAAAGCGGCCTTCAGCTCGTTCTCATCGGCCGGAGCCAACAGGACCAGGTTGGGCAAAGGCCGCAGGTAGGCAATGTCGAGAAAGCCGTGATGGACCGCCCCGTCGCCGCCCACCAGCCCCGCGCGGTCCATGCACAGAATCACCGGCAAGTGCTGCAGCGAGACCTCCTGAAACACCTGGTCGAACGAACGCTGCAGAAAAGTCGAGTACACCGCGACCAATGGCTTGAGCCCCGCCTTGGCCATGCCGGCGGCAGCATCCACCGTGCAGCTCTCGGCGATTCCCACGTCGAGGAACCGGTCGGGATACTGCTCGGCGAACTTCTCCAGACCTGTGCCGGCGGGCATCGCGGCAGTCAGAGCGCAGAGCTTGGGCTCTTCGCGGCCGATCTCAATGATCGCGTCCGAGAAGGCTTCGGTCCAACTCTTGCCCGAGCCGTTCTTGACCGTCACCGTCTCACCGTCGAAGACGAACGGCGTCGACGCGTGGAATCTCGACGGCTCGGCACGGGCGAAGTCCGCGCCCTGGCCCTTGTTGGTGTGAATGTGCAGAAGCACAGGATGATCGATGTCCTTGAGCATCTGCAGCAGGTCGACCAGGTGGGCGATGTCGTGGCCCATTACCGGCCCGACGTACATGAAGCCGAGCTGCTCGAAAATCGAATGCGGCGAAACCGTCGCCTTGAGCCCCTGCTTCAAGTGACCGAGGGCCTCGAACATCGATTGACCGACCAGCGGCAACCTCGGCAGCAGTTGCTTGGCCCGTTGCTTGACCTCCTCGTAGATGGAACTGGTACGGAAGCGCGCGAGGTAGTGAGCCAAGCCACCCTGCGTCGGCGCGATGCCGTAGTTGTTGTCGTTCAGGATGACGAGGAACTGCCGATTGAGTGTGCCGGCCTGGTTGAGTCCTTCGAACGACAGGCCGTTGACGATGCTCGCGTCGCCCACCAGCGCAACGACCCGGCTGTCGCGCCCCAACATCTTGTCGGCATGTGCCAGACCGAGCGCCGTTGGAATGGCGGTACCCGCGTGGCCCACGTTGAACAGATCGAAGGGGCTTTCGTCGATGCTGGGGAAACCGCTGATGCCCCCCGATTGCCGCAGGGTGTCGAACCTCGCATTACGGCCGGTGAGCAGCTTGTGCGGATAACACTGGTGCCCGACGTCCCACAACAGCCGGTCTTTCTCGAAATCGAAGCAGTAGTGCAGCGCGATGGTGATCTCGGCGACACCCAGGTTGCTGGCCAGATGTCCTCCGTTCTTGCCGACCACCTCGAGGATTCGCTTTCGGATCTCCTCTGCCAATTCGCTGAGTTGGGCGATCGATAGCTGTTTGACGTCTGATGGATGCTCTATCGAAGCAAGCAGTCCCATGTTGTTTCTCTTGGCCCCTCGCGATCGGTGTCTCGAGCCTAAGGTAGTACGTCGCGTCGCGGGGCTTGTTTGTCCCAATTCAGTTCGCCGTGCGGTTCAACTACGCCGCTCGACGACATAATTCGCCAGTTGTCTCAAGTCTTCGGCGGCAGGTCCGAAAACCTGCAGCGCCTCGATTGCCTTTCGAGCCTCGTCTCTCGCGGCCGCCCGGCTGGCCTCGATGCCGACAGCGCCCGGATAGGTCTGCTTGCCGGCCTCGGCATCCTTGGCCACCGCCTTGCCCATCTGCTCGGCCGATCCGATCACGTCCAGCAGGTCGTCGGCGATCTGAAACGCCAACCCCAGGTGCTGCCCAAACGCGCCGGCCGCGGCCAAGTGGGCCTCATCCGCCCGGGCACAATAGGCGCCCAGCCGACCGGCGGTGACGAAAAGCCTCGCTGTTTTGTATCGGTGGATTCGCTGCACCAGGCCCAGTTCGGGGGGGAGAGCCTCACTCTGGATGTCCGTCGTCTGACCACCGATCATCCCCGCCCACCCGGTGCCATTGGCCAACTCGGCGACCACCGCCTTCACCACCGCCGGGTCCTCAATCCGCGTCGCCGGGATCTCGAAGGCCAGTGCCAGCAGGGCATCACCCGCCAGTATGGCCTCCGCCTCCCCAAATGCCTTATGGCATGTCGGCCGGCCTCGCCGCAAATCGTCGCTATCCATGGCCGGCAAGTCATCTTGCACCAGCGAGAACGCAGGCACACATTCCAGCGCTACGGCCGCTGGGGCC
>CAZTQK010000172.1:0-12289 GCA_964615635.1 uncultured Planctomycetales bacterium
CCGTGGATTGCCCGGGTGGCTCCCACAGCCTCGTTCTTGCCGCCAGGGGCCGGGTCCCGCAGGTGGACTCGTTCCGTTGCCCGCCTTGTTGGTCTTCTTCAGAGCAGCCGGAGGTTTTCAGATGATCGCACATCGCAAGCTTGCCTGGGCGGTGGTGTCGGGCTTTCTGTTACTCGCCGGATGTGGCCCTGACTTCTGGGGTAGCAAGAAGCCGACCACCCGTCCGTCGGGTACGCTGGCGGACGCCGAAGCCATGCGGCGGTCCATGCAGTCGGTCGCAATGGATGGGACAATCGGCTCGGTAGCCAACCTGCAGGGCATGCGGTACATGCGCGTGCGTGGTTACGGGCTGGTTTGGGGCCTGAACGGGCAAGGCAGCAGGTTCTGCCCCCCTGCCATACGCGACCGGATCCTGCGAGACATCCGCCGGTTCCGGCTGGCCAACCCGCATCTGGAAAGGAATCTCACCGCCGAGGAACTGATTGACAGCATGGATACGGCCGTTGTCGAAGTCGCGGGCGACATACCGGCCGGCGCACAGGAGGGCGCCGTATTCGACGTGGTTGTATCGGCCACCTCAACCAGCCCCGACACGCGGTCGCTGGCCGGCGGGCACCTGCTGCCGTGCGAGCTCCAGATCCTTCAGGCAACCTCACCCGGCGATGCAATCGAGGGGCAGACTCACGCCAAGGCGCGCGGGCCGGTGTTCACCAACCCTTTCGTGAGCTCCGCCACACAGCCAGCGGCCGGAACCAGCCTCCTGGAAGGCAGGGTCATTGGCGGCGGCGTCAACGTTGTCAAACGCCGACTCGGTCTGGACACGTTGATGCCGTCCTACAGCAGGGTCCGCCAGATAGCCGATGCAGTTAATCGTCGTTTCGTCGGCGACCCCAAGACCGCGGATCCCACGTCTCCGGGCCATGTTGATCTGAGAGTGCCGGGCAACTTCCGGGGCAGAGAAGCCCGTTTCGTCGAGCTTGTCATGCACCTGCCTTTGTCGCCGTCTCCCGCCGTGCGCGAGATGCGAACCAAGGCCCTTATCGGTGAGTTGTCGGGTTCCATCGAGCCGCCGGAAGATGCGGCGTTGTCACTGGAGGGAATCGGGCCTTCGGTCATTACGCTACTTTCGGAGCTCTACACCCACCCGCGGCGCCAGGCGAGTTGGTACGCTGCCAGGACCGGCCTGCGGCTCGGCGATAGTCCTGCCCTGGAGGTCGTTGCTCGGCACGCAAAGGACACTAAGAGCCCCTACCGCATGCACGCGATCCGAGAATTGGGTGAATGCCACCGGATGGCCCTGGCCGGCCGGGTTCTTCAGGAGCTTCTGGACGACCCGGACCCCTGGGTGCGCATTCGCGCATACGAAGCGCTTCGCTCGGCGAACCGCTCGGCAATGGTCTCTCTTGTTGTCGGACGCGAGCCTGGCAATTTCATCCTCGACGTGTTGCCCTCGGCAGGGCCACCCTTGGTTTATGCGAGACGAAGCGCAGTGCGACAGATCGCGTTGATCGGCGCCGACCGGATGGCCTTTCGGCTCCCCCTCTTCTACTCCAAGCCGGGCAAGCAGGTGACCTTGTCCGCCGCCTCAGGGGATCAAAAGCTGACCGTCATCCGCAAGGAACTCGACAGGGTGCTTGGTGAGTTCAAGGTCCCGCTCTCCGTGGTGCAACTGACCCATTTCATGGGCGGGGACCCACGAATGGGCCCGGACAACAGGCCGGAAGGACTCGGTCTCGATTATTCGCTCGTGCTCGATGTGTTGTACACTCTCTGCCAGGACGGCGCTCTGAATGCCCGTATAGAATGGGAGCAACAGAGCATCGAGGACCTCGTTGGCCCCTTGCGGCCGACGGGGCGTCCGGAATCCGACTTATGACGACGGCCGGTGTGTCATGACCGACATTGGCCTCTATGTTCACGTCCCTTTTTGCCCGCGCAAGTGCGGGTACTGTGACTTCTACTCGATTGCCCCGAGCGATTCGCTGGTTAGTGGTTACGTCGACGCAGTTCTGACCGAGCTCGACGCCGCTCTTGCTGACAGCCGGCTTCACGTGCAGACTATCTTCGTCGGCGGCGGCACTCCGAGCTTCCTGCCGGAGTCGTCTCTGGCTCGTTTGATGGACCGCTTGGCACACATATCTCGAACGCATCACCCCATCGAGTTCTCCGTGGAAGCCAACCCCGCATCTCTGACTGGAGACAAGGCTATCCTGTTGAGGCAGGCTGGGGCAACCCGTATTTCGATGGGGGCTCAGTCGTTTGTTCGAGCGGAGCTTCAGACACTTGACCGGCTGCACCGCCCCGACGACATTGCCGCCGGTGTTGAACTGGTTCGCCGTGTGGGTTTCGAGCACCTCAATCTCGACCTGATCTTCGGAATTCCCGGCCAGACGCTGCGGACTTGGAGCCAGTCTCTTGACGCCGCTGTTGATCTGGGCCCTGACCATGTCGCTTGTTACGGATTGACCTATGAGCCCGGCACGCCTCTTGCGCTTCGCCGCGATTCGGGTCAGATCACACCCCTTGATGAGGACCTCGAGACCGAAATGTACCTGCAGGCCATCGACCGTTTGGCCGCGTCCGGGTTCCAGCAGTATGAGATCAGCAACTTCGCCCGACCCGGCGGTCAGTGTCGTCACAACCTGAGATACTGGCGGGGCCAGCCGGGAATCGGGGTCGGTCCGGCGGCTGCGAGCTATGTCGATGGTCGCCGGTGGCGGAATGTCGTCAGCGTAGCCGACTACGTAGCCAGAATTCGGTCGGGTCAGGCCACGGCGGTGGACGTTGAACGGTTGGACCCACTTGACCGGGTTGGAGAGGCAGCCATGCTCCGGCTTCGCATGACCGACGGCATCCGCTTCGAGGAATTTCAGGCCCTAACCGGCTATGACCCACGGGCGCTATTCGCGGACGCCATCCAGAACCATGTCCGGACCGGCCTGCTCACCGTGGATCACAACCGGATCGCCCTCACCCGCAAGGGACTACCTCTGGCCGATGCTGTGGTCCGGGACTTCCTCAAGCCAACCGGCTTGTGACTTGGATCGTTCCCGACGGCTGGGTGGCTGCGGTCCGGCAGGGCGCCTGATCAGCGTCCCCGAGGTTGAAGAGGGGGTGCCTGGCACTCGCAGCCTCGCTGGTGGCTCAGCGTCCAGATGTTCTGACTTCACCCTCTTGACAGTCCTTGTTGCTTCCGGCTTAATGTTGAACCGACAGGGATGGACTGGGTAGTTGCCGCACCCTGTTCTGCGGCAACCTGGCGCGGTTTGTGCGGGTGGCCCGGATGCGCGGCCACAGATCAGCAGAAGGAGATATGTATGTCAACCACGAATATCGTCATCATCGTTGTCTTGGCTATCGTCGTGATCGCTCTTCTGATCATCAAGAAGAAGCAGGGCTGATCCTTTCCGGCACGCCGGAAGCGATTGTGGCCAAACGATTGACAGGACCAGATCTTGAGCGGGTCTCTCGCGCTGCGGGAGTGCCCGCTTTTGTTATCGGGCCTTGCATCTCTCCAGACCTTTCCTGCAATAGCCGATAACTCCGTCGAGCCGAGGGTTGCGGGCGCTGCGCCCGCCGCGCGGCAAAGAGTTGGGGCGCTATCCACCGCGTTTGTCAGGCGACGACCGGTGATCAGCGTGGCGGTCGCGGTCTCCTGACGTAGCGAGAGCGTTGTCGATGCGCATTCTACTGATCCAGCCGCCTGTCGATCTCTTCGACGACGACGAGAGACAATCGATGCCGCCGCTGGGATTGGCCTATATCGCCGCCGCTCTGGAGCAGGCCGGCCACGAGGTGGCCATTCTGGATTGCGTGGTGGCCGCATTCCAGCGTCTCCGCCTGTTGCTCGATGGCCGGCTACGGCACGGATTGGACGCAGAGGGGATCACCAGGGAACTCCGCACTTTCCGACCTCAGCTCGTGGGTGTGTCAAATCTGTTCTCGGCGCAGTCTGAGGCCGCTCATCACGTGTGTCGCCTCGTCAAGGAGACAGATCCGGCTATCGTCACCGTGATGGGCGGAGCCCATCCTTCGGCGGTCCCTGGTGAAGTACTGACTGATCCGCATGTCGACTACGTCGTTCAGGGTGAAGGCGAATCTGCCATGCTGCGACTGGCAAATGCCTTGCCGCACGGCCGTCGTGTCCCGGACGATCCGGCCGGCCTGGCCTACCGCGACGACGGGGCGATCCGAGTCTGCCCGCCGGGACCACCGCTTGCGGATCTGGACTCGTTGCCGCTGCCGGCGCGGCACTTGCTGCCGATGCGGCACTACTTCCGGTATCGTGCTCCCCACGGGACGGTGGTTCGGCGTCATCCGTGCACCAACATGATCACCTCGCGAGGTTGCCCCGCCCGTTGCAGTTTCTGCAGTATTCACACGGTCTGGGGCCGCAGGTTCCGCTGGCACAGCGCCTGCCGCGTGGTGCAGGAGATCGACCACTTGGTCAATGACTACGGTGTTCGCGAGATTCAATTCGAGGACGACAACCTCACGCTGAACAAGCCGCGAATTCGCGAGATTTGCCGGATGATCATCGACCGGCGATACGATCTGCTCTGGACGACGCCCAACGGCGTGGCTACGTGGTCACTCGATGCGGAGCTGCTGGCGCTCATGCGCCGGGCCGGCTGCTATCACATTGCCATTGCCGTAGAATCAGGCAGCCAGGAGACCCTCGACCGACTCATTCACAAGCCGTTGGACCTTCGCAAGGTTCCGCCGCTGGTCCGGGCCGCTCGCGCACTGGGCATGGGCGTGTCGACGTTCTTTGTCGTCGGGTTCCCCGGCGAGACGCGCGCCGACATCGAGAAGACCTTCGATTATGCCATGAATCTTGGCGCCGATCACGTTCATTTCTTCACCGCGACGCCGTATCCGGGAACGGATCTGTTTCGGCAGTGCGTGGAGATGGGCTTGCTGAAGACACCCGTTGACTACACGCAATTGCGCGTGGGACGGCCGATGTTCGGAACCACCGAGTGGACCGCCGATGAGCTGGTCGACATGACCCGCGCCGCACAGTCCAGGTTCTACCGCCGGACCGCCATCCGCCGGCCGGTGCTCTTCGCGGCCACCGTCGCCCGCAAGTTCGCCCGCGAGCCCCGGCTGACCGCTCGCAAGGCATGGCGCACACTCTTTGCGACCGAAGCCGCAGCCGAGAGCCGCGAACCGCAACCGCTGTCCGAGGCAATGTTGTGATCCTTTCGGGCCCGTCTCGGCAGAAAGACCGAAGAATCCCTCCGTACTCATTGGCGTCCGCTGCGGCGAGATGGCTGCCTTCAACCGCTGATAACCAAACGGTGACCGCTGTTTCCCGATCGGCGAACGCGCGGAAGCAGGGATCGAAACGGAGCATGTGAGTAAACGCTGCCCGCAGACAAGACGGCATGAACGTGGATACAAAAACTCTCCACAGTTCTTCCGCGGCCAATGGAAGCGCTTCTTGAACATCCGTCGAAAATGGCGGAAAGTGGATGAGCTGCGTTGTTTTCCGACTCCTGAATGCTCAGTCGCCTGAGCCGAAGGGCGGTTCGCGCAGCGAAGCAACCGGCTGGCCCCGACAACAACCCCCGAGGATAATGGCCGTATGACGCTGATCCTGTTCGGAATCGGGTTCGGGCTCCTGATCCTTGGTGCAGAGCTTCTGGTCCGAGGGGGATCGCACTTGGCCATCCTGGCCGGTGTATCTCCGCTCGTGATTGGGCTGACCATCGTTGCATATGGCACCAGCATGCCCGAGTTGGCCGTCAACGTTCAGGCTTCCATGGCCGGGCGACCGGATCTGGCTCTGGGCAACGTTGTGGGGTCGAACATCCTCAACGTTCTGTTGATTCTCGGCGTCGCGGCGGTCCTTGCACCGTTGGCGATTTCGCCCCACGTGCTCCGACGGGATTTGCCGATCATGATCGGCGTGTCGGTACTGCTCCTGCCGCTGGCGATGGACGGGCACATAGGCCGCGTCGACGGTTTGCTCATGACCGGGGCCGTGGTCCTTTATACTCTGACGTCGATTCGTGCGGGCCGGCGGCAGCATCTTGAAACCCAGGGCGCGCACGGGGGCCAAGGGCCCGTGGCCTTCAGCCTGCCATCCATCTTGCGTCATGTCCTGAGCGTGCTGTGTGGACTGGTGCTCCTTGTCCTCGGCACACGCTGGATCGTGGACGGCGCCGTCTTTATCGCCCAGTCGCTCGGCCTGAGTGAGCTGGTGATCGGGCTCACGGTCGTGGCGGCGGGCACCTCGCTCCCGGAACTCACGACCTCAGCACTGGCGACCGCCCGCGGCGAGCGCGATATAGCCGTCGGCAATGTCATCGGCTCGAGCATCTACAACATTCTGGCTATTCTCGGCGTCTCCAGTGTTGTCTGTCCGATTCCGGTGAGCGAGTCGGTCTTGTGGGTCGACCTGCCGGTGATGATCGCGACCGCTCTGGTGTGTTTGCCGCTGTTCCTGACCGGTCATACGCTATCGCGCGGCGAGGGATTGTTGTTTCTCGGTTACTATGTCGCATACACCGTCTACCTGATCCTCGATGGCCTGAACCACGAGCGTCTCCCGGCGTATCGCCAGGTGATGCTGTTCGCGGTCCTGCCCCTGACGTTGATTACCATCGGCGTGCTTGCGGCTCGGACAGGGGCAAGAGCGCGCAATGTGTCTTGACACGTGCAACCATTGGGTACGGTGCTAGAGAGATTTGGACTGTCTGACAGTAGTCGGCCGATCGCTGACAGCCTGGCGCACATCATTGGATTCGGCCCGCAGATAAGCGGATATAGACGCCGGCGAAGGAGAGGACTGTTTGTGGAGGCGTTCACTCTATCAAGAGGTGTCATGCGTCGAGCAGCGTGAGCCACGGTTCCCTTGTGATCCCTCGTTCTCGCTTAGCCTCTGCGCCCCACGAAGCTGCCGACGCTGCTCCGTCGATCGCGAATGAAGTGCGAAACGTGGCAGGCATCCTGCTGGCAGCGACCGCCGTCATGTCCGCCCCGGCCCTGTTGCCCTGCACCCATTTCGATGTCTTCAACCGGAGAAAGCGACGCAACCGCGAGCCCTCTCCACGTTGAGGACGGTAGCCGTGGTTCCAAGCTCGCCGATCACGCGAGGATGGAATCGATCTCCGCCAGTTCCTCGGCCGCGAATCTTGCGTTCTTGAGGGCGGCGACGTTTTCTTCGATTTGCTCGGGGCGGCTGGCGCCGATCAGAACGGAAATGACTTCGGGCCTTCGCAGCAGCCAGACCAGGGCCATTTGAGCGAGGGTTTGGCCCCGGCGGCGGGCAATGTCGTTCAGCCTGGCGATCTTGTTGATGTTGTCGCGTTTTTCCAGCCTTTTGGCGCAGATGTCGCCGCTCTGGGCCAATCGTGAATCGGCAGGCTTATCAGCCTTGATGTACTTGTCGGTGAGCGCCCCCTGGGCGAGTGGGCAGAAGGCGATCAGCCCCATGCCGCACTCCGCGCAGGCCTGCAGCACTCCTTGCTCCACTGTCCGGTCGAGCATGTGATAGAGGCTCTGAGAGATGATCGGGCGTGCCGTGTGATAAGCCACCGCGTGGGCGTTCTTGGCCCGGATGTCGTCCGGCCCATGGTTGCTCAGGCCGGCGTAGAGTGCCTTGCCTGACCGGACGGCCTGGTCGAGGGCGTCCATGATCTCGTCAGTCGGCGTGTTGGGATCCGGCCGATGGGCGTAAAAGAGATCCACGTAGTCCATTTGCAGCCGCCTGAGCGACTGGTCCAGGCTGCTCAGCAGGTATTTGCGTGAGAGCCACTCGCCATAGGGCCCCGGCCACATGTAGTAGCCCGCCTTGGTTGAGATCAGCAGCTCGTGGCGGGGCATCTCCTGGATGATCTTGCCGCAGACGATTTCGGCGTTGCCGTTCGGCTCACCGTAGTTGTTCGCGAAATCGATGTGCGTGATTCCCAGATCGAAAGCTCGAAACAGGCATTTTTTCGACACTTCGTCCGAGACGTAGCCGCCGTAGGTTTGCCAGGCTCCCAGTGAGATCGCCGGGAACTTCACGCTCCAGCGCCCGCAGCGGTTGTATACCATCGAATCATAACGCTTCTCGTTGAATAGGGCCATTACATGCCTCCGTTGTTCTTGCAGCCTGCCCCGTCGCTTGCCGACCTTTTGCATCAAGCATCTCTCCAGGCCGGCTGAAGCCGGCCTGGAGAAGAAGATGAGAGAGAGAACGAGCGGCCGCCCGAAACCAGTCCTACAAGGACTGGCCTGAAGCCCGCCTTCGGCGGGTAAGCCCCGTCAAACGGGGCTCAACGTGAGCCGCCCTACTCGCATCTTCGTTTCCTTGATGCAACAAGCCGTTGCGTTCCGGGTTTTGAGCAGAATTGTCCGCTCCAACGGGGATTGCTGTCAAACCGTCGGCGGGTTTTGCGGGGGCCCGCTCGCGCTTATACTGGGTGGCCCGAAGCAGACATTCAGGCACAAGCGGAGGTGTGGATGATTCGTTTCGAGCGTAACCCCCTGATTACCCCAGCCGATGTGAAGCCCTCGCGACCCGATTTCGAGGTTGTGTGCGTGTTCAACGCCGGGGCGGTTCGTTTCGGTCGCGAGATCCTGCTGTTGCTGCGTGTGGCGGAGCGGCCTCGACCTCAGGCAGGCGAGGTGGTTGCCCCCATCCTTCACCCCGAGGACCCATCGCAGGGAATCCAGATTCTCCGAGTGCGCAAAGGAAGCCCCGATCTCGAAGAGGTCGACTCCCGCGTCTTCAAGTACAAGGGGTCGACGTACCTGACATCGATTTCGCACCTGCGTCTGGCCCGCAGCGAAGATGGGCGGGATTTCACGGTTGCCGACACTCCGGCGATAGCCCCCGCCTGCCGGGAGGAGGAGTTCGGCATCGAGGACCCGCGCATCACGCAGATCGGCGATCGCTACTACGTCAACTACTCGGCCATCTCCCGCATGGGCATCTCCACCGGGCTGGCCGTCACCCGTGATT
The DNA here is from genome assembly GCA_964615635.1 of uncultured Planctomycetales bacterium. Classification (GTDB taxonomy): domain Bacteria; phylum Planctomycetota; class Phycisphaerae; order UBA1845; family PWPN01; genus JAUCQB01. The sequence goes on from CAZTQK010000172.1 coordinate 8,957, forward strand.
TCGCCACCTATGAGCGAATGGGCATCATCTTCGTCCCGGACAACCGAGACGTCACCGTTTTCCCGGAGAAGGTGGGTGGCCTGTACGTCTGCTATCACCGGCCGGTGTCGGGCATGTTTGGCCGGGCGGACATGTGGCTGGCCACGTCTCCTGACCTGCTCCGGTGGGGCGATCACAAGTATGTTGCCGGCACCCGCGCGGGGATGTGGGACTGCTGGCGGATCGGTGGGGGGGCGGTGCCGTTCAAAACACCCAAAGGCTGGCTGGAGATCTACCACGGCGTTGACGCCACCCAGCGTTACTGCCTGGCGGCGATGCTGGCCGACGCCGAGCGGCCTGAGCGGATCATCGGCCGGTCGCCCGCCCCGATCCTGTCTCCCGAAGCGCCGTACGAAAGGGAGGGTTTCTTCGGGAACGTCGTATTCACCTGCGGGGCGGTCGCTGACCCCGATGGCCGTGTCCTGATCTACTACGGGGCTGCTGACCAGTGTATTGCGGCCGCCGAAACGACGGTCGAGGCTCTCCTGGCGGGGCTTCGTTGAGGGCTTGGCGTTGAAGGGCTGATACAATACACTGGGTGTTGGAAGGGGGTTATCGGGCTTGCCGAGACGACTGTCCCAGGGGCGGTGCACTCTGGACAGACTTCACACCAGGTTGCGAGCGGCCACAAGAACGGGAGGCGGGTTGTGAGTATCGAACTCAGATGCGAAAGTTGCGGCAAGATGCTGCGCGCGACGGCCGAACGAGCCGGCAGCCGGGCCAAGTGTCCGGCCTGTGGGCACGAACTGTACATCCCCATGCCGCCTGATCAACTCGATGAGTTGCCCCTGACGCCGGAGGACTCCACCGAGCTTGAACGGGAGCAGGCCTTGCTGGAGGAACGACGAGCACTGGACCGGGCTCTCTCGCGGGAATCGATCGGCGGCGACGAGCCGCCTCCCCGCCGCGGATCTCAGCCGGCCCCGCGTCCCACGCGCAGCGGCGGGACGGGTGGTGGCAACGCTCGCGAGGCGGTATTGGCCTATCTGCAGGCGATGCGCGACGCCAACTTTGATCTGGCGGCGCAGAAACTGGCCGTTCTGCAACGACAGAAGGCCGAGGCGCTTGAGGTTGTCGACCAACTGGCGACCGATCAACTGCCGCCGCCGAACCTGGCCAGCGTTCCATCCGGTGTGTACCAGGGTTTCCTTCGAAGTCTGCGATCGCAGCTTTGACCCGCGCTCGGTGTTGTCAGCGGGGCGAGGCCTGCATGAGAAACAACAAGCCCGCGGAGTCGTGTGACGCCGCGGGCTTGTCGTCTCAATACGTGCGCCGCCGTCGGGGGGGGCGGTCAGCTTTCCGCTTGACTATTTCACCCCTGGGGCGATGGGCGTGGGTTCCGCCTCTTCTTCACCCTCGTTTTCGTCTTCGGGCATGGTCATGCCAGGCCCGCCCATGCCGCCCATGAACATCATCATCATCGGTTTGACCATTTCGGCGGCTGACTGGGCCAGCTCAATCGGAACTAGCACATTCACCTCGGCGGTGGCCGGATCGAGCTGAGAAGCCATGACCGACAGCGGGGCCGTCTCCTTCATGTTGAGCGGGAAGGGCATCATCTGGCCGGTTTTGGCCATGACGTCCATGATCGTTGCCAACAACTGATCGACGCTGAAGTACCCTTCGGCAATCCGTTTCGCGCCCGGCAGCCGATCCGCGACCATCTTGATGGCTTTTCGATCCGCCAGCGGTGCCTGGTTCTTCTGCACCAGGTCAACCACCTGGGCAAAGCGCTTGGCTCCTCCGCCGAAGGTGATCGCGACGTTTCTTTCACCGATCGCCGCAATCCGGATGAGGATACCTTCCTGGCCGAGAACGCTCTTGAGTTGCTCGATGCTCTCCTCTTCCAGGTCGGGGATTCTGGCCAGGTCGACCACGAAATGATCCACCACCGCACCGCTCAGCTTCTCGGCGTCTTGCTTGAGCTGGATTGCCTCGTTGACCGTCTTCGATTCGTCCTCGGTCAGCGAGCCGTTGCTCACTGCGGTCTTGACGAGCGTGTCTCTGACCGTGGTGAAGAGTCTGCGGATCTCAGCCTGGGTCTGTTGGCTGTTGGCGACCCTGGCAACAACGGTCACGCCGATCAGGCCGTCTTCGCTTTCACTCGGCAGTCCTGCTACGCTCAAGGCGCTCTGCTCAAACGAGGTTGCCAGTTTGACGGTTGACTCCTTGATAACCTTGATCTGCTCCTCGTCGACGTCGCCGCCCAGGATCTCGGGCTTGAGGAGTTGATCAACGGTCTTCTTGACGTCCTCCTCTCTCAGCGTGTTGAGCCAGCCGGCGGCGGCGATCATGGACTCGTCAGGCAGACCGATCAGCAGCGAGCTGTCGCTGGCTTTCACGCCCGCCAGTCGTTTGGCAATGTCCGACTCCGGCATCGCCTGATACCAGAACGTCCCCTTGAGGCCGATCTTGGCGTCGAGCGTCAGCGACAGCGACACTTCCTTAAGCTCATCGAGGAACTTGTTGAGTTCGGCGATCGAGTTGTCGATCTCACCGGATTCCATCCCCGAGCCGCCCATCATCATCATGCCCTTCAGGGTGTTGACGAATTCGGCACGCAGTTCTTTCGAGAGGCGCCGCGTGCCGGCCCACGCGAACACGTCGGCGTCGCCGTAGGCCTTCAGGCGGTCGGGGGCCATCGCTTTGTCGATGCCTTCTTTTGCCTGGACCACTTCCTTGATGGCATCCGCTCCCTCGGCGGATGCGATGACCAGGAAGCCGCTCTTCTCGACCGCGATGGCGGGCTCGGACCCCAAAGTGAGTTGGTAGGAATCACCCTGTTTCTCCCCGCCGCCCAAGGCTTTGACGAGGGCGTCGGCCTTGTCGGTGGGCAGGAGGATCACCGCTCGCTTGTCAAGCTCATCCGATTTCGTGACCGCCGCGCAATCCAGCAGGGCGATCGCCGCCCCGGAGTTGACCTCCAGTCCTTCCTGAATGCCGGCCTGCTCTTTGATCATGGTGATCAGGCCGGGGAAGCCAATCTGCTCCAGCGGAAGCTCCAGCTTCGTTAGGATCTCGCTAATGTCATAGTCAACCTCGGCAATGTTCTTGACGGCCACGAAAGCCGCTGCGCTTGCCGGGATCGCCTTCAGAACCGCGATGGGATCTTTGGGCGCGGCCGGTTTCACTGGTTTGGCGGGGCCGGCGGTTCCCTGGGCTTCCGGGGCTCGGGCAACCAGGATCGAACCCGGTATCGCCACCAGGAGCGAGCACAAGATAGCACCGATCATACACTCTCGTCGTCTGGTTTGCATGCTGTTGTTCCTTTTCTAAGCGTAACTTACGGCAAGG
>CAZTQK010000173.1:0-12268 GCA_964615635.1 uncultured Planctomycetales bacterium
GAGATCGGCCTCTGTCAATGAGGTAATACCCCACGTGGGCCGTGCGATCGTCGCCGCCGATGTGGGCGATCCGGTCGCGGGCGAGTTGGATGGCCCTGCGGGCCACCTCGTGCTCCGAGAGCGGGCTTTGCTTGGCGATATCCTCCACCACGTGGCGATAGCGGTCACGGGTGGCAAAATCCATGTCGTTATAAACGTCAGCCGGGTCGCTGCGGAGGCTTCGCTCGACAGCGCTCATCGTCTCGACGAATTCCTGCCAATCCATCGTCGAGAGAAAACGAAGACTGCCGATACTGTTGCTCATGGAGACCTGGTCGGTCGCCTGGTTCTGGCTTTCGAGTTGAATGAGCTCTTCGATCGTCTGGTTGGCCTCGGCGAGTTGTTGCTCGAGCCAGCTCATCGGCAGGGTCAGGCCCGGATTCTGGCCTCGCAGGTGACGAGCGAATTCCGCTACGAACGCGCTGGTGAGCGGCGGATCCTCGCGGACCATGTCAGCCAAGGCCAAGACCAGGTTCCTTGGCTCTTTTTCAGCGATCTCCAGCAGGTGGTCCGCCCAGGAGTTCGCGGCGTCACGATCCCGCCGACACGCCGCGATCCGGACCGCCACGCGGCGTAGGTTCTCGATCAGGGCGAGACGGAGCATGATCGGGATGGCCCACAGCTCGCCGAGTTTCAGTGTGGCGGTTGTCTGGTAGGAGGCCACGAAGCGGCTGAGGTTCTCGGCGTCCACGCGCCCATCCACGTGCGAAATCAGTTCCTGAACGATGGCATAAACGCGAGGATGACCGGCCAGCGGGCCGTTCAGGAGCCGCGGCAGTTCCGCGCTGTACTCTCGGGGCAGGTGCCGCCGCGCCGTTCTGATCTGTGACTCGATGAGGTAGAAATTGTCCAGCAGCCAGTCGGCGGCGGGCGTGGTGCGCCGGCCCTGCTCCGCCGAGTTCGCGACGAGTTTGTACGCATGAAGGAGTGCGACTTCGTTCCCGGTCAGACGAGGCAACAACCGGTCAGGCCCACGACGTTCATCAATCTCGTGCGAACTGGCGAGGGCGCGGGCGTGCTGCTTGAGTTGATCGGCGCTGAGTAGCTCAGACCGTAGCGGCGGTTCAGCGTGAAGCTCCCCGTTGTGGCCGCGGGGGGCGCCGAACAATCGGCGGCGGATCAGGTCAATAGAGGTTCTCTTGATCGCCGCTCTCAATTCCTGGGACCTCCCGTGGAACACTCCCCGAAGAATCCGTTTGATAATGAAAAAGAAAAGGCCACCGATGTGGCCTTCTCTTCAACATGCCGCGAATCAGTAGCGTCGGTTGCCACCGCCGTAGCCGCCGCCACCTCCGGCGCGGGGTGCTCGCGGCTTGGCTTCATTCACGGTGAGCGGACGGCCGCCGTGGTCCTGGCCGTTGAGGGCCGCAATCGCGGCCTGCGCTTCCTGGTCTGAGCTCATCTCCACGAAGCCAAATCCCTTGCTGCGCCCGGTCGAGCGATCGTTGATCACCTCGGCGCTTTGGACCTGGCCGTGCGGGGTGAACAGTTGCTCCAGGTCGGCGCTGCTCACATCGTAGCCCATGTTCCCGACATACAACTTCTTGCCCATCTTCGTTCTCCTTTGAGAGGGCGTTGCGACCCGCGTTTTTCTTTCAAGGTCGCGCGTGAAAGAGGCCTCCGTTTCGGCCCAGAAAGGTTGGAAGGGCGATTGAGAAGGCGGTGCAGACCCGACGAAGAAACGTCGCATGTCCGACTCACTCGACAGACCGACCATGCATAGTGTAGCACGCGGCAGGCAACATGTCCAGACCATCGGGCTTTCCGCAACCGCACACCTTGGACTTCGCCTCGTGTCCGCTGGCAGAGCCTGCTTACGGGGCTTCGACGTTCCAAAGGTTTCACCGGGAGGCGACTTCTATCTTGATGAATTGGCTGGGTGACCGACCATCCGGGCACCGCACGGCGGTGGGTCCCGATTCGGCGCTTTGGACAGAACGGGTTCTGCTCCCGCACCAGAATGATACCGTTGAGGTGGATTTGCGTAGAGGGACGCTCACCCGAGAGCAGTGGAATTTCACCGAGCTCCGCCGCTGATTATGTCGCCCCCAAAGAACTTTTTATATCTCTATCGACCCCCAAAGAGGAGGTTTGTATAGTTAAAAACAGTGTGCGGCTCAGGTTCGGAGGCTGACGCTCTCGCCAATTGAGCCAGGGGAATAACCGTTTGCTTCCCGCCACTTACAGGGCCACTGGCAGCGCCCGCTGATCGGCCCTGTAAGAGCCTTCATCAGGCGGATACGATCGTACCGCGCATGGAAGGCTTTCGCAAAATGATAAGGGTGGCGAACGACGCGGGCGAGCTCAGTCACCCGGTTTCTTGCGGCCGTAAGCCTTCTGCCAGTGCTCGCGGAGCCAGGGGACGACCGGCTCCAGCTCAAACGACTTCCAGATCGTCGGAGCGCCAATCTTGAACAGCGTCACGCCCAGAACTTGGTCGTCCTTCATCAGCTCGCTGTCGTACCAGGCCAACCAAGCGGTGTACTTGTCCAACGTGCCGCGGGCCAGCCAACCGCTCTTGTTCTCGTCGCCGACGTCATCCACGCCGCCTTCGAGCAGGATCATCGGGAAACCGAGCAACTCGGGGCAGAACTCTCGGTAGTAGTCGTACGCCCGCCGATACCGCAGACTGTGGTACGACTCGACCTGCAGGTCCTTGGTGTACTTGAGCGTGTAGCCGTGGCAGCCCCACGCCCCGCCGAGGTGCCGGGCCAACCGCAGGCCAGGAGCCATGGCCGCAAGCTGCTCCGGCTTGATCGGCAATCCGCCCACGCCGCAGTTCAGTACGATCGGCCGCGGCCCAAGCTTGGCCAGCCGCGGCAGCAACTCACACAGGAACTCGCTGTACCACAGGCCGATTTCGGCATCCTTCGGCTCCCACATGACTTGCGTACACTCGACGAAATCCACCCGAGTGCGCCACGGCTCGGACACAATCTTGAACCTGTCGGTGACCATCTTGAAGCTTACTTCGGCTGCCTGCTGAGGCGTGTGCTTGTCGGGCTCCATGTCGAAATGGCCGGCGACGATCCAGATCGCCTCGGGGTTATGCTGAACCACCCGGTGACCGCGGTCGCACGCCTCGGCGCCGGTCTTGATGATCGGAACGAGCCCGGCATCGGCCAGATCGAGCATGCCCTGCGACTCGCGATCACCCATGAGGTACAACAATCCCAGCTTTGATGAACGTCCTTTGCCGGTCATCACCTCGCGTTTGGGCAGTTGAGCGATCAGCTCATCGACACGCTTGTTGACCGCTGCCCAACGAGCCGCGTCGACACCGGGCGGAAGCGACGTTTTCAGATCGGCCGCTGTTGAGGCAGATCGGGGGGGTGAGACTTGTTCGAAGACCTGCATGGGCGCGCCGGGCACTTCGGTTCTCACCCGACGCAGCGAGAACCCGTCAAAATCGGCCTTGAACGGCGTCCCGGTGGTCGATTTGGCCCAACCGTGCAGCCAGACGCTGATGGAGTCGCCGGTCGGGCGGATTGGGTCGCTGTTGTAGTCCACCCAGATGCTGTGCAATCCAGGCAGGGTCTCCCAGACGATGGTTGGGGCCTTCGGGTCGCTGTCCTGGCCGGTCGGGTCGTAGCCGACCTGAGAATAGTGCTCGATGTCCAGCGACCACGAACTGCGAACCGTGCCCGACAGGCGATACGTGTCCAGACGCTTGAGGCCGACGACCTTCTGGACGTATCCACCGTCCACAACCTTGGCATCCTTACCGGCGGTCACTCGCAGTATTCTGCTCTTCTTCTCCGGCGGATCGGCGAGGAAGTGCTGGGCCGTGCCGGGACTGGCGGAGAACGTCCGCCACCCTTTGACCTTGCCGTTGGCCGGGTTCTCTTCGTCCAGTTCGCCGGCCTCCATGTCGCCGTTGACCAGCAGGTTCTGCGGATCGACGGCCTTGTCCCAATTCCTGCCCTCGTGCTGGTACTCGATGATCTGCATGTCCAGATCGAAGCCGGCGTCGTCTTTGCCGTTCTTGTACGCCGTGCCCTTCTCGTAAGTGTCGGGAGCAGCCTTCCTATACGGGTTGAAGCCGGGCCTGTCGTCGCTGATCATGCCCTTAATGTTCACATACCCGTGCAGCGACTCGTAGTTCTCGATCGACTCGAACTCGATGGCGTAGGTCTTGCCCGGCTTGAGCGGGACTTCGCCGGGCGAATACGCGAGCCCGTAGACACCCCACGACGCGTCACCCGTGTGGATGCCGTTTCCGATGGCGATCTTCTCGACACCGACGACCGGCCCATCCGGCCCGCCTTCTCGCACGCGAACCACCGCCCGCTGCCGTGCGACACTTGGCTGAACGCCGCTGTTGGCCATGTACAGCAGTGCGCCGGCCAGGCTCCGACCCTGGGCCACGTAGGTTTGGCTCCACTTGCGAGCAAAGCCGGCGAATTCGACGTACTCCTTCTGGACCCGCTTGTTGTACGGAGTCACCAGCCCGCCGTTGTCGGTCCCGACGACCATGCACAGGTTGCGGCCGACCCAGCCGGTCTGGCCCTTGGAGCCGATTCGATAGCAGTCGTTGGTCTTGGTTTCGTTCGGCCGCCAGAAAGCCTGAAAGCTGTTGCCCTCCTTCTCCGCTTTGACGTGAACGGCATAGACCTTGCCCGGCTCCGTCGGCACCTCGCCGGAGTTCCAGGCCGCGACCCAGTCGTAGTTCTTCGGGCCTCCGCAGTCGACGTTGGGCACGGGGACAGCCGGTCCGATCTGCTCCCAGGTGTCCGGTGTGCCGGGCCCTTGTCGATGAACAGAAACCAGAAGCGTCTGCGATGCAGGCCCCTCGCCGTCAACGCCGTCGGTCGCCAGTCGGAAGCCGACCTGGGTCACACTCGTGCCCGTGCTGGTGAAAGTCTGGTAGTAGTCGTTGGCGGCCTTGTCGTCCCAAGCGCCCATGAAGAGCACCGCGTAATCGAAGTTGGGCACGACCTTCCGGTCGATGGTCTCGCCATGTCTGGTGTAGACGTTGGTGAACACGGTTGGCGACATGAAGACCGACGGCCCGGTGAACAGCATCGTGGTCCGCCCGGCGCTGCCGGTCATGCGATACCAGCCGCTGGGGGCCATTTCCCACGTGCGGGCGGCCATCGCTTCGACTCCCGGGCCGTCGACGCTGGCAAAACAGCGGACGTTGCACAGTGCCATGATCTCCGCCGGGTCACCCGCACGGCCAGGTGCGAAGTAGTCCTCAGCGATCCCTGTATTGGCCGGCAGCTTGTCGGCTGCTTCCGCGAACCGTGGGTGCAAGACCCTTCCGAGAAACTGGACTTGCCCCCATGCAAGGGTCGACAGCGACAAGACGACAGCAACCGACGCCAAGCGACACGCCTTCATGTTCGGGACTCCTCAATTGGCAGGTCAACAGCAGCCTATGCTCCGCGGGCCATCTAGATATTGGACCTGGCGGCAGGTGTCAACCACCGGAAGCCGAGCCGGACTGGCCCGGGTCCGTGACAGATTCAACGGGGAAACGCTACGGTTCTTGTCAGGGGCTCTTTCAGAACCGCGACGGAAAGGGAGCGGCCCCCTTGTGGCGTGGCAGCTCTGTGGTCTGGCTTGCCCTTGACCCGCTTGTGGAAATCGGTCAAGGGCTCTTTGCTCACGCTCGGGGTTCCTAAAGAACCGCCCAGAGAGTCACGGACTCGACTGGCCCATTCCGCACGATCGGTTAACCTGTGTCTCAGACAGTGGGTTTGGATGCCAGGTCAATCAGTCTTCTTGGAGCGATGAGATGTCATTCAGATATGGAGCCATAAGTCTTGTGGGAGCCTTCCTCTTGTTCTGCGGCGCAGCCTGTGGCCCGGTGGTGCGGGAACCAGGCCGAGCGAGCGCTCTGCCAAGCATTGTGATGGCGAAGAATTACGAGGCCGCACGGGCCTCCAGCAGCAACCCGACCGGGGCCAACCACGACAGCCGGGCTGTCCCAGCCGGCGGGCGGATTCGACTGGCGGATTTGCCGGGCCCGGGCATGATCGCGCACTGTTGGTTCACGGCTTCCGCCGACGATCCACAGTATCTGTCGAACCTCATCCTGCAGTTCCGCTGGGATGGTGCCGCGGCGCCGGCGATCGATTCGCCGTTCGGGCCGTTCTTCGCCCTTGGGCACAATGAGTGCGCCGACGTGGTCAGCACTCCGATCGCGGTCATGGCCGGCAAAGCCTCATATATCAAGTACCCGCCCGGTCAGGCGGCATTCAACTGCTACTTCCCGATGCCCTTCCGTAAGCGGGCTCAGGTCGATGTCATCAACCGCGGGCCGGTCGAGATAAAGAGCTTCTTTTACCACATCGACTGGCGGAGGTACGATGTCATCCCCAATGATGCGTTCTACTTCCACACCTGCTACCGTTCGGAGCAGACGAAGGTCGAGACGCTGCCCGACGAACGCAACACCGCAGCGGAACACAACTACGTGATCCTGGACACTCATGGCCGTGGTCACTACGTGGGTTGCACCTTGCACGTCGAGGCACACAAGAAGGAGCCCGGGAAGTGGTACGAAGGTGATGACATGATCTTCGTCGACGATCGACCCCTGAACGAGGTGATCCTGGGCACGGGCTCGGAAGATTACTTCGGCCTGGCTTGGGGCGTGCGGCGCTGGTATCAGTCGCCTTGTTGCGGTACCTCATACCATGCCTGGAACCGGGACGAGCCCGAGATGCAACAATACGGCCGGTTTTCGCTTTATCGCTGGCACTGGCCCGACCCGATTCCCTTCCGTAGATCGATTCGTGTCAGCATCGAGCACGGCCACAACAACGACGCGGCCAACAAGTATGCCTCAGTGGCATATTGGTACCACGACCGGCCGTGAAAACAGTGCCGCAGGATCGGGGCAGGCGAAATCGGGGCTCACATTTTCCGTTTCGCCGTGCTTGGTCATTTCAAAGCCGTACAGCGTGAGATGAGGACCTACGGCGGAACGACGGTGACCAGTTGGACCCCGACCGCCTGCATTTCCTCGATGGCTTTCGCGGAGTCGCCCGGATGGAGTTCCACTCCGCGGACACCTTCCAGGATCAGGTGTGTTTCAAAGCCGAGTTCGCGGGCGTCGAGGGCGGTCAATTTCACGCAGTAATCCGTCGCCAGGCCCATGATGTGCACTTCCCGCACGCCTCGCTTGCGGAGGTAATCGTTCAACCCGGTCTGCTTGAGGTGGCCGTTGTCGAAGAAACCGCTGTAGCTGTCAATGCCGGGGTCGGTGCCCTTGTGGCAGATCCACTGGACGCCGGTCATGTCGAGGCCCGGGGCGAAGTCGGCGCCTCTGCTAGTCTGAACGCAGTGGTCCGGCCAGAGGACCTGGCTCACACCATTGAGATCGATGATGTCGCCCGGCTTGTGACCGGGATGCTGACTGGCGAACGAGCAGTGATCGGCCGGGTGCCAGTCCTGCGTGGCGACGACCATGTCGTACTGGGACATGAGCCGATTCGCGACCGGAACCACCTCGTCGCCCATCGGGACCGCGAGGGGACCACCCGGAAGGAAGTCATTTTGAATATCGACGAGGATAAGGGTCTTCATGGCGTTGTTGTCCGCGGCGCGGGGATCGCAGGAACCTCGCGCCGATCTGCTCGCCTGTTTGCCCCTCGGGCCACGGCCTGTATCATTGCAGCCACATGCCCACGTGTCCAGAGCCGGATGCTGCCTGCCGATCTGTGGAGTCCGTGACACATTCGGCGGGCATGCCGTGTGGGTGCCCCTGGCGGTTTATCGCGAGCCACGTCGAGCGGCTTGCCCGCCAGTGCAGGCCCGAGCACCGGAATCACCACTCCGGCAAAGCCTCTTTCCCGCCTTCGATGACGGCCTTATTCTCCGGCATTTGCCGATCGAGTCGCCTTGCCCGCAAACAGTGGAATAGACGAGAGTGCGAGGACCGCAGCGCGTACTGAATGCGCCTGTCTTTCAGAACAAGTCAAAGGTTGGCCGTTGTTGCCCGCCGCGGGCCTTATTGCTGTTTCATCGGCCGTTCGATGAGGTCGGTCTCTCGCATCGAGCGGGTCTTGGTGTTGACCCGCAGGGTTTTCACCTCGAACGGAGCAAGATCGACCTTGGTCTTGAAACCGATGAACGGCAAAGACAGCGTCGTGGAACGAGCCTGCCCGGTGGGCTCGAAAAGCCGGACGATGAGATCGTTGTTGTCCTCGGCCAGCTTCAAGCAGCTCATCTGAACGACGTCATCGCTGAGGACCGCACCTGCCTTAGGTCTGGCGCCCGCGCCGGACGGAAAGAAAGAGAGCGCATAAGGCTTCTCGTTGTGTACGAGGGCCTCGCGATCGACGGCCGAGAGCCGCTCGTCCAGCGGCCCGGCGTTGAACCAGAACCGGAAGAGCCGCTCGCCCTGGTCGATGCGCGGCGTGTAGCGGTCCTGCTCGACGATCGGACGGTCGAAGAACGGGTGCCCCGCGTAGGCCGGCGAACGCAGCAGCGTCAGCCGAAGACCGTCCTTCGAGAAGTCGGAGCCGTAGGAACCTTCGTTGATGCACGTTATGGCGCTTTTCGCGCGGCGGGAAACGACCGCGACCCATTTCTGCGCCACGGCTTCATTGCCGTGCATTGGCAGCGGATTGATCCCAAAGGCGGTCTGACCGAGGAACTCAAAACCGGTCCCTCGCACCGGAATCGAGAGTTTGAGCATGCGATCCTTCTCATTCCAGTGAACGCGTAGTTCGACCTCGATCTCCGTGCCCTGCTTGGGCAGTTTGTATCGCTGGCAGATGAAGGAGTCGTTATACGACAGCATCACCTCGACAACGCTTCGTACCGGTCCGTCCTCGATCACGCGGACCGGCGGCAGTTCGGCGGCCTGCACGCCGGAAAACCGGGCGCTCTTTTTCGCCGACATGAGCTTGAATCGCCCGGCCACCTTGCGGTAGGCACGGTGGAGCATGCCCCATGGGTCCTCGTTGTCCGCCATCACCAGCGGCTCGAAAGCGTCTTTGTCCAGGTACTCGATGCCATGGGCCTTGAAGCGATCCACGAGGCCCGTCTTGGTATTGATGACCACTTCGATGTCGTCCGACCGGAACCTCACCTGACCGTTGCGTCCCCCGAGCTTCGGGGTCGGTTTCGTCTGGACGACCTTCTCGCTCTTGCAGTCGAAGCGATTCATCTGGCACGGCTCAAGCTCGGCCATAAAAGCGATTCGTTTTCGCCAGTCGAGATTGAGATTGCTCGCTTCCTTCTCGATTTGCGATGCGACCGGCCGGCCGTCGCGGTAAGCCCCGAGCATCGTCCAAGTGCCGGCCCAGTTCGCATCGGCCAGTTGAAACTCGCACTCGACGACCGTTCGCACCTTGAACGGGTGTGGGTTGTAAACCAGGATCGGGATTTGCTCGTTCTTGGCTTTGGGCTGACCGGAGGCCAGGGCGAAGAACGCACGGGCCTTCACGCGGGACAGCTCTTCCAGGGCGTGATTGAGAAGCCGCAACGATGTCTCTTCCACCGGCTCGATGGATGTGCCCGGCAGAATGTCGTGGAACTCGCCGACAAGCAGATCGCACAGGGCTCGGCGGAGCTGCTCCCGCGGATACTCCATCAGGCCCTGGCAGGCGGCCGTGGTGACCATCTTCTCAACCAGGTAGAGCTGGTTCTCGAGTTGGCGGTGCCTCTGCTTGATACGCACCTGTGACGTGTAGCAGCCGACGCCCCATGGGTTGAGATCTCGCTTGTGGCGCGGAAGCAGGTCGTAATGCGTCTTCATCTCGCCGAAGAAAGCCGCGGTATTGGAGTGGACGACGTTGAAATCCTTGGTGTTGCGGATCAGGCTCGTGATTTCCTCGAGGTCTTCACGAGAAGGCCCTCCGCCGTGGTTCCCCACGCCCCACAGCAGAAGGCTGAAAGGCTTGTCCGGGTGGTTTTTCATCCGTTCCATGATCTTGAGGTGCGCCTTGCCGAGCGGCGAGCTGTACCAACCGTCGACGCGGCAGGCCATCACCTCGGAACCGTCGCAACCGACCCAGACGAAATGGTTGTCGGGCAACGGGCAGTCGTTCTGGAACGGCCGGCAGAATAGGTAGGAATCGTAGCCGCTCTTGGCCAGGATCTGAGGGAGACCCCAGGTGTGGCCGAACGGATCCAGGTTGATTGCGGTTGTCACGTCAACGCCGAACTTCTCTTTGAAGTAGGGTTTGCCCATCAGGACCTGCCGCACGAACGATTCGCCACTGGGCATGTTGCAGTCGGGCTGCAGGTACCAGCCGCCCATGATGTGCCACTTGCCCTTTCGGACGAGCTTGCGAATCCGATCGAACAGCGACGGCTCATATTCCTCGATCCACTGATAGAGCGTCGCCTCGTTGTGGTTGAAGACGAATCCGTCGAACTCCTCGCAAAGGTCGGCGGCGGTGCGAAAGGTCGAGATGGCGGCGGCCGCCCCTTCCTCCCACTCCCACAGCCAGACCGGATCGATATGCGCGTTACACAGAAGGTGAATGGTCTTTTTGCCCATGTGGCTTAACTCTCTTTGTCATAACGGACCCCCGCGGCAGCGCCACCGCCCGGAGAGGGGCCCTCAGTCTAACAGCCCCGAGCGGAAGGGGCAAAGAGGCAGCCCGGTTGTCCCGTTGCAGGACCGTTCCGGCGAGGCTAGATTGACCGCTGTTCAGTGTTGTGCCCTTACAGCACAGATCGGAGGATTCCATGTTCCGTGAATGGTCTATCTTGGCAGCATGCGTCCTTTTTGTCGAGCCCCTGGCCGTCCGGGCAGTCGAATTCAAGGATCAAATCGCCGGCGACGCCATTGCGGGCTGGGAGATCAGGAACGGGCCGGCGGACTCGTGGTCTGTCAAGGATGGCGTGTTGCACTGTCATGGAGCCGAGAGAGGGGGCGGCTGGTTCGGCACCGTTCGCAACTACACCGACTTCGTCATCGAATTGGAGTACAAACTGGGCCCGGGCGGCAACAGCGGCGTCTTCCTGCGAACGCCCAAGGAGGGTCATCCGTCAGCGGTTTCATTTGAAATCCAGATCCTGGATAACACGGCCGAGAAGCACAAGAGCCTCAAACCCGCCCAATACTGCGGCTCGATCTACAAGATCGTCGCGGCCGACAAGGACGCCACCAAGCCGGTCGGCGAATGGAACCGGATGCGGATCATGGCCGACGCCGACCACATAGTCGTCTGGCTCAACGGAGAGAAAGTAGTCGATGCAACGGGAAAATCGGCCCCGGAGATCTTGAATCGCTCCCGCGAGGGAGCCATCGGCCTGCAGAACCACCGCAGCGATGTCTCATTCCGCAATATCCGCATCGCCGACCTTGCCGAAGACCGGGCCCGGCGAACCCAGTGGTGGCAGGAGGCCCGCTTCGGGATGTTCATCCACTGGGGGCCGGTCAGTCTCAAGGGAACGGAGATCGGCTGGTCGCGCGCGGGCGAGCGTCGCGGGACCGGTGGCGGCAAAGGCACGATCCCCGTCGAGGTCTACGACAACCTGTATAAGGAATTCAACCCAACGAAGTTCAACGCGAAGGAATGGGTGCAAATCGCCAAGGACGCCGGGATGAAGTACATGGTGTTCACCACCAAGCACCACGACGGTTTCTGCGAATTCGACAGCAAGCTGACCGACTACAAGATCACCCATTCGCCGTTCAAGCGGGATGTTGTTGCCGAGCTGAGCGCCGCTTGCCACGAGGGAGGCATGCCTATCGGTTTCTACTACTCGCCGCCTGACTGGCATCACCCCGATTACCGCACCGAAAATCACAACCGGTACATCGAGTACATGCACGGCCAGATCCGCGAGCTACTGAGCAACTATGGCAAGATCGCAATCATGTGGTTCGACGGGCTCGGCGGGACCTCCACGGACTGGAATTCCACGACCCTGTTCGAGGAGATCTTCCGGTTGCAGCCGGACATCATTGTCAATAACCGCGCCGGCCTGGCCGCCGATCATGACACGCCCGAGCAACAGGTCGGCAAGTTCCAGAACAACCGCCTGTGGGAAAGCTGCATTACCATCGGCCGGCAGTGGGCCTGGAAACCCGACGACGAGATGAAATCGTTCAAGGACTGCATCCGGACGCTGGTACGTTGCGCCAGCGGCGACGGCAACCTGCTGTTCAACGTCGGACCAATGCCCACCGGTGAAATCGAGCCTCGGCAGGTTGAGCGGCTCAGAGAAATGGGACAATGGCTGGACAAGTACGGCGAGAGCATCTACGGCACGCGGGGCGGGCCGTTCATGCCAGGTGCCTGGGGGGGCAGCACCC
>CAZTQK010000174.1:0-12226 GCA_964615635.1 uncultured Planctomycetales bacterium
TGAGGATGGGAATTCTCGACCAGAAGGCCCCAGAAGGGATTCTGGGGCCAGCGGTTTCTTGCACGCACACTCCATCATCGGAGCGGTCATGGCCGCGGGACTCGCCGACGAGGGCGTCGGCATTACTGAAGAACGTACTGAGGAAAGCTCCCGACGCAACTCATCATCGTGCCTCCACCCTCGCCACGGCGAGTCTCGCCGGAGGCGGACCTGGACCCTGAACCCTGTGCTCGCTTCATTGCGGCCCGAGTGCCACCCAAAGAAGGGTTTTACTGTTGAAGAGCATATGCACGAGGATCGGCAGCACCAGGGACCCGCTGCGTTCGTACGCGTATCCGAGGATCGCGCCGAGGGCGATGAGTGCGGGGATGTGTTGGGGCGTGACGGTGTGCATGAGCCCGAACAGCGTGGCTGCCACGGCGATGGCGATCCAGCGGTGTTGCCAGGAGCCCCAACGGACGAAAGCGAGTTTCTTCACGCCGCTTTGCAGGAGGCCGCGGAAGAAAAGCTCCTCGCCGATCGGCGCCAGGATCACCGCGCCGGCGATCGCGATGATCCGAAGGACCATCCCCATTTCGGGATCCTTGACCACAGTCAGCACGGTGTGCTCCGGCGGGATGGAACTCGGCCAGAAGAGCTTCCAAACCACGATGCTGCCGTAGTACAGAAGACTGCAGATCAGCAAGGCTGCCAACCAGGCTGCGACGGCCCAGACGACGTCACTGCTCAATGGCCGTCGCCCCAGACCGAAGTGCTTCCAGCCTCGTGGGAATGTCAGCCATGCGATCAACAGGCAGGCGGCGATCATGAGCACTTGCGCCAGGTTGGCGGCCAACACGGTGGACCGGGGATTCGGAGACAGACTCGACTCGGCGGTTGTTGGAGCGGGCGATGACGTTGGGACCGGGAGCGTCGCCCGACGGTCTGGGGGAAGACCGTCACCTTCGGCAGGCGAGGTGGCCGTGGCAAGTTGAGATGCCGGTGGCGCCTGAGTCTCGGCGGGCGTGCCATCGATCCACGAGGCAATCTGGCCGGCAATCAGCCAGCAGAAGAGCTGGCTGACCACGCAAAGCCACAGCCAGACCGGAGTAAGGCGGTTGAGGCGGATGGGCGAGCCTCGAAGGGGGTCGCGGTGACCGCTTCGCCACCAGACGGCCGCGAATGCGACGATGACGAGCCCGCCTGCGATGAGCAGGCCGATGTCGACGATCGGCAACACGTCCGCTGAGAGCATGGCAAGAACGACCATTGTGAGTCTCTTCGAATCTCTCCGCCGGATCGCTTACAATACCGCTTCAGCAGACGAGCCCGCTCGGCATGTGTGAACCGCCGCCGCCGGCACAGGAGTCTCGAACGTGGGCAATATATTGGATCGGATCGTCGAAACCAAGCGAGGTGAAGTGGCCGTTGCCAAGGTTCGCCGGCCGTTGAGCGAGCTGAAGACGGTTTTGCGCGATGTGGACCCACCGAGGAGTTTTCACAAAGCCGTCTCCAAGATTCCCGCACGAGGCGTCAATCTCATCGCCGAGATCAAGAAGAAGTCTCCGTCGGTCGGACTGATCAGGCCCGACTTCGACCCTGTCGACTTGGCCCTTGTGTATCATGCCGCCGGGGCCGATGCCCTGAGCGTGTTGACCGACCAAACCTATTTCGATGGCCATCTCGAGTTTATCGCCCAGGTCAAGGCAGCCGTGCCAATCCCCGTGTTGCGCAAGGACTTCATCATCGACGAGTACCAGCTTTATGAGGCTCGTGCGGCCGGGGCCGACGCGATTCTGCTGATCGGCGAGGTGCTGCCGCCCGCGCGGCTTGCCGATCTGCTGGAGTTGGCCTACGAACTCGGTCTGACGAGCCTCATCGAGGTCCACGAAGCCGAGACGTTGGCGAAGCTCCAGGCGGTCGTCGGTTTTCCGAACAAGAAGCGCAGCCTTCTGGGCATTAACAACCGCGACTTAAAGGTCCAGAAGACAGACCTGTCCACCACGGAGGTGTTGGCGAAGCAGATTGGCAAAGAGGTGGTACTCGTGTCCGAGAGCGGCATCAAGACGAAGGCTGACGTCGAGCGGCTGATCCAGGCGGGGGCCCGCGGCCTGCTGATCGGCGAGACCTTCATGCGGTCGCCCGATGTCGCCGCCAAGGTACTCGAACTGCTGGGACCGGTGCCGGTCACACGTTGAACCGGAAGTTGATCACATCGCCGTCCTGGACGATGTAGGTTTTGCCTTCGAGGCGGACCTTGCCCGCGCCCTTGGCTCCCTTCATATCCCCGGCGGCGTGCAGGTCGTTGTATGCGACGGTCTCGGCACGGATGAAGCCCCGTGCGATGTCGGTATGAATTTTGCTTGCCGCCTCGACGGCGTCACTGCCTTTCTTGATCGACCAGGCCCGTACTTCGTCGTCGCCCACGGTCAGAAATGATACCAGCCCCACGGCGTCATAGCAGGCCCTGACCAGCCGATCCTTGGCCGGCTCACTGACTCCCAGATCTTCGAGGAATGCTTTGCGGTCTTCGGGCGGCAGTTCGGCGATCTGGGCCTCGGTCTCGGCACAAAGCGCGATCGTTGCCTTGGCTTGCGGCCAGTCGAACGGCGCCGGTTTGGCGGCCTGGTCCTCGTTGACGTTGATGACCGCGATCAGAGGTAGTTCGGTCAGGAACTGGTAACCGGAAAGCGCCTTGCGCTCCTCATCGGTTTCGATGATCGAGGAGATGGGCTTCTCGTTTTCCAATACGTCCTGGCAGCGCTTCATCAGCGACAGTTCGCGTTTTTCCTGCTCATGACTTTTGGTTGGTTTGGTGAGAGCCTTCTCGATCTTTTCGATTCGGTTCATGACCGCTTCGAGGTCGCAGAAGATCAGCTCGGCCACCAGCTCTTCGAGGTCGGCTTTGGCGTTCACTCGGTCGCGGTAGGGGGGGACCGAAGGGCTGTCGAATGCCCGCACGACAGCCACCAAGGCGTCGGCTTGCCGAACGTGGGGAAGGCTCTTGCGGAACTCCGCCTGTTGTTGCGAGGTTTCGTGGCTGAAGCCTGGGACGTCGAGGCAATCGATCGTCGCTTCGACCAGCTTCTTGGGTTTGTACAGGTTGAAGAGCCAGTGCAGGCGCTGGTCGGGCACCTTCACCACAGCCATGTGCTCGCCTAGTCCCGGGTGGCTCGACGCCGCCTGTCCGGTGACCGCCCGAAACAGAGTTGACTTGCCGCTCAACGGCGGGCCGACGAACGCGATTCTCATTGCAGCTCCTGGTCCCGAAGGAATAGTCAGAAGAGCGATTGTATGCCCCCCTGCAATGCGGTCAACCGGGTCTGTGACAGTCTGGCGGCGCGGGTGCGTGACGGTTTGGGTGGCTCTTTCAGAACCCCGAGTGTAAGCGAGGGGCCCTTGACCGATGCTCACAAGCAGGTCAAGGGCAGGCCAGACCAGAACGAGGCCATATCACAGGCGATCCGCTCCCTCACGGTCGCGGTTCTGAAAAGCCGTAGCGCCTCTCCGCCTGCAGTGTCACGGACCCCGGTCAACCTGCCGCTTCCGTCCGCCTCAGTGCACGAGTACGATGATGCCTGAACCTGGGCGAACAAGATCGGCAGACTACGGAGGATACACGATGAGTCGAAGACCGCGAGGTATCACGATTGTTGCGTCCCTATTGGCCGTAGCGTTGCAGGCAATGGCGGCTCCGGGCAATCGGACAAACCTTCTTCTCGTCATGACCGACGACCAAGGGGCTTGGTCGATGGGCTGTTACGGCAATCCGGAGGCCCGTACACCGGTTCTGGATAAGATGGCCGCCGGCGGTGTTCGCATGACGCGGGCCTTCGCCACGACGCCGGTGTGCTCGCCCAGCCGCGCCACATTCTTCACCGGCCGGATTCCTTCTCAGCACGGCATTCACGACTGGATCAAGAACGAGAACATGGGGCCGCGGGCGCGATACTGCCTGCCTCGCGAGAGACAGATCAGCGAGATCCTCGCCGAGGCCGGCTACGTCTGCGGCCTGTCCGGCAAATGGCACCTCGGCGACAGCCTTCACGTCCGCGCCGGCTACACGTTCTGGTACGCGATGCCACAGGGCGGCAGCCAGTACAACGACGCCGAGATGATCTGGCAGGAAAAGGTCGTCAAAACCCAGGGTTACGTGACCGATCGCATCACCGACAAGGCCGTCGAGTTTCTGAACGCCAATCGCGGCCGGCCGTTCTTCCTGAACGTCGAGTACAACGCCCCGCACAGCCCATACAAGGGTCATCCGAAGGAACTCGTCGACTTGTTCAAGGATGTCCCCTTCGCGTCAATCCCCAAGCTGCCGCCGCATCCGTGGGCCATAGGCCAGATGGGTGTTGACAACCAGCGCGAGCCGCTCGAGCAGTACTTTGCCGCCTGCGCCGGAGTCGACCGGGCCGTCGGCCGCCTGCTGGTGGAACTCGACAAGCTGGGCTTGACCCGCGACACGCTGGTCGTCTACACCAGCGATCAGGGTTTCTGCACCGGACATCACGGTTTCTGGGGCAAGGGCAACGGAACCAACCCGCGCAACGCCTACGACACCTCGCTGCAAATGCCGATGATCTTCAGTCATCCTGGGCGGCTTCCAGCCGGCAAGACGGTGGACGCGATGGTCAGCGCTTATGACTTCATGCCCACGGTGCTCGATTACCTGGGTGTGAAGCCCCCAACCGATCGGAACCTGCCCGGCCGGAGTTTTGCTCCCATGCTCCGCGGAGACAAGCAAGCGGATTGGTCCGACGCCGTTTTCGGCGAATATGGCCAGCTTCGTTTCATTCGCACGGCCGATCATAAGTACGTCCACCGGGCCAACGGCGGGCCGTTCGAGCTGTACGACCTGGCCAAAGACCCGGACGAGACCAACAACCTGGTCGATCGCCCCGAACATCGGGAGCTGCGAAACGCACTTCGAAAACGCATGCTCGACTGGTTTGAGCGATACGGCGAGGCCGGCGCCGACCCAGTAGGGCAGGAGTACATCCGCCCGGCGGGCCAATAGACCAAATGTGCCGGTGATTGCGGCATCGACGCTCCGAAAACGCGTATCCCAGCGATACCCGCGATTTCGGAGGCAGGAAACGGGATGCGGCACGTGCATCCATCGTTGTTCTGCCCGGTCTCAGATATGCAGAAGGCACAGTGTGGTGCTGTGGAGGTTCAAGAGGCCCTGAGGTTCTGCGCAGCAGGAGGGGCAGCGGGATCCGCGACACTCACTGCGTGTCTTTCAGAACCGCGACCATAAGGGAGCGGCCCCCGTGTGGTGTTGGCCGCGTCGCGGCCTGGCCCCTCGCTTACGCTCGGGGTTCTGAAAGAGCCGCCCAAACTGTCACAGACCGGGGCGGTTCTTTCAGTACGCCGGGCGCTCGCCATGACGCCGGTCGGAGGGTATAATTGCCCCGAGCCGGCCAAGGTGCGGGGTGCCGGCGGAAGTCATGGAAGGTCATTTCAACTGCGGAAAGGAGACCGCGATGAGACGTCTTGTTTGTTTTGCCTTGATCGGATTGATGTTGCCACTGGTGGGGGCCTGCGACCTGATGAAACTGCTTCAGGGCAACGCCACGACCGTCCAACTGGCCAACAGCGGCGACTACCCGGTGATCGTTGAGCTTCGGTACAGCGACAATCAATATGAGCTTCAGGCGGTACTCGAGGAGTTCGGAAACGAGCTGACGTACACCATCGCGGCCGGCGAAGCGGTCACGTTCTTCAAGGACTGCAACGATCTCCAGGCCATTCTGATCAAGAAGGCCGACCTCAGCCTTGTCGGAGCCGTCGGCCCCAGTGCCAGCACAGACATCCTCCGAGACGGCGACGACTTCGGCTGCGGAGATTTCATCACCTACACGTTCAGCCACCCGGATCCGCCCGTGAGCCTGGTGATTACTGAGAACGTCATTGGTTGAAACGTGTCGCTCAGAGTAGATGGGCCGGCGTGCTTGTCGGTTCGGTGAGCAGGCCGACGATGGTGTCGCGCGCACCTGGGCACAGAGTGTTGTTCATGGATGAAGGCCGACAACTGACGCCTGAGAACTGACCACTCCCCCTCACGCCTTGATCTTCTTCCAATCCGCCAGGAACCGCTCGAGTCCAATGTCGGTCAGCGGGTGGTCGAGCAGGCGGGCGAGGGTGGACGGCGGGATCGTGGCCACGTCGGCACCGATGCGGGCCGCCTGCACGACGTGTAGCGGGTGGCGCAGGCTTGCCGCCAGGATCTTCGTCGCAAAGTCGTAGTTGTCGTAGATCTCGCGAATCGCGTGAAGGACTTCCATGCTGTCCTGGCCGATGTCGTCCAGACGGCCGAGGAACGGGCTGACATAGGTCGCCCCGATCTTGGCCACGATCAGGGCCTGCAGTGGTTGGAAGACCAGCGTCATGTTGGTCTTGATCCCTTCCTTCGTACACTTGGCCAGCGCCTTGATGCCCTCCGGGATGGTCGGCAGCTTGACCACGACGTGCGGCGACAGCTTGGCCAGCGTCCGGGCCTCGGTCAGCATGCCTTCGCTGTCGGTGGACACAACCTCGGCTGACACCGGTCCCTGGACGATGTCGCAGATCTGTTTGATATGTGCGTGGAAGTCGACCTTGCCCTCCTTGGACATCAGCGACGGGTTGGTCGTGACCCCGTCGAGCAGTCCCATCTCCTTGAACTTGCGGATTTCCTCCAGATTGGCGGTGTCGATGAAGAATTGCATGTCGGGCCTCCGAACAAGGCTACTCGTGCGTGTACTTGATCAACCACGGGTCGTTCGTCTTCTCTTGCCATTCTAGGAGCCGCGCGCGCAGATCGGCCACCAGTTTCGCGTGATTCGGGTCACCGGCCAGGTTTCTCGTTTCGTGGGGGTCGGCCTGGAGATCGTACAGTTCTTCACGAGGTCGATTGATATAGGCATCCACCGTTCGTTGACCATACTGCTTGTCGCCCCGTTTCAGGACTCCCTGCCACGTGTCACTGCCCCATAGATCCGAGGCAAAGGGGAACTCCAGACGATGTGCCAGGTTCAGGAGGTACTTGTACTGACGGGTGCGGATCATCCGTACCGGGTAGTACATGGTGACTTCGTGGAAGGTGTGCGAACCGTAGACGGTGTCCCAGCCCTCCGGCCGTGTCTCTTCCAGGATCGGCAGGAGCGACCGGCCGAACATCTTGTCGGGCTTCTCGACGCCGGCCCATTCCAGGATGGTCGGCGCGAGATCCACGAAGCTGACCATCGCTTCGTTGACGACTCCGGCCTTCTTTTGCTGCGGGCTTCGGATGATGAGCGGCAGGTGGATGCCGGGGTCGTACAAGGTGGTCTTAGCCCCCGGCCAGGGCGGCCCGTTATCGCTCACGTAGATCGCCAGTGTGTCGCTTTCGTGGCCTGTGTCGGCAATCGCCTTGAGCATCAACCCGACGCCCTGATCGAGACGGCTGATCGATTGGTAATACTCTGCCAGCTCCTCGCGAACCTCTCGGTGGTCGCTCAGCCAGGGCGGAACCACGACGTTTTCCGGCTTGTAGGTGATTGTCTCGATGCCTTCGTATTTGGGCTTGTTGGCAAAGCCCTTCGCGTCGCGGTGCGGATCAGTGTAGCCGACGAGTAGGAAGAATGGGCTGTTGCTCTTGGCCTCCATGAACTTGCGGGCCTCGTCGGCCATGGGGGCGACGTTCCGCGGACCGCCCGGGCAGGACAGCACGTCGGTGAATGGGTAGGTCTCCTCGGGCTGCACGTGGTATTTGCCGATGATCGCGGTTCGATAGCCGGACTGCTTGAGTTGCCGTGGCAGCGATCGAACGTCCTGGAACGAATGGAAGTTGTGCGTCGCGTGGGCCAGGCCGTACATGCCGTTGCTGTGTGTGAACATCCCGCTCAGGATGACTGACCGCGACGGGCTGCAACTGGACACTGCCGCGAAGGCATTGGCGAATCGCGTGCCCTGTGATGCCAGCCGATCCATGGCCGGTGTCTTGATGACCTTATCGCCATAGCAGCCGACCTGCATGCCGTGGTCGTCGCCGATCATGAGGACGATATTGCGGGATGCAGCTTGACTCATTCCCGCCACGGCCAGGACACCAAGAACGACAGGTGCGAGTCGACACATAGCAGACCTCCAATCAAGCCTCGACAGGTAGAAGATGATGCCTGAGTAGACCGGCAGAAGGCCGGCTTGGCAAGCGAGGGGCCCTTGTCTGATCTCCACAGGCGGGTCAAGGGCAAACCGATCACAGAGGGCTCACGCCACAGGGGGACCGCTCCCTCCTCACGGCTGCCTCGACGAATCAGGACGTGGTTCCGGAGGAATCGCAGGGCCTCGTCGCCGAGTGCGTTACGAACCCCGGTCCGCATGGCGACGGGTGCATCTTCTTTCCAGGGGCAGTCCTCATCTTTGTGCCAGGGACCTCAGAGTGTCTGGGGGGGGTGTGGGCACTGCTGACACAGCAGTGGCACACTGCGTCACCTGCCCGCCCCGCCGGCCGCCACAGTATGGCGGATGCACCCCATGGCGACGCCGCAGCCCTTGAAATACTGACCGTGGTGTGCAAGAATACTGCCTGAGGGCTTGCCTTGCAGGCCGTCCGGGGTTCAAGGAACCCCGTGATTTGAACGATAATTCAAGATTACGAGCCGCCTGTCGCGGGTTGCCGTGGGAGCAGCCCAGTGGCAGGGCCGGTCAAAGCCGGTCGGGCTCGACCGCCGGTGCTTGCGGTGCCCCGGTGGCAACCATGGCAACCTATTGGAAAGGAGAAAACCATGGCTACGCAACCGCAAATCCAGTCTGCGCCTACACTTAAGTTGTCTCAACCTCCATCCACACCCGCGGCCTCAGCCCGCAAGACCGGTGCCAGGATTCTGCACGACACCCTGGTTGACCTGGGTGTTGAGGTCGCCTTCGGTTACTCCGGGGGGGCGATCTTGCCCACCTTCGACACCCTGCACGACACGCCGATCAGGTTCATCGTCAGTCGTCACGAGCAGGGGGCCGGGCACATGGCCGACGGGTACGCCCGGGCCACCGGCAAGGTCGGAACGGTCATCGTGACCAGCGGCCCCGGTGCGACGAACCTCACGACGGCCCTGGCGACGGCCTACATGGACAGTATTCCGGTGGTGGCCATCAGCGGGCAGGTTGCGACGGCGGCCATCGGCAACGACGCATTCCAGGAGGCCGACGTCGTCGGCGTGACCCGTCCGGTGACCAAGCACAATGTGCTGGTCAAGGACGTCAACAACCTCGAGCGAATCATCCGCGAGGCCTACTTCATCGCCCGAACCGGGCGTCCCGGGCCGGTTCTCATCGACGTGCCCAAGGACGTGCAGGTGTCCATGCCCGAGGATGGCAACAGCAGCGAGCTGGCTCTTCCCGGCTATCGGCCTCGGTGCAAAGGCAACCAGCGGCAGATCCGATTGGCCGCCGAAGCCATCAATGCATCTGAACGTCCGGTGCTGTACGTCGGCGGCGGTGTCATCTTGTCCAATGCCGCGGAAGAGCTGCGCAAGCTGGCCCGTGCCGGCAACATCCCGGCGACGACCACTTTGCTGGGGCTCGGCGCGCTCGACGAAATCGGCGACGCAGATCTGGCGCTGCACATGCTGGGTATGCACGGCAGCGCTTACGCCAACTACGCGGTGCAGGGCTCCGACCTGCTGATCGCCGTGGGCGCCCGGTTTGACGACCGGGTGACCGGCAAGCTGGATACGTTTGCGCCCCACGCGAAAGTCATCCATATTGACATTGATCCCTCGAGCATCAGCAAGAGCGTCGATGTGGACATACCTGTGGTGGGCGATGCCAAAGAAGTCCTGTGCGAGATGCTGCCTCTGATCGAGCGGCGCGAGCGCACCGAGTGGTTCGCCCAGATCAACGAGTGGAAACGCCGCTTTCCGTTCAGCTACCAGCTTGAGGAAGGGGTGATCAAGCCGCAGGCGGTCGTCGAGGAGATCAACCGTCAGACCAACAGCGAGGCGATCATCGCCACCGGCGTGGGCCAGCACCAGATGTGGGCGGCCCAGTTCTACCGCTGGCGCTTCCCGCGGCAGATGATCAGTTCCGGCGGCCTGGGAACCATGGGCTACGGTTTCCCGGCGGCCATCGGGGCGGCCGTCGGCGTCCCCGGCAAGACGGTTATTGACATCGACGGCGACGGCAGTTTCCTGATGACCTGCAACGAGCTGGCCACCATCGCCGAGTACAAAATCCCTGTGAAGGTGGTTATCCTGAACAACGCGTTTCAGGGCATGGTTCGGCAGTGGCAGGAGCTGTTTTTCGGGCGCCGGTATGTCGGCAGTCGAATGACCAACCCGAGCTTCGCCCGTGTGGCTGACGCTTTCGGTTGCACCGGCATTGAGGTCAAGGACCCCGGGGACCTGCCCAAGGCCATCAAGAAGATGCTTGACACGCCCGGCCCCGTCGTGGTGGACGCGCACGTCGCCCGTGAAGAGAATGTCTATCCGATGGTGGCCGTCGGCAAGAGCCTGCACGAGATGGAGATGGGCGGCATGTCCTGACACAGCACCGGAGAGCAGCGGTGTCCGGCACAGAAGGCAGAACCAACCAGCAGAAGGAACCTACCCGGTCGCAGGATACGCGTCGGCCCTGGCCGATGGTCCGCACTTTGCTGCGGACGCGAATCGTGGCCGGCCTCCTGACGTTGATTCCCATCTGGGTGACGTGGGTTGTCGTGAAGTTCGTCTTCGACAACTTGCGATCCGCGATGGATCCGCTGGCCGGCCGGGTGGCCAAGGCGCTGCTGGAGCACAACAAGGAGTTGCTCCCACAGACGGTCAACGACTACCAGGAGTGGGTGGTCCCGGCGGTGACCGTTCTGCTGACGCTGTTCCTGCTGTATCTGTTGGGGTTGTTTTCGGCCAATGTGTTCGGGGCACGGTTTCTGCTGTGGTTGGAAGGCATTTTTGGCAAAGTGCCTCTGGTCAAGACCATCTACCGCTCGACCAAGCAGATCGTGCTGACGGTCGGCGGGGGCCAGTCGAGCTACTTCCAGCGGGTCGTCTTGGTCGAGTACCCGCGGCCGGGCATGAAGTGCATCGGCTTCCTGACGTCGGTGGTGGACGATGCGGATACCGGCCGCAAGATCGCCGCGATCTTCATCGCCAGCACGCCGACGTGTTCGACCGGGTACACGCAGCTTGTGCCGCTGGAGGAGGTCTCCGAGACCGACTGGACGGTGGAAGAGGCGGTCAAGGCGGTGATGTCGGGCGGCTTGGTGCTGCCGCCGAACATGCGCTTCGACCGCATTCATCCGGTCAAGATGATGGTTCCCGAGGCAGAGGGCACAGCGGCGGGCGGGTTTCCCGTTCAGCCGGCGTCCCAGGCCGAACGGGACAGATGAGATTGGACATTGAACGCCGGGCTGGTCCCGGCGAGAGGTTATGAGGCAATCATGAGAAAGCATATTCTGAGCGTGTTGGTGCAGAACAAACCCGGTGTGCTGGCGCACATTTCGGGGATGTTCGCGGCCAGGGGTTACAACATTGATTCGCTGGTGGTGGGTCGGACCGAGGACCCCGAGTTCTCGCGCATGGTCATCGTCTCCACGGGCGACGACCAGACCATGGAGCAGGTCCGCAAGCAGCTTGGCAAGATCGTCGAGGTGGTGAAGGTCCGCGACCTGAGCGAGCAGTCCTGCGTGGAGCGAGACCTGCTCTTGTTGCAGGTGCACTGTCCGCCCGAGAAACGCGTCGAGTTGAGGCAGATTACCGAAGTCTTCCGCGGCAGCATCGTTGATGTCGGCCCGCGGTCGATCGTGATCCAGTTGACCGGCCCGGAGGACAAGATCGAGGCGTTCGTTGAACTGTGCCGGCCGTATGGGATCAAAGCCCTGTCGCGGACGGGCCTGATCGCGGTTCCGCGCGCCAGCCAGCCCGAGTCTGATGCTCCCGCAACCTCTGCGCGCCGGCGGATCCGCTCGGCCGCCGACAGCAAGGTGCCCAGCGCCGTGCCCGAGGTGGTCCTGCCGCCGAGCTGATCTCGCGGTACTGATATCGACCTAAACCAGTGGTGCCGACGCCCTCGTCGGCACTTTCTTTCCGCTGTCCCCAGAATCCCTTCTGGGGCCTTCCGCCTCAAGGATTCCGATCCTCATTCTCACCGAATGCGGAAAGGATTCCGCCAAGACTTGCGGCCCGGAATGGATACGTGTTTGGCGTGCAAGAGAGCGGGTCAGGCACCTTTTTGCGGGCTCCCCTGCATGGCATCGTGCCAGATGGCCTCGTTGACCTTCCCCGGG
>CAZTQK010000175.1:0-12134 GCA_964615635.1 uncultured Planctomycetales bacterium
GGCCAATCCGCCCTCAAATGAGTCGGCGAACTGGAACCTTGCCGGGATGACCCACCGCCCGGTCTCATCGATGTATCCGTATTGCGGCGATTTGAAATCGCCCGTGTTCACGGCAGCGAGTCCCTCAGAGAAGCCATACGAAAACCCGCCCCCTGGAACCTGGAACAGTACCCTCCCTGTGCGGTCAACCCCGAGGAGTGTGCGTGGTTCGGTGTCGGGCTTGCTGAACAGGAACACCGACCTCGCGTCCTTTGTCTGCTCGCGGGCCTCGATCGCGGCCGGGGATGATTGCGGCCTGGTGGCCGGCTCGGCCGCACCGAGCATCGCAGCCCAGGTGCCCACGATGACGATCAGAACGGGCCAGTTGCGCTGCGAGAGTCGCATCAGATTCTCCTTCTCGGTCTTCCGTCCGCTTCTCAGACTCAGCCAAGGTCGCCGGACCTTCCGTGGCCGCCATCGCGATCTCCAATTCCGCCTCTGCGCCCCTCTGTGCCCTCTGCGGTTCAAAGCTCTTGTTTTCGGGCCGTTACAGACGAAGACGATTGAACCGCAGAGGACACCGAGGTACGCACAGGGAATGCCGTTGGGCGGTGCCAACTTGCCTGCTTCGTCATCGTGCCCCCACCCTCGCCGTGGCCCCTCGATAAACTCGGGACCAAGCGAGGATGGGCCACCCGGCCCGGCCACGTCGCCGGAGAGGCCGCTTGGCCTGCCGAATGCTGCCTCAGAAAGTGTGGCCGAAAGGGGAGCGGCCCCGATACCTGTTTAGACACCGGAAAGGGGGCTTGGGTTGCGTGGGGAAGGCGGGGAAACGAGGTTTTCTCGGCGGGTTCTCGCGTTGCTCGGTGTAAGAGCAGTCGACATGACAGCAGGCCGTTCGGGTGAGATACGAGCGTGCTTGCCGCACGCTGGGCCGACGGGGGCGTCGGCCCCACTGTGGTGCCGACGCCCCCGTCGGCACTTGTCTTTGGGCTTTCGCGGTCTGTCCGAACACCCCCTTGATCGACTCCAGATAGCCCATTCCGTTCACTGTATCCGGCTCGAGATAGCTGCCCTCGGTCCATTCGTTCCAGGCGTTGATGGTGAGGATGCGGTCGGTGGGGGGACGCTGGTCGAGCCATGATTTAGCCTTGGTCAGGGCGGTGCGAAACGCTTCCGGGGTGTTGCCGCTCATGGTGGCCATGAATGGGTAGCCGCGATTGATGAACTTGTCCGACTGGACCGTCCGCGGGCTCGAATCCCAGCCCATGGTGACGTTGGGGTAGTAGGGCAGGCCGAACTGGCCGGCCGCCTTGTCCCAGTGAGCCACGGCCGCCGCCATCACCTTCTCGTAAGGCGTCTCGGGGAACTCGCTCAGCGGCACGTGGTGAACCCACACGTACGACGTCACGCTGTCGAAGCCGAGCCGCTTGACCAGTTCGGCCGGGTTCTTCACCGCCTTTTCGCCTGGCAGAAGCTGGATGCCCCAGGCAACCGCGTCCAGGTGCAGATCGGGGAAACCCACACGCACGCGGCTAGGATTCAGTTGGGCAACGGATCAGGCGGCTCACCGTTGATCCTTGGGGCGGCGATCACGAGCACGAATAGGCCGACGCGTCTGAGCGTTTCGGCAAACGCGGCGAACTCGACGGGCTTGGTCACGAAGCAGTTGCAGCCCAGGGCGTAGCAGGCCTCGACTGCTCTCGGGTCATCAGAGGTTGTCAGAACAATGACGGGCAGCTTATGAAGCTCCACGTCAGCTTTGAGCTGCCGCAACACCTCCACGCCGTCGACTTTGGGCATTCGGATGTCGAGCAGGAGCAGATAGCTCTGG
Source organism: uncultured Planctomycetales bacterium (assembly GCA_964615635.1). Classification (GTDB taxonomy): domain Bacteria; phylum Planctomycetota; class Phycisphaerae; order UBA1845; family PWPN01; genus JAUCQB01. The sequence continues at coordinate 1,814 of CAZTQK010000175.1, forward strand.
CCTGTCCGTCGTTGCATGCCGTCGCCCCGCCGGAACAAGAAGTCCAGCACCTCCTGCCCGTCTCGAAAACGGACGAAAGGATTGGCCAAGCCCGACTCCCGCAGATGCATCTCGATGAGCTTCGCGTGGCCGTCGTCGTCCTCGGCAATCAGAATGGTCAACTGCTCAGTGGCGTCCGAGTTTCCCATAAAAACACGCTCCGTCTACGATGTCCGCCCAACCCGCATTCATGTTACCTCTCCGTCGAAGGCAACGCCACACAGAAACGACTTCCAACACCCGGTTCCGACTCGACCCATGTCCGGCCGCCGTGACGATCGACGATCCGGCGGACCAGCGTCAGCCCAAGGCCCTCACCCGGGACGGAGCCTGTGGGATGGAGGCGATGGAACAGTTCCCAGATCTTGGCCTCATGCTCGGCGGCAATGCCGAGGCCGTTGTCCTCGACGCAATAGACGGCGCGGTCGCCTTCAATGCTGCCGCTGATCCGGATTTCGAGCGGCCGGTCCGGCGAACGGTATTTCAGCGCATTATCAAGAATATTGGAGAACGCCTGACCGATCTGGTCCTCATCACCGCGGCAGGGCGGCAGGGGCTGAATGTCGATCTTCGCCGATGCCTGCTGAATCTGGTAGGTCATCGACGCGACGGTGTTTTCGATCATCGTGTTCATGTCCAAATGCTTGAGATTCAGGGCCGCTCGCCCCGTACGAGACAGCCGCAGCAAGCCCTCGATCAGCGCATCCATCTTCTGACCGCTGGCCTTGATGAAACCCACCGCGGTGGGAATGTGGTCCTTGAGATAGGGCTCGGCGTGCTCGCGTACGTGGGCGGGGACCTCCGGCTGGCGCAGCAGCGCCGACAGAAACAGAGAGGCCCGCTCCATCTCGGATGAGAAGCCGAGAATATTCACCAGCGGCGACCGCAGGTCGTGTGAGGCGACGTAAACCAGGCTCTCCAACTCGGTGTTCTTGGATTCGAGCTCACGGACCAGGCGTTCCCGCTCCTGCTCGGTTTTCTTGCGGTCCGTGATGTCGCGGACGGTGGAAAGAAGCACAGGGGTGCCTTTCATGTCGAAGATGCAGGCGTGGATCTCCACCGGGATTCGGCGGCCCTCCTTGGTTACGTGAGTCTGCTCGAAGGTCACATCGTGTCCAGCCTTCAGACGTTCGATCACCGCGCGGGCATCCAAGGAGGATTCCGGAGCATCAATGTCTCTGATTGTGAGCGTCAGCATCTCTTCGCGCCTGTAGCCCAACATACGGCAAGCCACGTCGTTCGCCTCGATGATGCGGCCAGGGCCTCCGTCGGCATCGATTTCATGGACGTAGACTGCATCAGTGATCGCGGTAAACAGGGCGGAGAGGCGTTCCCGGCTTTGCCGAAGGGCATCCTCCGCTCGTTTGCGATCGGTGATGTCATGGAACACTACGATTGCAGCCACGATCATCCCGCTGTGGTCCCGGATCGGCCCGGCATTTGCGGACACCCATCGGTCCTCTCCATCTTCCCTCCGGATGATCATTTCGATGTCTCTGGAGACTGCACCTTCCAGAATGGCTCGGGACAACGGCAGCTTGACCGACGGGTAGGGCGTTACGCCGTCGGGGCAGTATATCTGCCAAGCGGTGGTGTGCCCGCCAATTTCAATACCCGTCAGGGCAATGCAGGTTTCTCCGGGAATCCCGATAGCGGCGGGGTTGGCCATGGTGATGTGGCCATCGGGAGCATCGGCGATCACGATGCCGGAGGGCGATTGCTGGATGGCCGCGGTGAGCAGGGCCTGTGCTCGCTCCAGTTTGAGGGTTGCCTGCTTGCGTTCGGTTATGTCCTGAAAAGTGCCGCTGAGTCGAACACATCGGCCGTCCTTCATCACCGGTTTGCCTGCACTGCGGACCCACAGTTGTCGCCCTTTGGCGGAGGTCAACTCGAGCTCCAGGTCGTAGGGCCGTCCTTCATTGATCGCCAGGTCGACCGCCTGCTGAATGGTTGCCCGCGAGGTACCGGAGTAGAAAGCCATTGCCTCCTCCACCGTGGGCTCATACTCCGGGGAGACCTCATGAATGAGCTTGACGGCCGGGGTCCATCGGACTTTCCTGGTTTCGAGATCCACATCCCAGCCGCCGACGCGCGCCATGTCTCCCGTTTCCCGGAGCAGTCGTTCACTTTCCGTCAGAGCGATCTCGGCCCGCTTCCGCTCGGTAATGTCTCGCATGATCGTTGATATGTACTGCAGCGTTCCGTCGGCGAGGCGGTGGGCCATGATTGTTTGAGAGACCGGAATCTCCCGCCCATCACGAGTCAGCAGCGCGGTTTCGCCCTCCCAGATACCTTTCTCGAGTGCGGCGGGAATGCCCTCGTTGCAGATGACTTGAGTCGCCCAGTCAGGATGCAAGTCGGGGATCGTGTGCTTCGTCACATCCTCGGATTCGTCCCACCCAACCATGCGCCGGCCTGCCGCGTTCAAGTAGGATACGTGCCTGTCAAGCGTGGACGTGGAAACCAAGTCACTCGAGTTCTCCAGAATCGCCGTCAGACGAGCCCGCTCTTCCTCGATCCGCCTGCGTTCGGTGATGTCAGTGATGGCTGCGACGAAGCCCACAACCTGACCAGAAGCATCCGACTCCGGTGAATAGGCCGCGTGCAGAGTACGAGGCCCATCAGGCCCCTGGGGCAGCACAATATCGTACTCAACAGGCTGGCCTGCCAACGCGGCCTCCATATGGGGACTCGCCTGCTGGTACGCGCCTTCACCGAGCAGCTCGTGTGGGTGTCTGCCCACGATATCAGCCGGTTGAAGGCCGAAGAGACCCGCATATGTCTGATTGACAAACCTGTATCGTTGATCCTGCCCGCACTGAGCGATGGACACCGGGGCGTGGTCGGCCACCACGCGCAGTTGTCTCTCGCTCTCGCGCAACGCTTCCTGTGCCCGTTTCTGTTCCGTAATGTCCCGCGCGGTGGATATTGCTCCCGTGACATTGCCCTGTCCGTCCTTCAGGACTCGACACCACCAGGCCAGCAAGCGTTTCTGACCGTCCTTGCGTCGTTGCCAGCTTTCCGCGTAGATGACGTCTTCCTGCCCGTCGAACAGCGGCTGAACGGTCTCGTAGGTCGCTTGCTCACCTTCGAAGTAGTATGCGGCTTCGCGTCCGATCACGTCTTCGCCGAAGAACTCGATGCCGGCGCGGTTGGCCCAGCGGTAGATCCTGTTCTCATCCACCTCGATGATGATGTCCGGAACAGCGGCCAGGATGGCTTGGTTCCGCCATGTCATCAACCGCAGAGCGTTTTCAGCCTCCAGGCGGTCGGTCACGTCTCTGAAGATGCCTTGAATGATGTCCCGTCCTTCAAACGTGTCAGTCGAGGTTGAGATCCGGACGCGCCGGATCTGGCCGGTGTTGGTAATGACCTCGGCGTCCACTTCCTGGGATTCCGGGTGTCTCGCGCAGACGTCGAACAAGTCTCTATACCGGTTCGGTTCGTCGGCCGGGTGCAGAATGGACTGATCCTGACCGATCAATTCGTCTCGTTTCCTGCCGGTCAACTCCTCCGCCGCCCGGTTGCAGTTGATCAACCGCCTGGTCTCCGGATCTGCCCAGAATATCGCCTCGCGGGCACCTTCAAACAATCGCCGAAACCGTTCCTCGCTTTCCAGGATTGCCTCTTCCGCTTGCTTCTGCCGAGTGATGTCGCGTGCCACGGCATAGATGCTCTGCTCGTCCGGCAGCGGGTATGAATTCCATGCCAGCCAGCGCCAGGTTCCGTCCTTGCACAGGTATCGGTTCTCAAACGCGCGGACTTCGTTGCCCGCGGCAAGGGCCTCGCCGGCCCCCATGGTCGCCAGGCGATCATCCGGGTGTACGAAATCGAGCCAAGGCTTGCCAAGAAGCTCCTGTGTGGCCCAGCCGAGGGTCTTCTCCCAGGCCGGGTTCAGCTGCTTGAAGAAGCCGTCGAATCCGGCCACGCACTGCATGTCGATGGAGAGATTGAACATGCGGTTCCGCTCGGCCTCGATTCTTCTCCGTTCGCTGAGATTGCGGGCGTTGGCGACGAAGTACTCTTGTCCCTCGTGTGACAGATGGCTGACGACGATTTCGACGGGGATGAGACGACCGTCCTTTCTCCGGTGTTCTGTTTGAAATGTATGCGTGCCGTGCTGCCTGATCTGGTCCCAGTAGTCAGGCGCCATGCTCTTCTCGATGTGTGCGTCGACGTCCGACACGGTCATCGTGAGCAGTTCCTCGCGAGTGTACCCCAGACGCTTGCAGGTAGCGTCGTTCACGTACAGGAAACGAGCGTCGGGCCCCACCCAGGCGATGGCGTCATGGGAGTGGTCCATCGCGTGCCGCGTCAGGCGCAGTGTTCGCTCGGCTTCTCTTCGTTCCGTGATGTCGTCGAAAGTCGTGCAGACCTGGTACGGCCGCTTGCCTCGGGACTTGAACTGCGGAATCGAAGTCGCCAGGATCCAGCGGGCGGCGCGATCATTGGGATGGAAGACTCCCATGAGAACGTCACGTACCGGCTTACCGGTCCGGAAAGCGACCTTTACCGGCTGCTCGTCGCCTGGCAGAGGCGAACCATCTTCCCGGATGGTCTTCCAGCGAGGCTCTGCGGAGGTGCGGCCACGCATCTGATCTGCGGTCAACCCGAGAATGTCTTGGGCAGCCTTGTTGGCAGCAACGATTCGGCCGTTGCGATCCTGGTACACGACGCCCAGGGCCATGGTCTCGAAGAGATCGCGATACTGCTTGTGGGACAAACGATGGACCGCCGGGGCGTGCCGCTTGGCGTGCGGCTTTGACTGCTTGGCACTTGCCTTGCGAGTTCTCCTGGGCGACTTGCCTGATCCAACCCGTGCTTTGGGTTTTTTCAAACGGGGCCTGCCGGGGGGCATGGCGTCCTCCTGCCAGCGAAGTGACCGGAGGCCTCGTCGCATCCGCGATTGCCCGGGAAGTCGAGGAGTATGCGGCAGTCTGATCAGCTCAAGCTGACATACTCTGTCCCACCCTCTTGACAAACGGGCGACTTGAGCGAGCCGCTCTGCCGACCTCAAGACCGCATAGGTGGGCGGAGCAGCTCGTCTTCGTTGCACCCGGTCCAGGCAGACGACGGCCTCTTGGATGTCGATCTGGCGACGGCAATTGTTGTTGGTTATTGTACTTATGTCAAGCGGGGGATTCCGGAGGTGTTCCTGTGAGTGTCGCAGGGCAGTGCCCATCAGTCAACGGTTTACCCGCCGAGGACCGGCAGGAGAATGCCTCCGAGGCGAGATTCGAACCGCGGCATTTCCTCCGGGATCTTGGCGGGTAGGCGCCACCTGTGTCATATGATCCATGGGGTGGATCTGCGTCGCGGCGATCATTACGGTGCAGTTGATGCCTCGAAAGCACCGGCAGCCGGCTTCGTCTGAGGTCGTCGCATTGCCGAGGACGATGAGCATCGGATCGGATGTCCAATGTGGATGTCAGCCGCTTCGTCTCCTGCAGCGATGTTTGGATGTCTCAAGCTCGCCCTCGCGTAGAAAAACAACCTGCTTTTATCATTGCGGGTTTCTGTTTCTGAAGTGAGAATCGGGCGCTGAGGGCCTAATACTGCCTCTGGGCAACTTCGCTCGCTGCGGGCTTCTCACGAAAGGAGTGCATGAATGGGTCTGTTCTGGGATCTCATTCAGCAAAGCCAGATCAGCAATCAACGTGAACGATCGGCCGACCTTGCTTCGCGCGTTGCCATACTGGAGAATGAGTTGCTCCGCACGCGGCAAACGCTCCATACGCTTCTCCTGGTCCTTGAGCAGCATCTCGGCCAGGATCTCGACGGAAACGGTCAGGTCGGCAACTGACTTGAGCAGCGCGTGTTCGTGACCGCTGACCGGCAGCTCATTCCGGGGAGTCTCGCGAAGACTGGCCGGATTCGCGTGGCCAGCGGTTTCTGACGTCGTTTGGTGAGCCTTCTGTCTAAGCTACTGTTCCCAAGTCATTTGGTTTCAATATCTTATATAGATATGAGTTGCCCGTGAACGCGGCGAGGTCCGTGACCGTCTAATTGAGAGTACCCTGTCGCGGGATTCGAGCGTTTCCTGCGTGATTTGTTCAATAGCTGCGACTTATGCTTGTGAAGCCGTTGATCGCAGCGAAGCAACGCCCGGGCTGAATGGGGTATGAATTGGGACCCGACGCGCGATTGATCGAAGCGACCCGTCGTGGAGATCCGACGGCTGTGTCGGCGCTGTACGAACGCCATCTGCCGTCCGTGTGGCAATATGCCTGTTGGCGTCTCCACGACGATATCGACGCTGCGCAGGACGTAGTCAGCGAGACATTTCTGGAGGCTGTTCGGGCAATCCGCGCACCGGATGCTCGCCTGCCACGGGATGGCGCACTGGCTGCCTGGCTGAGGGGGATAGCCCGGAACAAGATCGCTGATTGCCTTCGAAGGCGACAGTCCTCCCGCAGAGTCCTTGCCCGATGCGCTTGGAATGAGGCCGATGTGTCCCTCAAGAATCCGGATCCGGGTACGAACCTTGAAAGGAGCGAGACAAGGGCTCAGGTGGTTGAGGTTGTGAACCGCTTGGCCGAGGAGGAACGGTTGGTGCTCGAGCTGAAGTACATCGAATGTCTGTCCGTACGAGAGATCGCCACCCGGATGGATAAGACCGAGAAAGCGGTCGAGTCTCTACTGTTTCGCAGTCGGCGGGCTTTCCGCGACCTGTTTGAGAAGCTGTCCTGGGGTTCGTGCATTGAATTGAGGAGAGCCAATGATGAGGAATCAACCGGCGGAATGTGACGAGCTGGGGGAGCTGCTGAAACGCAGCTACGAGATCCCGGCACCCGAGCCGCCTAGAGGTTTTGTGCAGAAACTGCGAACTCAACTTCAGCAGGAGTTGGTAGAGTCGGCGCGGGCCGGCGAGGCTCAAGTCGTCGTCGGGCGGTGGTGGCGTCCGTGGGCCATGGGATCTGCCGCGGCGCTTATCCTTGCCCTGGGGTTGTGGCTGGTCGTCCGCGCGGAGCGGGGAACAGATGGCACGCGGGATCACTCGAAGATAGGATCGGTTGCCCTGCTGCCTGCCGAGCCCGCCGATACATCCAGACAGCCCTCGCTCACAGATGAGGAACCGTTCTCCAGGCCTCCCCCGGCAGTATCGAGCCCGCCGGCAGCCGCGAGCCTGGATGGGCAGCTCGACATCTCGGACGCCCAGCCTGCGTTGCTTCCCGGCGTGACGCCTGAGACACCTAGGCTCGCAGGGACTGAGGACCCCACCGCTTCAGCCCCGTCTGCAATCGGCGGTGAGCCCGCCGCAGTTGCCGCGGTACCGGTCGAGGCGCCGAAAGCATTCGAGCTGAAGGACAAAGAGCTTCGCTTCTTGCAGGTGGCTCGTGATCCTGTCGTTCCCTCCGCTAACGACTTGACTCAAATGGAGTACATTCTGCCAGGGAACTTCGCTCTTCTCCCGATCGAGTCAGGGCAGGCATATCTCTACGGGGCGCTTAGGCAATCGCCGCCTGGGCGAACAACACCGCCAGTGATTGCCCGTGATAAACCGCCGTCTGGGAGCCGAAGACCCGACGGGGAGATCGTCATCGAGATCGAAGCCTTCGTCGACGGCAAAGACTACCTGATTATTCGCAAGAACACTGTGCAATGGCGCCACGAGGCTTGGGCGGCGGTGGGACGGCACGAGGGGTTTAACGAACCGACGATCATCTCCGCGCGAAAAGACGGCTCAACCTCTCTGGATCGCCTCCGGTGGTTCCCCGAATGGTGTGACTGGCGTGGCAAGCCGATTCCGCCAAGACAGACCCCCTCGATGTCGTCCGTTTTCGCCGCCCTGACCCCTCCCTTGCCCGCCGTCAACATGCGTGTCGAGTTGACACCTTTGAACTGTCGAAATCCTGTCCGCGTTGTGCAGGAGCCGTGCGCGGACAACAGTCATACGCTCATCATCGGGTTTGACGACACCGACCTTGGAGCAACCTGGTACAAGCTCCGTCTGACGGTCACGGAGGAGGAGGGGCAAGTCCGCGGTGAGACTACCGCTGCGGATCGGGCGGACGTGCAACCCCGTGGTCCACTCAGAATCCCGGGCGTTGTTTTTGTGTCCGACATGTCCTGGATGATGGCCAACGCGGGGGCAAGCAACCCTGTGCGCCGCAACATCAACATCAACGGCCGGCCGATCGGAATTGCCGGGCAGGTGTACGCAAAGGGCGTGTGGACCCACTCGTATCCCGATCAGACTCCTGCCGACGTGGTTATCGACGTCTCGAACCGCGGCTTCGCTGCCTTCCTGTCGGACGTCGGCGTGGAGCAATCCAGCGACAGCGGGAGCGTTCAGTTCCAGGTTCTGGTGGACGAAGAGAAACGGGCCGAGAGCCCGGTGATGCGGCCCGGGGTGGTGCATCGGTTTCTCGTCGATGTGGCCGGTGTCAAGCTCGTTACTCTCCGAGTCTTGAACGGTGGCGACGGCTACGCCAGCGACCACGCAGCCTGGGGCTTCGCACGATTCGTCGAGTCGGGGGCGCCTGAGCCTTCAGGGCTGCGCGGCCGTGCGGCCAGCGTGGGTATCTCCGATCTGGCAGCCTACTACCCATTCGATGGAGACACGAAGGACCATAGCGGAAACGGCAATCATGCCGTTCAACGTGGCGGAGTCACCTATGCCGACGGCGTGGATAACTTGGCAGCCGGTTTCGATGGAGTGGACGACTTCATCGAGATCTCGAACAGCGCTCTCCTGAATTCCACCAGCACGATCGCCTTCTGGGTCAATCTGAAGGAAAGCGGCGACTGCTCCCTTGTGTCCAAGGCGCTTCTTGGAAACGGCTACGGCGTCTGGTTGGGCAGGGACGCGAACTTTAATCAGGGAACGCGGCTCAGCGAGTTGATCAGCTTCGGCTGCGATGGGGCAGGTGTCCAGTGGAATTGGCACATGGTGACAGCCGAAACGGCGATCCAGCCCGGCCAATGGCATCACGTTGCAGCGGTCGTCGGGGACTCTGGCCAGAGACTCTACATCGACGGCAGAGAAGAAGCCTCCAATCCTGTCGCGAAAACGCCTCAAATCGACAGGCCTATCTGCCTCGGAAGGGAAACGGTTGTCGGCGGTGGCTTCCTCAAGGGACTCCTCGACGAGGTCCGCGTTTTCCGCCGTGCACTGTCGAGCGAGGAGGTCATGCGGTTGTACCGGAAGGACGCGGTATCTGCTGGTTCGTCGAAGTGGCGACTCGAATAGCCTGTCGGGTACAGAGCGGCCGTGGGTCGGGCGCCCCAGACGCGCGGTCCGCACGCGATTGCGAACAGATGAGCACCGACAGATTCGTGCCTATCCTTCCCCCGGCCGCGGTTGCGCATTCGTTGACGCCGGCTGTCCGGTCGTGGGCGAGCCCATGTCGGTTCGCTCAATCTTCAGGTGATCCAGCCCCATGATCCGGTTGCCACTCAGGATGATGAGCAGGGAGCTCTCCGTCGACCGGGTTTCACCCAGATTGACATGCGGGGTGCTGCGCTCGTGGTCATCGTGCTTGGCAAAGGTGACAGTCTCGCCGCCCCTGAGGCTGATTTTGATTTGCCCCTTGACCAGTGTGTTCACCGGCTTCACTGATACTCGGTAGCGCCCATCGGCCGGAACTGACACGGGGATTTCTACGGATTCGTCGGGAGAATCGATCTCCAGGTAGCCGCCGCTCGCGTACCCCGCCCACAGGTTGGCGGTGACACTGCGGGCTTTGATCCCGCGGGCGTGCAGGCCGGGTTCCAACTCAGTGGCAGACATTTCGATCATCATGACCGGCTGGGTTGCCGGTACGACGTGAGATCGCGGATGATTCTTCTCGGCGGCCGGCAGGGGTACGCGCTGCTTGTTCGGCTCGGTCTGGTACCAGTAAGCGACACTGGAATAGTCGTTGACCACCTTGGGGCTGAACAGGTGCTCGATGGTCACGCGGATGTGCTTGCTGAAACGGACAGGGTCCGGAATGTGCCACCGGTAGACGGTCGTAAGGCTGCTGCCGTCGGCGAGTTGTTCGAGCAGGGGACAACCGTAGTACGGGTTGCTGAAGGCTTTCTGGAAGCCCCACGCGTTGCAGAAGTAGTCCTCCGAGCCGGTACCGGTGATCGTCGGCAGCTTCGCATGATCAATGAAGATCATCTCGTCGCCTTCTCCCCACCATCCGCCGGGCTGGGCATCGATGGACAGGACACAGCCGATGTATTGCCCGCGGCCCTCGGTATCGAGGATGACGTAGTTGTCTTTGCCGGTGGTGTTGTCTTCGAGCAGGACCAAGTGGCCTGAGGACTCCCCCCCAACCGTGAGCTCACGCTC
>CAZTQK010000176.1:0-12127 GCA_964615635.1 uncultured Planctomycetales bacterium
TGTCTCCGAGGTTCCTGAGCCAACTTCAATTATGCTTCTGGCCCTCGGCGGGCTGGTGGTGATGCGGCGAGCTCGGAAATAGGCCGATTCAGCAGCCAAATACGGCGTGTCGCCGCGTATGATTGTCCGCGCAATATCGACACCTCAGTGGACGGGGGTTTGAGGCAAAGGAGAGCGTAATGAGTCGTCTGGGATTATCCGCAGCATTATCTCTAGCCATCCTCGGGGGGGAAGCCCTGTCGTCTCCAACTACCTTCGACTACGAGGGGACTGTCTCGGTTGTCCAGGACGGAACCGGAATGCTCGATGGCTCCATAGTTGTGGGTGGGAGCTTTTCGGGTAGCTACACGTTTGAATCAACAACGCTTGACATAGATGAGAGGTCGAATGTGGGCACGTATCCCCAGTTCTTCCCCAACAACATGAGCTTGAACATCGGCAACTATGCGGCAAGTTTTGATTTCGTCATTATCGTCGGCAACGATTTGCCCGAGTACACGCATCCCGCGTCTTACGACAGGTACTTTGTTGGCAGCTCCGAAAACTTCAGTGTTCCCGGCCTCGGCGTTGTCGGCGCGTCAATAGACCTGCGCGCCCATTCATCCACTCCCAGTGGTGGCCCCCCTTTCGCGAGCGACATGCTTCCGCTCACGCCCCCAGCCCTCGACGAGTTTTACCAGGGCGGGGGCTTTGCCGGCTTCAGATTTGGCCAGGGGACGCTCGTGGTTGCAGGAGTGCTCACTTGCCTCACACCTGAGCCCGCCTCGCTCCTGCTCCTGGCCCTTGGTGGGCTGGTGGTGATGCGCCGGCGGTGATTCGATCGAGCGGACTCGCATGCGGCCCCTGGGTGCTCCATGCCACAGACAACAACCCCGAGAGGCACTCACTGCGCCCAAGGCGTATCGGCCATTCAGGAACCGATAAGGCAATCAGGGGTTTCGGCCTGTTGTCAGGCAGACTGGGGGAGCCTTGACCATCTCCGAGGACTTATGGACCCAAACGACCATCTTCGCCGCGAGACCGGCTCCTCACTGCGCGGGTTATCGATCCAAACAAGCCGGACGATCGGATACCGGACGATGTTATGCGCTGCCCAGCGAACTGTGTGAATCGTATGTTATACTTGAGCCTCGCCGTCTAGTGGTGGGGACACTTCGGCCCCTGCGCATGAACGGAGCGTGTCATGGAAGATACACACAGAAAAGAGCTGGTCTGTCCGGTTTGCGGACGGCCGCGCCCGTCTTCTCTTGTTCAGACATTTGGAGCAATGCTGCGAGCCAGGGCCGAGAATCGTTGTTGGGTATCGGACGGCTCGTGCAAAGACTGCGGGAATAAGCCGCACATTGCTGCGGCCGGGGTTTCTCATTCCGAGGTCAGCAAGACAGACAATGTCCTGCGACACTACGTTGCCCAGACCATGCACAAACGGGCGCTGCTGGGATGCTGAGCGAAGGAGCCTTTCCTGCGCTGCTACTGAATACGGAAAGGATTCCGCCGACACCCGGCCCGGAAGTGATTCCGGGCCGAGCGGGGACGGATCACGGGCCGAGCAGAAAGGGATTCCGGCCCGAGCAGGATCCTGTTGATACTGCCTCTTGGATGCTGATGGGATCCGGCGGATGTCGGCTCAAGCCGTCCCGTATAAGAACTGGTTCAAGTAGGACCTGACGACCGCCTCAAAGGCGGAGACGAGCACCTGCTGCAGCGCCGTTGAGAGCGCGCTGCTGAGTTCGGGCGAGCAACTCGTGGTGGTCTGAAACACCACACCCCCGGTTGCAGCCATCGCCATGAACCTGTAAACCCGATGGAGTTTCATTGGGACACTCCGTTTCCCGTCCCGAAGGACTCTTATTTTTCAACAGCCATGCCCGCTGTCGGACGGGCAGCTTCCCACGCGTTCGATCTTCTCCGGAGGCATCCGCAACCGGTCGAGACTGCAGACCGGAGTCTGGGCTGACAACGCCGCTACACGCGCCAGATGCCGTCACAAGATCCAACGACGCCATTAAAGCACAGACAGTCGGATAACGCAACTGACACCGTGGCGGCAAGGATGTCGGCCGCAGCACCCGCGCAAACCCGCGTGTACGCGGGAACGCCTCCTCGCGGCACGGTTGATTCGAAATCTGAGACGACGGGTTCCATAAGAATGACGATGGGAATCGTCATCTGGAGGGTCCCAGATGGGAATCTGGGACCAGCGATGGGAATCGTCATCCGGAGGGTCCCAGATGGGAATCTGGGACCGGCGGAGGTGGAGCCGGCGGATTCCAGGCCTTGAACTTGGCCTATTATCCTGAAGGGGCCGACGAGGGCGTCGGCCCTACTTGGAGGCTTATTCGCCGAGCAGCGCTTTGACGTTGGCGACGAAGCGATCCTGATAGACCTGCTGCGTCTGCTCGCGAAGGTTGGCGGACTTGCTGACCAGAATGAATCGCGTCAGGTCGACGGTGCCGAGGTCCAAGTTGAGTTCGCCGGCGTCAGTCTGCCACTTGATATCGCGTGTTCCCTCACTGGTGACTTCGAAGGCGTCAGCGGGTTTGAGCCACGAAGGCACACGCACCTTCACCTTGGCCTTCTCAACCGGCCGGTAGATGGTGCCGAGGCGGTCGGAGGCGAAGTTGTCGTTGACGATGATGAGCGCAAGGGCGTCGTCTCCGACGAGCAACGAGCGGATCCAAAGCATTCGCGGACCGCTGACCGGGACGACCGCCGGGCAACTGCGGATGATCGTTGATTCGGCCGAGCGGATTTCCGCGCCGACCAGGCCGATCTCCTTCCACAAAGCCCTCATGTCCTTGTCGCTACCGCCGCAACCGTAGTACTCCCCAAACGGCGTGTACCACCAGAATGAGAGGGCCTTGGCCCCGGCCGCGAGCGAGTAGTAGACCTCGATGCGCTTCTCCTCGGGCGTCGGCCCGCGATACGGGAAGTCCTTCATGTCGAAGCGACAGGTGTGCAGGATCAGGTGCATCGGCTTTGGTGCCCCGGCCGACTGGTAGATGGTACCCACGCCGTAAACGTAGGTCGGCTTGAGATAAGGTCCCCAATTGGTCGGGTCGGACTTCAGCAGGCTCTGGACGCCCTCCTGGTAGTACGGGTCGGCGCAGGGCAGGTCGGCTAGTTGGGCGTACGTGTACCAATTCTCGGGCTTGAAGGTATTGTCGACGTTGAGGAGAACCGGCGTCCCCGGCTCCTCGCGACGGAACATGCCCGCCCGGTTCACCAGCCACTGGGCAAGGCTGCCGATCCGCTTGTACGGGTCGAGCATCGTGCTCGCATAGTCGCCCGCGTCGGGCTCGTCGGTCAGGAAAAGGAACGGCGGATTGACCGCGTCGCCGACCCAGTTGGTCATGATCCGGATACCGGTTCTCTTCGAGTATTCTTGTCCGTCGGGTGATCGGAGGAACTTCCGCACCTCGCCCGGAATCGAGTACAGCAGCGTGTTGATGTTGTGCGCGCGCATGTCTTCGAGGAAGAACTTGCGGTTGTCATCCTCGGTCTTCCCGACCTTGGAATAGCCCCAGATGCCGTAGACCAGCCCAGGCTGCCAGGCGCCGATGCTGACCCTGGCAGTGGTACCGTCGGCGTAGATGGCCTGGAACAGGTACCAGGCGGCCTGCTTGAACGGCGAAGTCGGTTTGATGACCACCGGTACGGTATCCACGGCCTCGTCGGCTACGATCGTGCAGCGGCTGGTGACGTCCTGGCCGTCAAGCAGGATCTGTTGCGGGGCAGTGCCCTTGCCGCTCGGATGGCGCAGGTAGACGTAGGCGGCGTCGAACTTGGGCGTGAAGTTGACACTGAAGAAGCGAGGCTGTCTCGTACCGACGGAAATGGTCATCTGGCCATCGGTCTCGGGCAAACCAGGAATCGAGACAGTCAACGTCTCGACCTTCGGCTCGCGGCGAAGACGCACGGTGACTTGTCCGTATCCGCCCGGCGGCACGACCATCGGCTCGGCCTTCCACCATACCGGCTCGCCAGCCGATACGAGCTTGTCGATCTGCTGTTTCGGCAGCTTGGAAAACTGAAGGCTGGAAGGGTACTTGTCATCCGGGTGATTCGTTGGTTTGTGTTCGGGGGCAACCGCTTGGGCCAAGCTCACGCCGTCCAGCAGGACGTCCTTGACTTCGAGCGGACTGGCGGTGCTGTTGCGAAAGATAGCGAAAAGATGGCCGCCAAGCGGCATGTCCGGGTGGGCGTACCGGACCTTCTCGCCGTTCTCGTCGGTCCACGACCACCCTTCACGCCACATGGGCATGAACTCGGGATAGGGTACGTCGGCGCGGTACTCGCCGCCGACAGGGCCGGAGCCTGCCGCAGAAACGTCAGCCCCAAGGGTCACGATTACCAGTAAATAGACTGCAATCATCCCAAACCTGTTCCTCATTCTGCATCCCTCATTCATCGTTGCTGTTCAACACTCGATCAATCGCCACGGCCAGGCCGCCCTCATCATTGCTCGGCACGTGCCAGCGGGCGGCGGTTTTCACCGGCGCTATGGCGTTGCCCATCGCCACGCCCAGGCCGGCATGGCGAATCATCTCCAGGTCGTTCACATCATCTCCGATCGCCACCACTTGAGAGCCGTCAATGCCCATCGGCCCGGCGACCTGCATGATTCCGTGCCACTTGTTGACCGTCGGGGCAAAGCACTCCACGACGTGCAGACCATAGTTCGGCGCGAAAATGGAGTTGTATTTTAACTCATCCGGCGAGAAGGCCTGCTGCACCGACCCGAAGGTCTCAGCGATATGGGCCGGGTCCTCGATGACACCGATTCGGACCGGCTCGAAGGGCGATGGCAGCCACTCACGGACCCGCTCGGAACGCGAAGGCGAGATCTCAAGCCAGCGTTCAAAGCACTGGCGATTGCGCTTGCCAGAGATGAAGCGATAATCGACGCCCGCCTCAGCTGAATCGTAGAGCACCAGCACCGGCGAATCCAGCGACCGGAAATGGGCGACAAGTCGGTCGGCCAGAGGGCTTGGAATCGTCGTGCGGTGCATCGTTCGGCCGGTGGACAATTCGCTGACAATCGCCCCGAAGACGAAGACGCCAACGTCGGAGTCCAGGCCGATCTCATCGAGCACCGAGCGGGCCTCGGCCAGCATGCGGCCGGTACACAGGCAGACGGTCATTCCCGCCTGATGAGCCCGGTGCAGGGCCTCGCGATTGGCGGGCGGCAATTCGTTGCGTGAGTTCATCAACGTCCCGTCGACGTCGATGGCCAGAAAGCGGTACTTCAAACCCATGGTGCAGGCACTCAAACCACATGGCTGGAAACCCCAAAACAGGCAGACAATGTGCGTCGCGGGAGGCGGACTGTCAATACCCATCCTGGCCTCGGTGCAGGATGCGGCAGAGACAGACTTAAACTACAGGGTGCTCGCGCCAATAACGAGCGGCCGGCCGCTCACTTGATCAGCCGCAGGGCCCACGGATAACGATAGGCCACGCCTGAGTTCGCCTTGATTGCGGCAATGATGATGAAGACGATGTTGCACACCATCAGAGCAAGCAACAGGAAAAAGCCGATCACCACAAAGACAAGAACAAAACCGATTATGTAACCGATCATGATGGTGATCTGGAAGTTGACCGATTCCTTGCCCTGGTCATTGACAAAGGGCATCTCGTCTTTCTTGATCAACCAGACAACCAGCGGGCCGATGATATTGCCGAAAGGAATGAGGAAGCCAGCGAACGCCACTATGTGGCAGAGCATGCCCCACATTCGCTCATCTTTGCTCGCGACAGAACCGCTTGCGTATTCAGCCGTCGGGGGCTGCTGACCTGAGGTGTCCGACATGGAAGGTCCTCCATTGAGGTGACTGGAAACCATTGAGGAGCCGAGTCGTACGCTTGACTAATGGTAGGCCTCAATCTTGCCTTGTCAAGACGGCCGTGGCCCAGGTGCTCGGATCGATGTGCCAGTTGAACTCGTCGCCCACGGTGAGGTACTGTTGGCCGAGTTCCACGTCCTCCAGCATGGTGTACAGGCCGATTCGCGGATGCTCGTCGGGGTCGAAACCCGATAGGACGTCCGCAGGGATCCGGGCTTCCAGTGTATAGGTGTCGCCATCACGTCGGCCGGCAACCGGGATGGAGCCGTCCGGGGGCAACGGGGCGTTTTCGGAGGCACGGTGAATCCGGGCCGCACCGGCATAGGCACCCCGCCCGTCTCGGCCCCCGCCTGCCGGGAGGACGTAGAACTGCTGGCAGTACCGCGAGGCCCGCTTGATGTCGCGGGTGTCGCGCATGTCGGTACACAGGCGAAGGTTGTCGCCCTCCCAGAACCGCCGCGGGTCGCATTTGAAGGGGGCTTTTCGGCCTTCGACGCGGCTGGCAATGAACAGGCCGGTCTCGTTCCAGGCCATCCACACCTTGCCGAAGGACTTGCTGTTGTCGAGCCTGCCGAAATCGGGAAGCAGGAACTCGTCGGACCAATCGGACAGATCGCCGTCGATCACCGGCGACGAGCGGTATCGCAGCGGGAACTCAAAGCGAAACAACAGGCGATTGGGGACGAGATTATTCATGTGTGCGTCCATACGGCGATAGTCAGATGCTCTCACTCCGCAGAAGGCCCAATGACGAAATCCCAATGACCAATGAAGCCCGAAGCCCGAATGACGTAACCTCAGATGGGGCATCGCTCTTCGGATTTCGTGCTTGGTCATTCATTGGTCATTCGGATTTCGGCATTGGTCATTCCTTGGCCATTGGGCCTTGAGCATTGGTCATTCCTGTGTCATTCCCTACTCAACGAAGCGATTGACTCGCGTACCAGCCGTTCCAACTGCTCCTGGTCGCACTGCTGCGACTTCTGGAGCCAGAACTGGACCTGATCGTGGTGGCTCAGGTGGCGAATGACCGGCTCGATGCCCAGCTTTTCGATCAGGGCGGGCGTGAACTGCCCCCGCGCACAGTGGACCTCGACGCGCATGGCGTCGGCATGATTGGTGATGAGCCGGGCCCATATCCCGGGCACCTCGGGATGGAGCAGCACCACCATCACCTTACGGGTCCAGTCTTCGCGGATTTCGGGAGCAAGCTTCTTGAAACGACCGAGCATCTCGACGATCAGAGAGCCACGCCAGAGCTTCTCGGTATTCTTGGACAACATTTGCTGTGAAAGGTGCCATTGCCGGCCGTTGACTTTCCACGGCTGGCGCATTTCGACGTCCTCGCCCATTTTGCGGATCAGCCGCTGGTAGGCCTGAAACGCTCGTTTGATGAACTCGCGGCAGTCGGCAGTGGCGATCTCCTTTCTGGAGTTGATCAGTATTCGGATGTCGTCGGTCAGACGCCCGGAATGGCGTACGTTGACTCGCGGCTCCTTGCCGTAGATCGGCAAGTCGTTCATCTCATCGAGCGTTTTGAGGGGAATCAGCCGCCGCACTTCGGCGTTGCTGAACGCCCGGGTCGGCACGCGAAAGGTCACGTCGAGCAGCCAGATGCCGCCGGTTCGGGCGTGGAAGAACCAGGGTGACGCGCTGCCGGGCATCTTGATCTCGACGGTGCTCCGGGAATTGTAGTTGGTCGGCGACAGCCGGGCATGGCCGGCCTTCTCAATCTGGTCGATAAGCCATTCCAGCGCCGCCCCCTCCCAGCGGGCGGGCTCGCCGCGCAACCCCACCCGATCGCGCGTGTGCCACCGGCGGCCGTCGATCTCCCAGGGCATCTTCGCATGGCCGATGTCTTCCTCCTCGGCCTGAATCGAGATGTCATCGCCGGCCAGAGCCCGTGTCGGGTCAAAGACCTCTCGCTCGACCCGCGTTGCGCTGTGAAGAACATCCGCGAGGATACGGCCGGTATGCGACTGTCGGCAGGCGGCCACTTTTTCCGGTGGGCCCTCGACCACGATCTCGCCGCCACCGGCACCACCCTCCGGGCCAAGGTCGATGATCCAGTCGCCGGTCTTGATGACATCGAGATTGTGCTCGATGCAGACGACTGCATTACCCATGTCGCACAGCCGGTGCAGCACGTCGAGCAGTTTTCGCAGGTCATCGAAGTGCAGGCCGGTGGTCGGCTCGTCCAGGATGTAGAGCGTCTTGCCGGTGCTCGGGCGACCCAGTTCGGCGGCAAGCTTAACCCGCTGAGCCTCACCGCCCGACAGCGTCGGGGCAGACTGGCCAAGCTGAAGGTAGCCGAGGCCGACGTCATCAAGCGTCTGGAGCATGCGTCGCACGCGAGGAACGTTCTTGAAGTGTTCGAGAGCCTCTGAAATGCGCATGGAGAGTACGTCGGCGATGCTCTTGCCCTTGTAGCGCACGTCGAGCGTCTCGGCCTTGTAGCGTGTGCCGCCGCAGGTCTCGCAGGTGACCCATACATCGGGCAGGAAGTGCATCTCGATGCAGCGCTGGCCGTTGCCCTCGCAGGCCTCGCACCGGCCGCCCGGACGGTTGAAACTGAAACGGTTGACGTTGTAGCCACGCACCTTGGCTTCCGGAAGACGAGCAAACAGCGCCCGGATCTCGTCGAACACGCCGGTGTAGGTGGCAGGGTTGCTCGTGGGCGAGCTGCCGATCGGCGACTGATCCACGTTGATCACCTTATCGACGAATTCGACGCCGGTCACTTCATCGTGAGCGCCCGGTTCGACGCCGGCACGATGAATCCGTTTGGCCAGAGCATTGTGCAATACGTCGTTTATCAGTGAACTCTTGCCGCTGCCGGACACGCCGGTGACGACCACAAAGCAGCCGAGCGGGATGTCCACATCAACATTGCGGAGGTTGTTCTGCCGAGCGCCGATGATTCGGAGATACTGCCCGTTACCCGGCCGTCGCTGAGCCGGAACCGGGATCGACTCGCGGCCGACGAGGTAGCGGCCGGTGAGCGATTCGCGGGCTTTCTTGAGGTGTGTCGGAGTACCACTGGCCACGATTCGCCCGCCGAAGGCACCCGCGCCCGGCCCGAAGTCGAGGACGTGGTCTGATTCGGTGATCACCTCGCGATCGTGTTCGACCATCAGGAGCGTGTTGCCGAGGTCACGAAGATGATGCAGAGCGGAGATCAGCCGCCGTGTGTCGCGCGGATGCAGACCGATGGTCGGCTCGTCCAGAACATAGAGAACGCCGGTAAGACCGCTACCGATCTGGGATGCAAGGCGGATGCGCTGAGACTCGCCTCCGGAGAGCGTCGGTGCGGAGCGGTGCAGCGTCACGTAGTCGAGGCCGACGTCCACCAGGAACTGCAATCGATTGCGGATCTCTGCCAGCAGTTCTCCCGCCACTCTCCGCTGGCGGGCATCGAGTTTCAGTCTCTTGAAAAACCGCAGGCACTCATCCAACGGCATGCGGCTTGTCTCGACGATGGTTTTGCTCGCAACACGAACCGCCGCGGCGTCCGGCCGGAGTCGTCCTCCTCCGCACCTCTGACAAGCCACTTCGGAGGTCAACTGGCTCAGCCGTTGGCGGTATTGCCAACTCGATCGAGAAGCCTCATCGATCGCGGGGTAGAAGCCCTTCCACTGGAAGCGGACGCCGCCGTCGAGGTTGTGCCAATGCGCCGCCGTTCCGTAGAGCAGGCCTTGCTGGGCCTCCGCCGGCAGGTTACACCATGGGATGTCCAGCGAGACACCCAGATGATCGGTCACCAAGCCGACCATCTTCGCCAGGAGGGTGTTCTCTTCCAGATCGTCCCAGCCGGCAATCGCCCCACCGCGGATCGATTGCCGCGGGTTGGGCACGACCATCGCGACACTCGCCCCCTGCTGGGTGCCGAGCCCCTCACAGGTTTCGCACCAGCCGATGCGTGTGTTGAACGAGAAATGGTGCGGCGTCAGATCCTCGTAGGCGGTGCCGCACTGCGTGCACGATCGTCGCTGCGAGAATCGCAGGGTGTCGCCTCCGTCGACCGGCGCGAGCATGAACCAGCCGCTGCCGATCGACAGGGCCATTTCGACGCTGTCGGCGATGCGCGATTGTTCGCGCTTGCGGATCACCACCCGATCTACGACCAACTCGACAGAGTGCCGGCTCCTGCGATCCAGGGATGGCGGTTTTTCGAGCTCATAGACTTGGTCATTTACCCGCACGCGGGCAAAACCGCTCGCCCGCTCACGGGCAAACAGCGCCGCGTAATCCTCGTTGCCCGTTCGCTCGATGGGGGCCAGAACCAGTGCCCGCGTTCCTTCCGGCAAGGCAAGAACCTTCTCGATGATTTCGTCGCTGGTCTGCGTTCCGATCGGCAAATCGCACTTGGGGCAATAGGGTGTGCCGATGCGGGCCCAGAGGATCCGCATGTAGTCAAATACTTCGGTAACCGTGCCGACCGTTGAACGCGGCGAGCGGGAGGTGGTCTTCTGTTCGATGCTGATGGCCGGGGAGAGGCCGTCGATGCGATCGACCTTGGGTTTGGCGATCTGGCCGAGGAACTGGCGGGCATAGGTGCTGAGCGACTCGACGTATCGCCGCTGGCCCTCGGCGTAGACGGTGTCGAGGGCGAAGCTGCTCTTGCCGCTTCCGGAAACGCCGCTGCAGACGGTGATCTTGCCACGTGGGAAGGCGACCGTGACGTCTTTGAGATTGTGTTGTCCGGCGCCGACCACAGTGACCTCGGCGCCCTCGCCGTTGTCGCCTTCGCCGGGGGCTGCCCCCCCTGCCCCCCCCCTGTCAAGGGGGGGAAGCTGTGAGGCACCCCTGCTAAGTGGGGAAAGACCAAGATCGCCCCCCCTGATGAGGAGAGCAGTGGCAGGGCCGGCCGCGTTCACTGTCCTCCCCCCCTTGGCAAGGGGGGGACGGAGGGGGTGACACGCCTGTTCAAGAACCGGCCGAAGCGCCTGGCCGGTGTATGACGCCGCGCAGTCGGCAACTTGTTCGGGCGTCCCGGCCACGACCACGTAGCCGCCGGCCTCGCCGCCTTCGGGGCCGAGGTCGATCACCCAGTCGGCCGTCTTGATCACATCAAGATTGTGCTCGATCACCACGACCGTGTTGCCGCTGTCCACGAAGCCGTGAAGCACTTGCAGAAGTCGCCGAATGTCCTCGAAGTGCAATCCCGTTGTCGGCTCGTCGAGGATATAGAGTGTTCGACCGGTGCTTCTGCGCACCAGTTCGCGGCCGAGCTTGATCCGCTGGGCCTCGCCGCCCGAGAGAGTCGTGGATGACTGCCCGAGCTTGATGTAGTCGAGCCCAACATCGTGCAGGGTCTGCAACATGCCGGCAATCTTGGGAATGTTTGCGAAGTGCTGGAGCGCCTCCTGCACATCCATGTCCAGGACGTCGGCGATGCTCTTACCGCGAAAGTGGATGGCGAGTGTCTCGCGGTTGAAGCGGTGTCCTTCGCAGACCGGACAGGGGACCCAGATATCCGCGAGGAACTCCATATCCATGCGGTTGGCGCCGTTGCCTTCACAGGCCTCGCACCGGCCGCCGCCCTCTTCGCCGGTGGCCACGTTGAAGCTGAACCGTCCCGGCTTGTAGCCGCGGACCTTTGAATCCGGCAGCCGGGCGTACAGGTCCCGGATCTCATCAAAGACCTTGATGTAGGTGGCCGGGTTGCTTCGCGGGGTACGGCCAATAGGCTGTTGATCGATGTCGATGACCTTGTCGAGGTGCTCAAGGCCGTCAATGCCGTCACAATCGCCGGGGCCAACCTTCTCGGCTCCATTCAGGTCGCGAGCCAGCCGCTCACGGAGAATGTCGATGACCAGCGAGCTCTTGCCGCTGCCCGAAACGCCGGTCACGCAAAGGAACCGCCCGAGCGGGAAGTGAACGTCGATATCCTTGAGATTGTTATGCCGGGCCCCGCGCACGGCGAGCCAGCGCTGCCGGTCGTCAGCAGCGTGTATCGCCCCCTTGCCCATGGCACGCCGTCGCCTGCTCACTAGATCCCCGCCTCACGTGTCAGTTCTTCAGGATCCTCTTTACCACGAGTCACCCTGCGCATCGTCTCGACATCCACGGGCCGTCGCTGCTTGGGCACCTCGATGCTCCGCCGGCCCGCCAGATACGCGCCGGTGAGTGAATTCTCGTTTGCCGCGATCTGGTCGATGGTGCCCGTGGCCACCACCCCCCACCGTGAACGCCCGGCCCGGGTCCGAAATCGACGATCAGGTCGGCCGTCCGCATGGTCTCCTCGTCATGCTCGACGACCACGACGGTGTTTCCCA
>CAZTQK010000177.1:0-12052 GCA_964615635.1 uncultured Planctomycetales bacterium
TGACCCAGCCGTGGAACACCTGGTCGGCCACATGCGGCTCGAAGTACCATGCGATCGGCTCGTCGTAGTGTCGGCCGGTGCGGATGAAAAATTCGCGCGACATGCCGCCGATGACGCTCTTGTTGCCGGAGTCGGTCGCCCCCAGGCCGCCCGAAACCAGCCCTCCGACGTGCCGTCCGGGCTCAACCAGGATGACCGATGCGCCCTCGTTGGCTGCCGCAATCGCCGCAATGGTCCCGCCGGCAGACGCGCCGTAGACCATTACGTCGCACTGGCGGGTCGGTCCGCCCGCACAACCCGTCATGAGCACGATCGCCGCGATCACCGTGCCGACGATGCTCACTCGTCCCAAAGCCGTCAGATGCCTGTGCGTCCTGTTCATTGTGTCGTCTCCAAAATGTGCCTGTTGCCCCGACAGATATCCGATGTGCTGGCCGCCGATGACACGATTCGATGTCGCCGGCACTACGATGGCATCGAATACAGACAGTCCCATGCTGGACAAGTCTCCCGATATTGAGCGGCGCCTTCAACTTCGAGCGGGGTCTGTGCAGAGCTCTGAGAAACGCCTTAACCCGGATGCGCTCGCAGCGAGCCAATCCGCGCGATATCGGCGTCATTGTCATCCTCTATCGGCCCCACAGCAATCCCAGCGTCTGCATGACGACGTGGGATACGCCGTCCATGCGGGTCGCCGGTTGCCACTCTACCCGGAGTTCACCGAGGTTTGCGCCGACGATCTCAATCAGACTCTCGTCAATCTGGCCGAGTCCCTGATCGTAGGCCATGGTGAGGTGTTTGACCTTGTTCGTGCTGTGGCTGATCACGCGTGTGGCGGTGGCATCCGCGGCCACCAGGTCATCACTGGCCAGCAGCAGCCAATCGCCCAGCCGGTCCTTCATGTTCACCGTGCGCCCGATGATTCCGGGGATGATCATCGGCCCGGTTCCTTCACCGCAGACGGACGCGTCGATAATGGCAAAATCGGGTTCGATTGCGCTGGCGATGTCGAGAAAGCACTGCTCGATCCCGCCGATAGCGTTGTGAAGCTTCATCCGCGAGGGTGTGCCGAATCCGTAGTCGTCGATGGATGTCACCCCGACGAGATTCTTCAGCGAGGCCGTGACCCGGGTCATCATGTGCGACTTCAGAACCGGCACGGATATCACCTTGTCCGCCCGGGACACCAGACTTGACACGTAGATCTGGCCGAGGCCCGTGTAGGGGGAGGGCACCGGATCCCATGCAGGCGAATCCGCCACGAGGCAGGCCAGTTCGAGCTTGCCCGGGTATTTGGTGTTCAACCGGTCTGCCTCCCGCGCCAGGTTGGTCGAACCGTCAAGCGTGTGCAGCTCCTCCCAGGAGAACGTGATTGCCTGAGCTCCATCGCCGATGATCACTTTCCCCGCACCCGCCCGAAGACACTCCTCAGCCACTGCCACCACGATCTCGGGCTTGGTGCAGGAGCCGTTGGCCACGCCGTCCACGGCAAGAAAGCCGGCCGTGCAGAAGTTGGCCTTGATGAAAACCGTGTCGCCGGGATTGATGATGGCCTCCGCCCCGCCAAAGACCGCCAGCGCCTCTCGCGTCATGACATGCAAGTCCGTGCCGCGTATTGCCGCGACCCGCGCCGGTCTGTCCGCGGGTGCCGAGGGAGGCTCGGAGAATCCGCAGCCTAAGAACGACTCTGAGGCCCCGAGCGTCAGTGTCGCATCCGCGGCAGACCTGAGGAGACTCCGCCGTGTCATCCTGCGCATTCTTTCGTCTCCGAGGATTTCCTCGCAGCCTTCCCCCGCCTGTCGCAGCGGCTGCATACCAGAATAGCAGCGACAGCCGAGACGGTCACCGCTTTCCTTTTCTATCCACGTATCATGACACATTTTGGTGTCACGATCCATGCGGCGGTTGGTGCATCATAAGCCTGCGCCCGATTCTACCAGATGTGGACCATCTCCGGCAGTCCCCGGCGAAGATGAACCAGTGCTTGAACGGCTTTGCTCTCGGCACAGAAAGAGAGCGCCATGGTGTGGATCGGGCACAGCGCAGATGGTCCGAAGACAGCTGTATGCCGGCGACGTGCTTGGCCCACCCAGGGGGGACCGACGCGGTTTCACCGTCTGGAGCCGTTGCCTACCACAGGTTCCTACAGTCTTGCCTCTTTGATCAGCGCAGGCACGTTCTCTGAAATACGCTCTCGCGCCGCCGGCGGCAGGTTGACAAGCAAGTCGCCAAACGCTTCTTCGAAAGTGGCGACGTAGCTCCTCGCCGCTCGGACGAGCTTGACGCCTTGGCCGTCGGGCAGGCGGCCGCCGGCGAAGGCCAGTCGGACCATGCTCTCCAGGGCGGTCGGCTTGGGTGTGTGCTTGTGCGGTAAGCAATCGTCCCAGATGGCCTGACAACACTGGGCCAGTTCCATCTGGATTCCATGAGCCAGCTCAGCCGTAAGGTTGCCCAGCCGGACCATGTCATCGAGGTCGCGGACGCAGAAGGCCAATGGAATGATTGCGTCCAAGGGGAGCAATTCATCACGCTTGTGTCGCAGATCCTGTCGGATGCGGTAGGCGGCGATTCCCATCTGCCGTTCGATCATCAATCTGGCGGCGGCGGCCAGCGATTGGTACAAACCCTGCATCTCGTTTTTAGCCGCCCAATAGCTCCAGAAGCCTCTAACCACATCGCCGGGTTTGCTCTGCTTGAGATGCCAGGCAACGGCCGTCGGATCGTACAGCAGGGTGTGTCCGGCCGCGCGCAAGCGATTGCTCAAGTCGACGTCCTCATATGCCGAGCGGCATCGCTCGTCGAACAGACCAACATCGAGAATCGCGTCGCGCCGAATCAGCGAGATGCCGCAATAGAGCCAGCGAGGGGTGTAAGACCGCCGCATCCCGAACCCGAGTTTCATATGCACGGACCGCCATCGATCGGCAATGGTGCTTGTGTACTTCTCGATAACGCGCCCGCAGCAGCCGGCAATCCTTCGCCGACCCTCGAAGTTGCGGAGCATTTTCGCAAGCCAATCCCGGGGAACGACCAGATCCGAATCGAGCGCTGCGATCAGGTCACCCGTCGCGGCTCGAATGGCCGTGTTTCGTGTCGCTGCAACTCCCCGGTTCTTGTGATGGCTGATGAGCCGGGCGCCGGCCCGGCGGGCGATTCGCGGCGTCTCATCTTTCGACCCGTCGTCTGCGACGATCACCTCATCCGGTTTGACCGACAGGAGAGAGATCGATCGAAGGCATTGGGGCAGTGTCCGGGCGGCGTTGTAGGCCGGGACGAAAAGGCTGACCGTAGGGCGGTTTTTCGCCATGCACTCTCCTGGTACCCTCTGTCGGGCGCAATTCGACAATTTCCGGCGCTCGGCCAGACGATCCGGATGGCCGGAGTTGCCGATGTATTATCGGACAAGCTGAGGGCGGGATGTCGTGGAAATCCTGCTGTGTGCGGGATTTGGCATCGACCGGCAGATGGCTGCCGAGCCCGCCGATACGGCCGTCTTGCGGCCGAGGGAGAGTCTGTTGCCCAAGTCAGGCGCACCAGTTGGCATATTTGTTCAAGCTCGGATGACCTCCCAGCGCCTTCCGGGGAAAGTGTTCATCGAAATCGCTGGCCGGCCGCTGCTTGCCTACCTGTTGGAGCGTCTTCAACGCCGCCAGTGCGTGTCGAGCATCGTTGTCCTGACTTCACGAGACCCTTCGGACGACGCTGTGGCGGATTTCTGTCGGCAGCAGGACTGCGAGTGCTTCCGGGGCGACCTCGAGAACGTGGCAGGACGCTTTGCCGATGCCCTGGACCACTATGGCTTAGACGCATTCGTACGGCTCAGCGGAGACAGCCCGCTGCTGGATCAGACCCTCGTCGATCAGGCTGTCGAAGTGTTCGGGACCGGCAACCACGACCTGGTGACCAACGTCTTTCCCAGAACCTACCCGACGGGACAGTCGGTCGAGGTTGTCTCTGCAGCAGCTTTCCGGCGTGCTTTCGCGGCGATGTCGGAGCCGTCGCACTTGGAGCACGTGACCCCGTATTTCTACGAGAATCATCAGAGATTCAGGATATTCAATATCAGTGTAACCCCGGAACTCAGGGACGTCCGCTTATCGGTCGATACTAAGGCTGATCTGGATGTGTTTGCCCGGATCGTGGGGAGGATGAACAAGCCGCACTGGCAGTACAGCCTGTCGGAGATTGTGGAACTCTACCGGCAAGTGGTGACTCCGGCCGGCTCGGCGGCTTCGACATGAGCAAGCTCAAGGTGGGCATCATCGGACTGGGGGTTGGTGAGCGGCACATCGCCGGCTACCGCGAGCACCCTGGTTGTGAGGTGGCCGCCTTGTGCGATTTCGATGGGGACAAGCGGCGAGAGGTGGCCGCCCGCTATCCGGGAATCGGGATCAAGGCGGCGGCCGAGGAGGTGCTGGACGATCCGGCGATCGAAGCTGTGTCGATCGCGACGTACGACAGCTTCCATTATGAGCAGGCGGCACGGGCGATCCGCAACGGCAAGCATGTGTTCGTGGAGAAGCCGATGTGCCTGCACGAGGAGGAAGCTCGGCAGCTTCGCGAGCTGCTGACTCAGCATCCGGAGGTGGTGCTCTCGTCGAACCTGGTGCTGCGGATGTCGCCGCGTTTTGCATCGCTCAAAGACATGATCGGGGCGGGCGAGCTCGGCGATTTGTTCTATGTCGAGGCCGACTACAACTACGGTCGGCTGCACAAACTGACGGAGGGATGGCGTGGGAGGCTGGAATACTACTCCGTCGTTCACGGCGGCGCGGTTCACATGGTGGACCTGCTGCTGTGGTTGACGAGTGACAGGATTGTCGAGGTGCAGGCGTTCGGAAACCGGATCTGCTCGCGGGATTCGGCTTTCCGGTTCGATGACATGGTGGTTGCCTGCCTGCGGTTTGAGAGCGGGATGATCGGAAAAGTGACGGCGAATTTCGGCTGCGTGATGCCGCATTTCCACGGTTTGGCGGTCTACGGCAGTCGAGGAACGTTCGTGAACGAGCGTGAATGCGGCCGGTTGTACCAATCTCGGGACCCGGCCGATCCGGCTCGAGAGATTCGGGCCGAGTACCCCGGCGTGAACAAGGGTGACCTGATACGCAGCTTCGTGGACGCGATCCTGAAGGGCACTCGGCCGGTGGTGACGGCGGATGACGCCTTCCGGGCGATGTCGGTGTGTTTTGCGATCGAGCGGGCGACGAGGCAGCCCGGCGCGGTCGAGGTGAGTTACCTGTAGGCGGGGCTGATGAGACAGATACCGTTTGGTCGTCCGATGATTGACGAGGCGGAGCAGCGGGCGGTCGCCGAGGTACTCGGCGGCACCACCCTGACGCACGGGCCGCGGGTGAAAGAGTTTGAACGGGCGTTCGCGGCGTTCACCGGTGCGCCGGCGGCGGTGGCGACGGCTTCGTGTACGGCATCGATGCATCTGGTGTATATGCACTTGGGCGTCGGTCCCGGCAACGAGGTGATCGTTCCGACCCAGACGCACACCGCGACGGCCCACTGTGTCGAACTCGTCGGGGCCAAGCCGGTTTTTGTTGATTCTGAGCCGAAAACCGGCAATATCGATGTCTCGCGCATCGAACCTCTGATCAACGAACGCACCAAAGCGCTGGCGGTGGTCCACTATCTTGGTTTGCCGGTGGATATGGATGCGGTGATGGACATTGCCCGGCGGCACAACCTGTTCGTGGTCGAAGACTGCGCACTGGCCATTGGCACCTACTACAAAGGCGTTCACGCCGGCCTGTTGGGTGACGTGGGTTGCTTCTCATTCTACCCGGTCAAACACATCACCACCGGGGAGGGCGGGATGGTGATCTCGCGTCACGAAGAGGTGAACGAGTCGGTCGGCAGACTTCGGGCGTTTGGCATCGATCGGAATGTCGTTGAAGACCGTCGGACGCCGGGCATGTACGACGTCCAGGGGCTTGGCCTGAACTACCGGTTGAACGAGATCGGAGCGGCCATGGGCATCGAGCAGATGAAGAAGCTGCCGGAGTTCCTGCGGCGTCGCCGTGAGAACCACGAGGCACTCGAGGTCGGGCTCAAGGGCGCTGCGGGTATTGAGATGCTCCAATCGACGCACGGGCAGTTTCAGAGTTCCTATTACTGCATGGTGATGCTGTTGCAGCCGAAGTGGGCGAAGCGGCGGCCGGAGATCATGGATGCCCTCAAGGCCAGGGGTGTCGGCACGAGCGTCTACTACCCCAAGCCCGTGCCGCGGATGACCTACTATCGCACGAAATACGGTTATGCCGAGGATGCGTTCCCGGTCGCCTCCATGATCAGCGACCGCGGCATCGCATTGCCGGTGGGGCCGCACGTGGAGCGGGAAGATGTGGACTACATGGTGTCGGCAATCAAGGAAGTTCTTTGCGGGATAAACTGATGAGTGACTTTTCAGAACGTCGAATCGCGCTGGTTGGTGGAGCGGGTTTCATCGGGCACCATCTGGCTCTGAAGCTCAAGAGCCTCGGTGCGGAGGTGCTGGTGGTGGACAGCCTGGCGGTCAATAACCTTTACAGCTTGCACC
Organism: uncultured Planctomycetales bacterium; assembly: GCA_964615635.1. Taxonomy (GTDB): domain Bacteria; phylum Planctomycetota; class Phycisphaerae; order UBA1845; family PWPN01; genus JAUCQB01. The sequence goes on from CAZTQK010000177.1 coordinate 6,545, forward strand.
GCGAGGGCAGAAGAAACGCGAACGCCGAGCTGTACCTGCGGGTCATCCGGGAGCGGCTTGACCTGCTGGAAGAAAACGCCGTGCCGCTGGAGGTGATGGATGCCCGCGACTATGGCGGCCTGTCACAGGTGCTGGCGGGCTTCGACCCGGACTCGATCGTTCATTTGGCGGCCGTGGCCCACGCAGGCAAATCGAACAAGGACCCGTTCTCAACCTTCGACCACAGCCTGAGGACGCTGGAGAACGCCCTGGATATTTCCCGAGCCTCCAAGCTCCACATCAGGCACTTTGTCTACCTTTCTTCGAGCATGGTCTACGGCAACTTCAAGACCGCGATCGTGGATGAGAAGACGATCTGCGAGCCGCTGGGCATCTACGGAGCGCTCAAGTTCGCCGGTGAGAAGATCGTCATCGCCTACAATCAGGTGTTCAACCTGCCGTATACGATCGTTCGCCCGTCCGCCCTTTATGGCGAGCGTTGTATCAGCCGGCGCGTCAGTCAGATATTCATGGAGAACGCCGTACAGGGCCTGCCGATCACCGTCAGTGGAGACGGTTCGGATCGGTTGGATTTCACTTACGTCGGCGACTTGGTCTCGGGTATCGTGAACGTCCTGGAAAACGAGAACTCGCGGAACCAGACGTTCAATCTGACGTACGGCCAGTCGCGATCGATCGCCGAGTTGGCCAACATCGTGGCTGAGCATTTTCCCGGTCTCAAGGTCGAGTATCAGCCGAAGGATAACCTGATGCCTGACCGCGGTACCCTCTGTGTAGACAAGGCCAAACGGTTGATCGGCTACAGCCCGCAGTATCCGCTGGAAGCGGGAATGGACCAGTACGCCCATTGGTACAAGGAGCTGTTTGCCCCGGCCTGTTTGGCATGACCGCAGGATCGAGAAGGTCGGCACAAGGCCGGGTGGTTGCGCGGGCCGGTATCCGAACCGATGGACAAGGAGGTCTGCCATGGGTAGCCCTGCCGCTCACCTCAGGCCCGATGGCTGGCTGGCCGAGAGGCTTGGTTGTGACACCTACCGTCTGACAGTCGATGAGACGTTGCTGAGCCCTGCCGGCGATGCCGCACGGGAGGGCCTGCTGGCGGTTCTGAACAAGCCGGTGTTTGTCTACTGCAAGGTTTCGCCCACCTTCATGGAAGGTCTCCGGTTTCTCCACAAGCATGAGTTCCGTCTGGTGGACACCAACGTCATCTTCGAGAAGAAACCTCATCCCGACCAGGAGGCGGAGGACGACTCCGGTGTTCGATTGGCCAAGCCGGCGGACCGCATCGCCACCGTCGAACTGGCGCGAAAAGGCTTCGGATATTCGCGTTTCCACCTCGATCCGGAGATTCCGCGAGAAACGGCCAACCGCATCAAGGCCGATTGGGTGGCCGCATATTTCGCTGGTACTCGGGGACATCAAATGGTTGTCGTCGAGGTCGAGGGAGCAGTCGTGGGCTTCCTGCAGTTGCTGAGAGCCGCCGATGAGGCGTTGGTCATCGATCTAATTGCCGTCGATGAGCGATATCGGTGCCGCGGGCTCGGGGGAGAAATGATCGCGTTCGTCGAGTCGAGGGCCGGGTCCGCTCCGATTCTTCGCGTCGGTACTCAAATCGCCAATACCGCCTCGATTCGGTTCTACGAGGGTCTCGGCTTCCGGATGACCGAGGCCCAGTACGTGTTCCACTATCACCGCGCTTGAGGCCGCAACATGCGAATCGGCAAGCTTGATCTGGATGAGCGGGTGATGGTGGTGGCCGAAATCGGCAACAACCACGAAGGATCGTACGCGCTGGCGGAGGAGATGATCGGCCTGGCCGCGGCGGCGGGAGTCGACGCAGTCAAGTTCCAGACAATCGTCCCCGAACGTCTGGTCTCGCCCCGCGAGGAGAAGCGCCTGGCCCAGTTGCGGCGATTCCAACTCTCATACGAGCAGTTCGAGCGACTGGCCGAGGCCGCTCGTCGCGCCGGCCTGCTGTTTCTGTCCACGCCCTTTGACGTGGACAGCGCTCGCTTTCTGACGCCGCTGGTGCCTGCGTTCAAGATTGCATCCGGCGACAACAACTTCTTTCCCCTTATCGATGTGGTCGCCCGGGCGGGGAAACCGATTATCCTGTCGGCAGGGCTGGCAGATCTCGAAGACGTGCGACGAACCAAGACCTTCATCGACGGCGTATGGGCGAAGCAGGGTATTGATCCGGGTCTGGCTGTTCTGCACTGCGTGGTCAGCTACCCGACTCCGGCGAGCGAAGCGAACCTGCTGGCGATCAGGCGACTGGCGTCGCTTGGGGTGACCGTGGGCTATTCAGATCATACGCTGGGGATCGATGCAGCCGTGCTTTCGGTGGCTCTCGGCGCACGTGTCATTGAGAAGCATTTCACCATTTCCAAGACGCATTCGGGCTTCCGCGATCACCAGTTGTCGGCTGACCCGGCGGACATGGCCAATTTGGTCCGTGGCGTGCGGCTGGCTGAGGAGATGCTCGGGACGCAAGAGAAGCGGGTGCTGGAAAGCGAGCGGCCCTTGGCTGTCGGGGCTCGACGTTCCATTGTGGCTGCCCGCGATCTCGCTGCCGGAACGACGTTGACGTGGGATGATCTGGATTGGCTGAGGCCGGGCGGAGGCTTGGCGCCGGGACAAGAGGGGGATCTTCTCGGCAGGCGACTGGCTTGTCCGGTGCCCAGGGGCGAGCCGCTTCTGCTTGAGCATCTTCAGGCTTGAGCCTGCACATCGTCGGCAGACGGCCTGTCATACCCGAACCACCTGTGAATCGGCGTGTCGGCCGTGTTTGCCAAGGCGGCATGGCGAGTTTCCGCGTGAACCGGTGAGGCGTTGGAGATGACGATGGCGTCGGTTCTCGCCATCAGGGCGTCGGCTGTGTCAATGATCGGAATGCCCCGATAGCGGCGGCCAGACCGGGCAAATCGGTCGTCGGCGATGCACAGGACCTCCAACCCAGCCGATCGGGCACCGCGCACGAACGGGTAGATGTTCTTGCCCAGGTCGGCCAGGATGATGCGCCGGACGCCGCTCTGTGCCAGCCGTTCCATCTCGGCGGCAATGCGCTCGATGTGGAACAGCGACTCGAAGGCGGGCGGTGACAGCCTCCAGCGAGTGTAGGCTCTGCGTTCGTGTCGCGCGCGGAGTGTTCCCGCAATCCGACCCCTCCAGTAATCGCAGAGATGGCCGTTGGCTGCACCGATCCACTGATATCGCTGCAGCCAGTCCTGCCGGTAGATCTCCCGGTATTCGTCGGGAATGTAGCGGGCGATGACGATCAGGTTGTTTCGGGTGTCGTAACGGACCGTTCGGCCGCTGAGGCGGGCGGTGGGGGTCTTGAGGTGATCCACGCCCAGGTCGGTGAACGTCCTGACGCTCCACCCGCCGGCCACCAGGCGGAAGCTCAGGTCATATTCCTCGGCCTGCATGAAGAACAAGCCATCGAGCCCGCCGACAGCGTCCAGTGCGGCTCGTCGGAAGCCCACGCCGCAGCCGACGAAGACGCCGGGCAGGGCGCTGCACTCCCGCCGGCCGTCGGGCAGGTGGACCATGAAACCAGCCGCACCCAGTCGGCTGTCGGCCTGGAACTTGTCGATCATCCGGGAGATCGTGTCCGGCCAGGGGTGAGAGTCATCGTCCAGGAAGACGACGTATTCGGATCGCGTCTGCTCGACACCAACCGCCTTGGCACAACTGCCGAGGTTGCGATCGAGACTGATCACCTGGACGTTGGGGAACCGTTCGCGGATCGCGCTGGCCGTGTGGTCGGTCGAGGGATTGACGCAGGCGACGATTTTGTGGTTACGGGGGATGCGATTCGGTTCGTGCAGCTTGGCCAGAGTGAACAGGACCACGTCGCGGCGGTTCATGGTGGCCAAGACAATCGCGACCGAGGGTGTGCTGCTCATCGTGCGGTCAACTCCGGTAGAGCGGGGTCCTCACTCGTCTGTGGCGTGCCAGTGTTACCAGCGAGGCCATTATAGTCGAGCGGGGTTGGATCGGAACAGGCGTGGGCTTTGCTCAACGGCGATCGGTAGTTAAGATTGCTTTACCAAGGGTCGCCCTTAGTTAAGCATGCTTAACCAGTGGTACGCGGAGTCCAAGGCCTGACAAAGCGGAGGTGTGGCATGAAAATGTGTCTCATTGCATGGGTGTTGTTGCTCACGGGCGTCGTTCCCACCGCGGCGGATTTGAATAGCGTCCACGCGGCGGATGCCCCATCCTTCGCGATCGTCCGCGACGGTCGGCCGGTGGTAGGCGTTCTTGTCGCCGGTGAAAATCCGGTGCTGGATGCGGCCGTGAAGGATCTGACGCAATACGTCGAACAGATCAGCGGGGCGAAGCTGAAAGTCACCAAGGGCACCGAGGACACACCCGGTCCGACGCTGCACATTGGTGAGACGGCGCTGTTTGAACGCACCGTTGAGGCACGAAAGGGCATCAAGCTGGACGGTTTCGTGGTTGCCCGCGCAGGCGAAGATCTGATCATCGCCGGCAGCATCCCCCAGGGGACGGCCAACGGCATCTATACCATCCTGCAGGATCAATTCGGCGTTCGCTGGTATTACACCGAGCCGCTCTGGGAGGTTGTGCCGAAGTCGGATTCACTGGTGATCGCCTGCAAGCCGAATGCGGCGGGGGGAGCCTATCTGGAGAACCCGTCCTTCTATGGCCGTCAAATGTGGGGCAAGATGCCCTCGGTCGAGTTCGGCCGTCGCATGAGGATGACCCACGAGAATGTCAGACTCCCTTATACCGGAACGGGCCATTCGCTGAACGGGGTGGTGAATCCTCAGAAACACGGAGATCATCCCGACTACTTCGCCTTCTGGGACGGCAAGCGCCACGTTGAGCATGACGTGCACCCCTGTTTCACCCATCCCGACATGTTCGACGTTTTCATGAAGTACGTTCGCGAGGGCGGGAGCTCCTTCGGCGTCAACGACAATCATTCGGCATGCAAGTGCGACCGGTGCCTGGCGGTCGACGGCGAGTCGCCGCCGTACAACGGCATATGGAATTTTTCCGAGAGTTACTTTCAGCTCATCGCACGGGTGGCGGCCCAGACGGCCAAGGAATTCCCCGACCGCCAACTCGGCGTGTTTGCCTACCAATTGACCACCATTCCGCCGAAGACCGTCGAGCACATCGGAGACAACGTTACCGTTGTTCTGTGCGAGGACACCGCGCAGAACTTCGACCCGAAGTACAAGGAACTCGACCAGCGAATCGCCGCTGAGTGGGTGAAGAAGGCCGGAGCCGTCCGATTCTACGACTACATCGGGATCAACTACTGGACACCCCGCTACTTCCCGCACATCCTGGCGGATCAAATGAGGCACATCGCCCGGATCGGCGTCAAGGGTTACGGGACGCATCACGTTTCGATGATCGACAGCTCGATGCCCATGTACTACCTGCTCTACCAGTTGCTGTGGAATGCCGAAATCGACCCCAACGTCGTGGTCGACCGGATGATCACTGACTTGTACGGCAAGGCGGCCGGGC
>CAZTQK010000178.1:0-11884 GCA_964615635.1 uncultured Planctomycetales bacterium
CGGACGATATCAGACGACGCATCACGATTCATGCAGGCTTACCGGAAGGACACTGGATATCGATGCCTACCGCCGGGACAGGCGAAAAGACACGTTGCTGCAGGAAAACGGCTACTTCGTGCTTCGATTCCTGGCCGAGGACGTCGGCAAGCGATTGAATGAGGTCCTTGACACCGTTCTCAGGGCGCTGGCCCATCGTCGCGGAGGGCAAGTCTGACGCGCCGGATTACAGCATCGCCAACCTGAAGTGCAGCAGCAAGCAACCGCGGGACAGCGGTTCACTTTTTCTCTGGCGAGCGAGGCCGTAACCGATCGTGGAAACAAGACTTGCCCGAATTGGCGCAACAGGTCAAATGGCACGGCAGCGGTCTGTGTTTTCTCTCCTCAGGGGGGCTCAGGGTATTGCGTAAGCTACTGCGTATGCTATGCTTATCGTACTGCCACCGTAGCTCAGTCGGCAGAGCAGCGGTTTTGTAAACCGCAGGTCGTCGGTTCGAATCCGACCGGTGGCTGTCTTTCAACTCCTGCAATCAGAAACACCTAACCCAAGTTGCGCAGCTCAGTCAGAAAATAAAAAAATCTTCGGCGGCCCCGGCCGGCATAGGAATCCGCCAGAGCGGTTTGGGCCGGTCCGCGCGGTCCGTAACCGGATGTAGTCAAAACCTACCCTCTTCAAGTGGGCCGCGTCGCCGCGCCTGGCTCGGTCTGGTGCTGCTGACATCGGCGGTGTCCATGGAGGTCGCCTTCTTAATCATTTATCGCCACACCAGCAACCATGCCATCGCAGGCCTCCTGCTGATACCGTGGCTCATGCTGCCGGTGGGAGCCGGACTCACCTCATGGTCGTGGCGGTTGTGGAAGCCATCGCCACCGTGCGTGCCTGGCGCCAAGTTCATACGCATCGCCTTCGGTTGGCTCTACCTGTCGTTCATCATGCTGGTTTGCCTGCCTGTTCATCAAAGGGTCAGCGGCGTTCCCTTCAGCCACGCATATTACGGCGCGATTCGCCATGCGATCACGGTCGGCTTCGTATCCATGATGATCGTCGGCGTTTCATGGACAGTGATCCCGAAGTGGAGAGGACTTGCAGATCGCAGCCTTAGCAGCCTATGGGGCCCCTTTCTGTTGCTCAACGCAGGCTGCGCGCTTCGTGTCGGCTTTCAGACGCTGACCGATTGGCATCACATCGGTTTCCAGTTGATCGGAATCAGCGGCATCATGGAGGTCAAGGCGTTGGCATGGTGGAGTCTGCACCTTCTGAACGTAATGCACTGGTCGCCCCAAGCCTGTGCAGAATCGGGCGGAACGTGCTCTGCACCCATCATCCACAGATCCTCAGCGTTATCCTGAGATAAACCGCCCGTCCACCATCCTGTCTCGCCCTGCACCCGTTTGTTCGCCTTATCCTGCAGCATGTGGAATAGTCAACTCACGGCCGTCGGCAACGGTTGCGGTTTTCAGGTTGAAGAAGGCTCTCACGACAAAGATCACCAGTGCCAGCGCGCCGGCAATAATGATCAGATCCGGCACGATCCGCCATTCACCGATGAACTTGACCCACGGCTCTTCGTAGAACGCGGGGCTCCGGGCGTACCACAGCCCGTGAATATAAGAAGCCCGGGCCTGAATCAGCCCCACCGGCAGGAGAGTCAGCAGTGACATGGCCAGCAAGCCTGCATTCATTCCGACAAACGCGATCTTGAGCAGGGCGTTGGACCACTTTTCGGGTTTGACCAGACCACGCAGGGCAAAGAGCATGAGTCCGACGGCCAGCATGCCGTACGTGCCGAACAGGGCCGTATGGCCGTGGTTCATTGTCAGGTACGTGGAGTGCTCGTAATAGTTGATCACCGGCGTGGTAATGATAAAGCCGAACACCCCCGCGCCAAGAAAGGCCCATGCGGACGAGGCACCCATGAACATCAACGGCCACTTGTATGCATAGGCCTCATTGATTGCGGGAGAGTCCTTGGCTTCCAGCGCAACCTTCACCAGCAGAAGCAGAATTGGCACAGGTTCCATCGTCGAGATCACGCCGCCAAGCGCAAACCAAAGGTCGGGATCGCCGAACCAGTAGTAGTGGTGCCCGACGCCGATGATGCCGGAGAACATCGCCAGGCATGCCGTCAGGTACGCAGCCCGCAACGCCTTCTTTTTCGGCGCCAACCCTAAGGCAGTCACAACGTAGGCGATCGCGGCGGCGGCAAAAAACTCGAAGATACCTTCCACCCAGGTGTGCACGACCCACCACCGCCAGAAGTCGGCGATGGTAATGTGTGTGCGCGGGGAGTAGAACAGCCCAAACGCGAAGAACGAGACGACGGCCACAGCCGAGTAGGTATAGAACGGCACCGTTCCCCAGCGGTCTCTGCCCGCCGCCAGGTGGGGCGCGACGCCGCGCACGACCAGCACCAACCACATGAGCAGGCCGACGAACAGCAGGATCTGCCAGAGGCGGCCCAGTTCCAGGAACTCCCACCCCTGATGTCCGATCCAGAACCACAGCTTGCCGGCCATGCCGTGCACCCCGAGGGCGGTGCCGGTGAGCGCACCGACGGCAACGACCAGCACCGCTGCGAAGAGGATGTCAACCAGAAGTCCCTGCCTGCGTGGTTCGCGTCCGCCGGCCACGGGGCCGAGGTACAATGCCGATCCGACCCAGGCCACGGCAATCCAGAAAATGGCCAATTGGAGGTGCCAGCTCTTGGCCAGGTTATACATGAATGTCTTGGGAACAAACTCTGCCCCGTAAAACGAACTGGGATGGACCGTATAGTGAGCCATGAGTCCGCCCAGATTGAGCTGAATGAACATCAAGCCGATCACAACCACGAAAAACTTGGCGGACTTGCGCTGACTGACCGAGATGGGCATCCGGGCAATGCGATCGCCGACCGTGGCATCCAACTCGAGCCCTTCCAGATCCTTGTGAAAATCGAAACGGAAGAAAATGAACAGGGCAGCGCCCGCCGCCATCATGAGTCCCAGCAGCGCGCCGATGGACCAGCCAACGGCAGACGGCGCGATTTCATTGCCGACGCTGCGGTCCGGGGGCCAGTTATTTGTGTAGGTGAGGTCCTTGCCGGGTCGGGGGGTACCGGCTGCCCAGGCCGTCCAGAAGAAGAAGTCGGCCAGGGCGGTGCGATCGGCCTTATCCGGAATGTGCCGGGGCCGGATGTTCGCATCGGGCACGCCGTCGTCGAATGCCTTGTCGTAGTGTTCGCGGAGAAGCTTCCAGGCAGATACCTGGGCGGCGGTCAGCGTGAGCGTGTCCGTCGACTCGTCGTAGCGGTTCTGCCTGAGTTCCTCGATGACCTGGTAGTCGGTCTCCCGCTTCTGGGGGTCGCTCAGGCCGGCATAGTCCGAGCGGGCCTGTTGTCGGGCATGATGGTCGCGCATATGCTGTCCGATGCGGTGCAGCGTGTCGGCGGTGAACTCCGTGCCGCGATAGGTGCCGTGACCCCAAATCGACCCCAGATCCATGAGGCCGTATTTCTGCCACACGGCTTGGCCGGCCAGGATACCTTCCTTGTCGAAGAGGACGTCCCCTGTCCCCTCGGCGACAACCCTGCCGGGGTAAGGTGGCGCGGCTTCGTAGGTGAAGTATCCGCCTACCAGCGTAATCGCAATCGCTGCAACAATACTGCCCACAAAGACGATCTTGAGACCGCGCCCGATCATGGATGTGACCTCCTCATTTGTGGTGGCAGGAATGAGTAACCTCGCCTTGGTTGCGCGAAAGGCCCGGTTCCGCAGGCCCAAGTCCGGCTACCTTGCGAAGCTCACCGGCCAGCGACGTGTAGTTCTCATGCGTGCCCGGCGGCAGCTTGTCATGGTGCGCGCAGTTGAACTGCCTGTCAAGCAACTCCTTGTCGGCGTCGCTCATGGCCCGATCGCCGACAACGAACAGCACCTGATTCTCTTTCTGAATGTGCTGGCGCAGCAGCTCGCAGAACCGTCTGAAGGCCAGTATGAGTATCCGGCCGGCAGATCGGTCGCCCCGGTCCATGGCGTTGAGGGCTTCCCTCGCGGCTCGAATCTCGGCCCGGCCTTCTTCATGCTCGTGAAGCATGCAGCCAATCGGCCCGCCTTCCCGCGGGATACCCCGACTCTCAAGCATGGGGAACAGATGAGCCTCTTCTTTGCCATGGTGACAGGTGTCCGCGAACGTCGCGAAGAAGTCGCAGGCTTTTTCAAAGAACCCATGGTTGAGGCCCTCGCTATCCGCCTTCTGAACCATGGCCTCGACCGCCTCGATGACGGATATGATCACGTCATGCTCATTCACGAGTGTCTGACACGGCTTTGAGTAGTGCATATTGCGCTCCTGAATACGCTTTCCGCTGACCGCAGTCGGGTCTCACCGAGCCTTGGTCTGCCATTACTAAGACGGCTCGATTCGAGGCCGCCTGCCCCTCCGGGGGCGTCGATCACCGGACCGGGCGGCCTTTGCTTCCGGTTTTCCTGGTGGTGTGCAAAGCGTTTCCTGGTCCGCCGCTTCCGCCACGAGTTCAGCGATAGACGAATCGGCAAAAGCATGTTCGACCATGGCTACCGCTTCATCCAGCCGGCGATGCAAAGGGCACAGACCGCCGCCGTTCTGGTGATATCCAAGCGGGCAGCGCTTGATACGCTGGATGGGGTCGACTGCCTGCACGATGTCTAGAACGGAAATCGCCTGCGGTTTGCGCCCTAGAACGAACCCGCCGCTCCGACCTGGCCGGGACCGAACCAGATCGGCACGGGCTAACGCCTGCAGCACCTTGGACATATAACCCACGGGAACCTGCGCGGCCTCCGCGACATCCCGAGTACTGACGGCTGCGCCGCGGCGGCCCGCTATCCAAACCACTGCTCGCAAGGCGTACTCGGCGGTCAATGAGATCATGCGCGTCCCCCAGATTCGGACACTTCTCCACACCAGGCGCCGACACTGACGGCGTCCGAACCAGCCTAACCGGTGCAGTATAGGGGACGGATCCGAAAATGTCAACCTAAATATCCAGGTTTGAACGCTGCGCGGTCTTTGCTGACCTGCTGCGGCCGACGCTAACAAACCGCTGCAAAAGCCTTCGCACGCCGGGATAACCTCTGAACTTCCAACGAAGATGAGGGGGCGTTTCAGTGCCACTAAGTTCCACCATGGCTAGGGGGCGGAGGCGGGATTGCGCCCACTGGACTCCATGGGCGCGGTGGAACGTTCGGCATCGGGAGACTGGCCCGTGCTCAACGACCGATCCTGACTTCGCGAGTTCGTCAGCGGTGCCGGAACCGACAAGTCCAATCGCCGTGGTTCGGTTGCCAAGGCCCGATCAAGATCAGTGATGAGGTCTTCGGCGTGCTCAATTCCCACTGAAAGGCGGATGGTCGCCGGGCTGATCCCGGCCGCTCGCCGGGCCTCCTCTCCGTCTTTGCATGTGGACCATGATCTCGTCAATCACACGGAGGGTACTGCATGCTGCGGCTACGGTTATAGGAAAACTCGTACGAACCGTCATCGCCGACCCCGCTGCACGGTACGGTCAGGTCCCCCCAGGACCCTTTCCACGCCTTGTTCTGTTTCGGCCCCAGCGCGTTGAGCGTTTTCTTGCTGCCGTAGTCGGGACCGCCGGGGTCATACTCCAGCACACGGAACTCGCAACTCTCGACATAGCGCACCAGGCTCCCGTCGGGGCGGACGAACTTCTCCAGCGACACGTCGTCACCGCTGTCCATGTCCGTCGCATTCCCGCCGATATCGTTGTGTGTCCAATCGTACAAGAGCATGCCGTCCGCCCAGATCCGCATGCCGGCTTCGTCGGAATCGGCGGCGTCGATGCAGGTCTCGTCGCTGCACTTCAGTCGCAGCGCGTGCGTACCCGCCCACATCTTGCCGTGCAGGATGGTCAGGTTCGTTTCCCAACGGAGCCTGTACCGGTCGTATGGGGTTGTGAACGCGCCGTTGATGATCAGCCCAGGCCGCGATGTGCGAAGGTAGAACCGCGGGTTTGCGGCGGTGTTGAGAGATTCCAGCGAATCATGGGACACCTCGACGTAATGCCAGATCGTCGCCTCCCCGTATGCCGGGTCGTTCTCGTTTACGGCCGGCGAGCTGGTCTTGATCTCTGTGCTCTCCGCGAGCACCGTGTCGTTTTCGTCCTGAAGCCGCAACACCCACGTTCCCGTCAGACCCGCCGGCTGCCACATTACGACGAACCGCAGGCTTTGATGCGCGGCGGGGTTGTCGGGCCTCTCCAGGTTGAGCTGGAACCAGGGCATATCCTCGGCGTTCAGGAGGGCCATGCCGTGGAAGTACTCCTGCGTGCAACAGGTCGGCAGCAGGACCGCGTCTTTCTTGGTCCTGCCTTCGTGGCGGTGGACATAGAGCCTGTACTTGCCGACGCCCGCCGCGTCCTTCGGCGAAATCCGCACATAGAACGGCGCAGCGGGAATCAGGAACTTCTTGGCGATGAGCGTCACTGCCGGCACATCCAGGATCGCCCCCGGCGGCGGGAAGTACTCCGTGATGTCCGTCTCCTCGCCGTAGTAGTTCCAGATGTCGTTCGTCAGGTCGGTGGCCGTGTAGACGCGCAGGTCGAAATCGCTGACTTCATTCTGCTCGGTGAGCTTGGGGATGTTGGCCAGAGCAAACGAGTACGTCCCCGGCTGGTCGAATCGAAACCACTGGTATCCGCCCGGAACGGTAATCTCCATGTCGTACGACTGGTTGTTGGGCCACGGCCCCCACGTGATCTCGTTCGGGCCGCCGCTCCAACTGCCGTCAGGCGCCGTGTAGCCTGCCTGCGGCGTGCGGGCCTCGACGGGCATGCAGTACGGTTGCCAACGGTTGAGGACGGCGCGGACACCGTAGTGGTCACTCTCGTCATTGAAGGGCAGGATGGTCATGTGGTGCGGCACAATCCGACGCCTGTAAGGCAGCTCTGTCCCGCTGCCCGGTATGCAGTTCAGAAAGATGTAATCGAAGCGCTTTTTGCTGCCGCAGGTAATGCCCGGATCCCATGGGGAGGTGGTCTGCGCCCAGGCATCGTAGAGCGGGCTCGCGACGTTCGGGCTGAGGAGGTTGCCGGCAAAATAGCCGCCCGATTGTGCGGGATTGAACTTCTCGTGCCATTCGCTGTTATCCGGCATCTCCACATTAGCCGCCAGCGCCGCCTGCTCCTGTGTCCCGGCAATATTGGTGTCACCCATGACGACGACGTTGGTTGTGCCGTGCCAGAAATCGGGCGTCTGCCCGATCCATGACTCCAGCAACGTGCGGATCTGCTCAAACTGCGACGTTCGTACGGAGGAAGGGGGCGGCGGGGGCGCGGCCGCGATGTCATCCAACGGGCAGAATTCGGGGTCGGCCTGCATATGCGTGAACACGACGTGATAGGCATCGCCCGTGCTCGGATTCTGCACGCGCACGTAACCGGCGCCCTTCTCCGCCAGGCAATCCTCGCATCGGCAGTCGTCGAACTCCGTCCATCCGGCGTAATACGGAAAGACTGAACCGTCGGGCTGGTTGGATACCGTGCCCAGTTCCTCCAACGGCCAACGGCTGAACAGCATCAGGCCGGAGTCTTCCGTGCAGATCGTGCTCCCCTCCAGCTTGTCAATGTAGTATGGGAAGATGGACTTCAACTCATCGACAAAGATCTCACGAGCGTCCTCCAGGAACACTTCGTTGAGGGCGATGATGTCGAAATCGTCCTGCTGCTTGTTGATGAGGTCGGCAATGGCCGCCGCGCGCTCGCGGGTCCGGTCCCGGCTTTCGCCGCGGGTGTCGGTCAATCCACCCACGCTCAGAATGTCCCCGGCGATCTCAGCCAGGGTGCCGTCGCAGAGCACCGCCCCCTTCTCCAGGGCGTTGATAATCTGCGTCTGAATGGTGAGGTCGTCCATCTCCGGGACAATGCACCGCGTGTTGAAAGTGGCCACGCGGACACGCGCGCTTTCATTTGGCACGCCCTGGCCCGCACCGGGGAACGGAAGGCAATTGCCTGCCATGCAACAGACCGCCGCAGCCAAAGTACCGAGCGCAAAACAGCGGGTGCGGCCGGATCGTGGTCGCTGAGCTCCTGAATCTGTTCTTTGGCCGGGCATTTGCACCCTGAAGACGGACTTCATGATCGACTCCTTTGGCGTCTTGCGCCCCTGCCCGCCGTCCGTCCTGACGAAGAGCGATCATCAGGGCGCACTGGGAACGGCGATGAGCAATTCCAGCTTCACGTTGCTCAGCGTTGTCTTGTGTTCTCCGTCGGCTTTTTCTGGGAACGCCTCATCACCCCCAACGAAGAGAAACCCGTAGTTTGGACGAGCACCGCTGAGCCAGTCCCTCACGACCTGGGTGACAATCCAGGAGTGGTGGGATGTGACACAACTGGGCGATGGCGCACTGTCAGTGAGGAACTCCGCGCTCAAATCGAACTCGTCAGACCACGGCTCGTTCACGATCCAAATCGAAGCAAGGATGTCGTCCGGACAGTTGTCCGCCACATTCGGATCGTCCCACGTCGTGACCAGATCGTATTCCAGAGTCGCGCTGACGATCCGATCCGCTGTCGTGCCCGCCAATCCAAGATCGAAACGGACCAGTCCACGATCGACCGATGACACCCACCACCAGCAGGCAAGCGGATCGGTGCCCGGATCGTACTTGCGAAAGTAGCCGACGCCGGCGGTTCCGTGCTCCAACCCTTCAAACGCACCGTACGGGATCAGATCGGGACAGTACCACGCATCGTAGTTGTTGTCGTCCTCAAGCGTATTGACCGTTGCCACTTCCGAGACGGGGATGTCGACGCTCTCAAGAGCCGTTGGGCTACAGGTGGCGCCGCTCATAACAGCCAGACAGAAGGGAAACATGATCAGGGCAACCTTCCTGCTGTCGCGAACGACTCCCGAATACTGCCGGCGTAGCATCAGCATACAACCTCCTTTCTGCCGCTCGGGCCTTCCCCCGACCCGCTCCCGGCCGGTGGTCGCGAATCCCTCAAATCCTCATGCCTCCGGCCCATTCCGACAGGACTGCCATCACTGGTGCCTCCGGCGGCGCAAGGCCGCGATCCCCACGCTGCTGCAAATCAGCACACCCAACGTCGCAGGCTCAGGCACGCAGATCGTATCCACCACGACCTCGGAGATGTTTGTGCTCTCCGGAAATCTGTAGGTGATGTACTCCTCCGGCGGGTTGAACGGTATATCGATCTGGGCGGTGTAGGTGTACCAGCCCGTGCCGTCATGGTTGATGGCAGGCTTGGGATACGACACACTTCCACCAGGACTGCTGGTTGGAGAGCCCAGCAGCGCCCCCTTGTCCGAGGTGAGTTGAATGAAGATGACCTTTCTGGCGTTGGGCAGCGGGTTGTTGGGCACGTAGATTATCAACTCGCCGCCGTCCTGATCAATGTGCCATGTGAGAATCTCCGTCACGCCGTCCGGTCCGATGACGATATCAGGGTAGGTGGCATTCCCCAATTCAACGTACGGCTGGCCAAACGGGTTGTCCAGTGCCACGGGATAGCCTGGGTTCTCCGCAAACTCCCACCGCTGGTGAGTGGTTACGCCGCCGGCCCATTGCGGATCACTGGGGTTCTCTACCCAAGGCGGATCCCAGATCATTTCTCCCGAGGCAGTGACAGCGGTTAGCGCCATTAACAGAAGCGCACACGTTCCACTCTTGAGGACTCGTCTCATCTCAATTCTCCTTCCTTTCACAGGCCGTTCACCCCGCGTGCGGGCCCTCACCCGCATATCAGCCGCCGGGACTTCCGGCCATGCCTTTGGCTCATGCTAGCAGGTGCGCGGCCCAGAGTATGCCTACAATCCCCGGAGTCCGAGCAAGACTGACCAAATCCGAGAGATGCTGCGCGGGTTGCCTGCCGGCCGATGTTGAAACCGGCCCGCTCCGTGTTCGCATTTGCAGGTTCATCGCACACTCCTGTTTCAGATACGGTGGATGCTAATACGCATTGTCCTGAAACCGTTGCACGATCTCACCGGAGTCGAGACATCCTTACTCGATCCGAAGAATCCTGCGCTGGTGTGAGGGGGGATCACAGACTCGCCAAGGGATGTCTGAAGGCGAGGGCTTTCTGTTAGGGTCAACTCCGACGAGTTGATTCGAGTCAACGGCAAAAGGATCTGCGGTGCGGAAACATGTTCGCAATAGGCTTCCAGACCTCGTCTTAAGGCTTCAGCGGTCCGATGCGGCCGAGTTCTGAGAATGCGCTGCCGCTCGGTACTCACCGGGCGTCAGACCGGTGTGCACGCTGAAAATGTGGCAGAACCAGTTGGGGTTGGCGTGACCGGTCTCCATCGCGATGCGCTTGACCTGCCAATCGGTGGTGCTCAGGAGCTTCTTGGCCATCTCGACGCGCCGGCTTGCGATGAAGCGGCTCATCCGCTGGCCCATTTGCTCGACGAAGATCTCGCTGAGATAGGTCGGACACACACCCAGTACGGCGGCCACGCTCGCTACCGTCAGACGTGGATCAGACAGATGTGCCGCGACGTACTCCATGGCGCGGACGACTTGGGGGTGGGTCGGTGACGCGGCGATGGCCTTGCCATCTCTCGAATCAGCAGGGACTTCAGAGGGTTCCTCCACCATTGTTCCCCCCGGCACACGGCGCAGGAAGTCGGCATGCGAAGTGGAGAAGTCCCGGGCCAGCAGCTCTAGGATATCCACAAGTCGCTTGAACTCCGACTTGTCGAGCGAAGCGGGACCGGCGAGTTTCACAACCGCCAGGCACCGGTTTTGGCACACGATGGGAACCAGCGCGCAGACCCGCTGGAACCGGCACGTGCCCCAATGCGTTTCGGGCCCGCTCTTCAGCTCGGCGAGATGCAGCTGCCACGATTCCCGGCAGTAATCGCTGGAGGCAAATTCTGCGCAGGCCGGGTGGGAGGGGTTGGGGGGAGGATCCTCCTCGTTGGGCTCGGATACTGCAAGCGCTACGGCCCGCACATCCGTCATGCTCATGCGAGCAAAGCGGTCGATTACTTCGTCCCGGAGCAGTTCCAACAGTCTTGCGACCGTGGGCTTGCCGGTAACCTTGCGCCTCGTTCGCGGCTCATGCTTCCGATGCAAAAAATGGCGGCTGGCCATAGCAGCCCCTCGTTAGCCATCCTGCATGCCCCGGTCCATCTCTTGCCGTTGCGCACGGCGGCGGCCTCGAATGGTGCCGGTACAATCGGCTATCCCGGACATCGAAGTGCGGTTCCTCAGGAACGCATCCTTCCAACGGGGCCTGCCCCGCTGTCGTTGAGCGTTGCTCCTCGACCTCGAGGTCAACCCGTGCGTACCCACCCGGGCGTTCATCACAGCTTGTGCCGCCCGGACAAAAGCCGATACGCAGGCTCGTGTTCAATGTCGCGGCCATATCCAGCATATACCCAGCGAACCTGGATGTCAATATCCATGTTTTTCTGCCACCGCATAAGGTCACTGTAGACAGAGTCTCGACGAGAAGTCCCGAAATGAGTCGGCTAAGCCGTCATTCTGAATACGAGCCTGTCTCGACAGGTCGCTGCCACGGACCTCCTGATTGGTGATTAAGAGGCCTCGCAACCTCGCGCCAAACCCGTGAAGTAATGCGGAGATCTTGCGCCACCGTGAACCGCGCGGCCGATCTGGATATAAGAGGCTCGCATGACCCTATCCGGGGATTGCGTCGACGTCATCCAGCCCCACAGATCTGGAGGTCGCGGGGATCCCACGGATGCCTGCCCGTCGGCGAGACGCCCAGATTGAACAGCTTATGGCAATCTAAACTTGCTGTGATCGCTCATGCGTCGCAGGCTGCACCTATCCACCCGGGTCGCGGTCGTACCTGGGCTCGTGTGGCGCTGCAATTCGCGACTGAGTTTAAGCGCTACATAGACCGGGAGGATCGCGCTA
>CAZTQK010000179.1:0-11877 GCA_964615635.1 uncultured Planctomycetales bacterium
GTTGGGTGCCACGGGCAGCTTGTCTGCCCGTGCACTGGCGGGCAAGCCCCTCGACATTGGCTCGGGACGAAGGCCGCCAGTGGCACCCGAGCCAACTGAGCTCACCGAGACAGGCTCTCAAGTCATTGTCCGTTCTCAGAGACCCTTCTTCTCAAACCAGACAAGCACGGCGATGTAGACGACGGCCAGGATGGGAATCACAACCCAGGGATTCAGACCCAGCACACTTGCCAGAGTGATCTTTCCGAAGCCGCCCCAGGAGAGCAGATTGCCCTGCAGCGCAGGATACGCCTCGGCAAACAAAGCCGCGCCCACGACCATCCCGAGGATGACCCATATCGCGTGCCAGCGACCCTCGGCCACCGCCCCGACCGAAGTGCCCGGACAGAAACCGGCGACCGCCCAGCCGATGCCGAACAGCGCCCCGCCGACGATATTGGCGGCCAGTTGCGTTTCTTTCATCTTGAGATCGATGAGCCCCTTGGAGGCAAGCAGATTGATGCCGACCATCCCCACGATGATCGCCGAAAGCATGAACTTGAAAATGGTCATGTCTTTGAGAAGCAGGGCCCCAAGCTGTTTCTCGAAACGCAGGACGCGGCCTTGTTGAAGCAACGCACCGAAGAGGACACCCGTCAGCAGTCCCAGCCATTGTTCGTTCATCGTGCACCTGCCTTCCGCACGTAGACCAGGCGGGCAACCAATACGCCAACGCCGAAGAAGAAGATCAGGGAGACAAAACCGCTCACCGATAACTGCATCAGACCGCTCAACCCGTGCCCGCTGGGACAGCCGTCGGCCGTTCGGGCGCCGAACATCGCGATGACGCCACCGACGAAGCCGCCCAACGCACGAATGCCCACTCCGTTTCCGAACCGTTCCCGCCAGATCGGCGGCACGGCCTCTATCTTGAAGCTGCGGTCGATCAGCGAAGCCGCAAGCGCGCCGACAAAGATGCCGGCAAGCAGCATGAACTGCCAGTCAACTCTGATCTTCTCTTTCGTGTAGTAGGTGTTCTCCTTCACGTGCTCCGAGGCAACACTCTTCTCGAGAAAGCCGGCCGCCCGGACAAAAGTCGTGGAAGCACCCAGGTACTGGGGCTTCCCCAAGACCTTCGTGGATACCAGCACCGACAGGGCGGCAAGCACACCCAGCAGAGCCCCCGCCACATAGGGTCTCCAGTTCACCTGTTTGTCCATGTTTCCTCCTTGTGAAATCTGAACACTCGGGAAAACGTCTCCAACAGAAAGAACTCCCGATCAGCAGCGCCTGCAGGAAGTGAGTCAGGCGGGGCTGCCGGTCTTGACGAAAACCACCCCCGCGTACCCCACGGCGTCGGCCGACTCGCCGAACCGGTGGCGGGCGACCTCGTTGCTTGTGGTGTGCCGCAGGATGTGTGCCTGGTCAGCCCCCATGGTTTTGCTGGCCTCCATGGCCGCGGCGATCGCGCCGCTGCCGCAAGCATTGTGATGCTCAATGGCCTCTGGAACAATCTGATCCGACTTCAGAGTCTCCACCAGGTCAAGCAGACGGCGGTCGTTGACTTCCTTGGCCCACCTCAGGGCTTTCGACCCGGAGCCCATGGGCGTGAAACGGTATCTCGGCCCGTAGTGGGTCAGGTCGGTGGACCCCACGAAGACCACCTTGCGGCCGAGGGTCTTTGCGTGCTCCGCCGCTGCCGCCCCCACCGCCGGCGCTGACGCCGACGGAGGCACAATGATAGGCAGTATTCTGGCTGACGGGGCGAGACGCTGAATGAACGGGACTTGGACCTCGATGGCGTGTTCCAGATCATGAGCATCGGGTTCATCGGCCAACATCTTCGAGCCGGCCAGCATGGCGTGGGCCAGTTCCTCGTCGATAGCGGCGCGACCCAGCGGCGTGTCCCAGGCCCCGGATCCGAAGACAGCCCCGGCCGCACGTCCCCCAAACCGGTGCATGGCTCCGAAGAGCACAAAGGTCTCGACCGGGGTCTGTCGGGCCAGTATGGCGATCACCTCGGCCGCTATCGCCCCGCTGAACACCCAGCCGGCATGTGGCACGATCCCGCCAATGGCCGGGCCCGTGAACCCCTCCGCCTCACCGACCTCTGCCAGCAGCGCCGCGATCTCCTGCTCACACTGCTTGCGAGATCCGGGATAGAACTGACCCGCCACCGCGGGCTCGCGGACCGACATGATCGACCACCTCCCGCACAGGCTCCCCGCCCATCCGCCAATCAAGACCTTCTGATTATCCTGCTTCGTGATGCATGATGCAACCCGATCGTTCTCACGATCGAGCGGCCAGTGCGCAACGGGACGTGATGAGCTATTAGCTGTTGGCTATTAGCTTTTAACTATTATAATAAGTCTTTGGATTGTATATACTGGTGTCCGTCCGGAGTCTCATCTCGGGCCGTCTGATTGGCGATCATCCGCATCGGTTTGCGGTTTTCATCGCCCTTTTCTTGCCGGCGGCATCGACTCGACATAAGTGCCTGAATCAATGGAACTTACAGGGAACCAGCAGACTGGCGTTATGGGCTCGAATCGGCTATAAAAACGCAGCGAAAAAAGGCGACTCAATCGACCCCAAGGAGACGTGATGGCCGACGTTCCCAAGAACCTTGCGACCATCCTGCCGATCGTCGAAGAACTGCAGGATTCGTATCTGACCTACGCGATGAGTGTGATCATGTCGCGGGCCCTGCCCGACGCCCGCGACGGCCTCAAGCCTTCACAGCGCCGCATCCTCGTGGCCATGAACGACCTGAACCTCGGACCGCGCGCCCAGGCGCGCAAGTGTGCCAAGATCGCCGGCGACACCTCGGGCAACTATCACCCGCATGGCGAGAGCGTCATCTACCCGACGCTTGTGCGATTGGCCCAGGACTGGAACATGCGCTACCCGCTGGTGCTGGGGCAGGGCAATTTCGGCTCCATCGACGGCGACCCGCCGGCGGCCATGCGTTATACCGAAGCCCGGATGGCCCAGACCGCGGTCGAGATGCTCGCCGATCTGAAGCTTGATACGGTCGACTACGAACCGAACTACGACGAAACCCGCGAAGAACCCACCGTCCTGCCGAGCAAGTTTCCGAATCTGCTGGTCAACGGCTCGACCGGCATTGCCGTCGGCATGGCCACGAACATCCCGCCGCACAACATCAACGAGATCGCCGATGCCATTGTGAAAGTGATTGACGAACCGAACGTGACCATCGACGAGCTGATGGAGATCGTGCCGGGACCGGATTTCCCCACCGGAGGCACCATCTGCGGCCGGCAGGGCATCCGCGACGCATACCGGAACGGGCGCGGAACGATCACCCTGCGCGGGCGGACGCACATCGAGGACAAGAAGGGCCGCACGCTTATCGTGGTCGATGAGATTCCGTATCAGGTGCTCCGTACCACGATCAAGGACCGCATCGTCGAGTGCGTGAAGGGCAACGTCATGCCCGAAGTCGCCGACGTCCGCGACGAATCGGACCGCAAGCATGCCACGCGACTGGTCGTCGAACTGAAAAAGGACGGCAACGCCGACCTGGTACTCAATCAGCTCTTCGAATACACCGCCCTGCAGACCAACTACACGGTGATGAACATCGCCCTGATCAACCGCCAGCCGCGGACGCTGAATCTGCGGCAGATGATCGACGTGTTCATCGACCATCGGAAAGAGGTCATTCGCCGGCGGACGGCCCATCTGCTGCGCAAAGCCCGCCAGAGGGCCCATATCGTCGAGGGCCTGCTGCTGGCCGTCGGCGACATCGATGCGATCATCGAGCTGATCAAGAAGTCGCCCGATCCGCCGACGGCCAAGGAGCGTCTCATGGCTCGGCCGTTGCGACTCCTTGAAAATGCGACACTGATCCGGCTGCTCCCCGAGGCCTTCGTTCGGCGGACCACGCGGGAAGACCAGAACCTCAGCGGTACCCAGGCCGACGCCATTCTGGCCATGCAGCTCCAGCGTCTGACCGGCCTGGAGATGGAGAAGCTCGCGGAGGAGTATCGCAAGCTCACCGAGGAGATCGAAGGCTACGAGGCCATCCTGCGCGACGAGGCCCTGGTGCTCGATATCATCCGTGAAGACACCTACGAGATGAAGGAGAAATTCGGAGACAAGCGCAGGACCGAGATCAGCGGGCAGGAAGTCGGCGAGTTCCGCATGGACGAGCTCATCCCCGACGAACAGATGATCGTCACCATCACCCGTGACGGCTACATCAAGCGGGTGCAGGTGGATGCTTATCGCAAGCAGGGTCGCGGCGGAAAGGGCGTCAAGGGATCGGACATCAAGGAGGGAGACTATCTCGAGCACCTGTTCTCGGCCAACACTCACGACTATCTGTTGTTCTTCACCAACCGCGGCCGTGTGTACTGGCTGAAGGTGTACGACGTCCCGGCCATGCAGCGGACCAGCCGGGGCCGGTCGATCGCCAACCTGCTGCACATGCTGCCCGATGGGGTTCACAGGGCCGTGCTGCCGGGCAGCAACTTCGCGGAGAAGTTCGATTTCTTCGCGACGGCCAAGGGTGTGGTCAAGAAGACGCCGCTTGCCGCTTTCAGCCGGCCAAGACCCAGCGGCATCATTGCCATGGGCCTGGAACTCGACGACGAGCTGATCGGCGTCTCACAAACCAGCGGCACCGATGAGATCGTGCTGGGCACCCGCGACGGCTGGGCCGTCCGCTTCGACGAGAACGACGTTCGGGCGATGGGCCGGTCGGCCAGAGGTGTGCGAGGCGTCGATCTGCGCGGCGAGGATCGTGTCGTGGATCTGGTGGTGACCAATGAAGGGGCCTCACTGCTGACCGTCTGCGAGAACGGCTTCGGGAAACGAACGCAAGTCGGCGAGTACCGCAAAACCCGTCGCGGCAGCAAAGGCGTGATCAACATCAAGGCCACCGACCGCAACGGGAAGGTGGTGGCCCTCAAGAGCGTCACCGACACCGACGACCTGATGTTCATCTCCGCCAAGGGCATCGTGCTGCGGACGGAATCGACCTCCATGCGGGAAATCGGGCGGGCCACCCAGGGCGTGCGTCTGATACGGCTGGAGGAAGGAGACAAGGTCGTGGCCGTCGCCCGGATCATCTCCGAGGATGACGACCAGAAGCCGGGGGAGGCTGACGCCGCGGTGCCCGGATCCGAGACGGCCCCGGCTCAGGCCGGTCAAATGCCGGAAACCGAGGAGTCGGCCGAGCTGGATGCAGATGCAAGCCCCTCTGATGCCGATACATACGACGAGGGGGCGACACAGAACGACCCCGAGACGGACCAGCCGACCGGCGACGAGGAAATCAGTTAGCACAGGGCAAGCCACAACTGCGGCAACCGACACAGATTGACGCGGTATAATACGACGACGAACCGAGAACAAACCGTTCTCGACCCGTCAGGCCAAAGGGGAGATCACCACATGGCTTTGAATCGCCGTCTATCAGGACTGACCGCGGTTGGTCTGCTCGCCGGCTTCTTTGCTCTGACGCCCTCGCCGGTCCTCGCTCAGTCGGACCGGATGGAGACCCCCCTCGATCACGTGCAGTCCGGCTCCGTGGCCGAGCGGGCCCCTGGCCTCTGGATTGTGGATGCTCTCGCCTACTACAGCCAACGGCACGCTGAGATGCTCAATCCTCGTGGCCCGGTGAATGCCGAGGTTCAAGGCCCGAGCGCGATGCAGCAGGTTAGCCAAGCGTTTGCCGATGGCATCGTGCAACTGATTCAAGACGTCTTCAAAGCCTGGGCGGCCGGATTGCCTTCGGGCGGCTTATTCGCCGCCTGGACCGACTCCGACGGCGACGGCGTTCGCAACCGGCTGGACAACTGCGCGACGGTCGCCAACGCTGACCAGGCGGATACGGACAACGATGGTCTCGGCAATGTCTGCGACAATTGCCCATCTGTCTCTAATGCCGACCAGGCTGATGCCGACAGCGACGGCACCGGCGACGCCTGCGAAGCTCCATAGAAGGGCCGTTCATCCTTCAATTGTAGTCAGAAAACATATTCAGCGGGTATGCGTGCGCTCGCAGTGAGAGGTCTGCGGGCCCAACAGGCAGACTTGCCCGGCCGGACGGACCTGTATGGTGCCCGACCGGACGGCCACAACCTCACCACGCCGGGAACACATCGCGTCGGCCCGGTGAGAGGCTGGTCCTATAGAAGTACTAAATAGAGTTAATAAGTGCGGCCATCATGAGGCGCAGAATCGGCACCACGATGCGCAACAATCGCCCGTCAAATCGCTGAAAGTTCCAAGGACTCGACGGCCGATGACTCATCGACGGCCTGCAAGGGCCTGACCCGGAAAACGCGGAAAAACATCTCCCCTGATCGGGAGTTGAATCTCAGGAGTCACACACATGACCAAGCAGGACATTATCGCAGACATTCGTTTGCGTAATCGCAGCGCCTCGGAGGAATTCCTCGCGGGCTTCAGCGAGGAGGATCTCCTGGCGTATCTCTCGAACCTGCAAGAGGTTGTGCCTGTCCCGGCCGCCGCCAAGCCTCGTTCGGCCCAGGATCGGCACGCCCCCCACGGGATGACGCGACCCATCCATGCCCCGGTTTTCAGGTCCTATAAACAATATATGGGGCGCCCAACGCACGCAGCCACAATATCTTGCACAAAAAGGCGCCGAATCCAGGTCCAACTAGGTTGATTCTTCTCAAGAACGTCCGCTAGGAAAGTCGATAACAGTATTGGTGTGAGAGCACCTTGAGAGCGGGTTGATGGATCGGCCCTTCACGCAGTCCTGGTGGGGGTCAGTTACACAAACTCACCGGCGTTTCATGGAGGAATGCCAGACGAAGTGGCACGGGCAGCCTTGCGCCTGTGCGCCGGACGTGAAGAGGGCCTACAATCCGAAGTGGCAATCGTAGTCAGATCCGCAAGGCACAGGCCGGTCACGCCGCTTTTGAGCGTGGAGACCTCAAGGTTTCGCGGCCGGAACAAGGTGATCGCCGATGAACGACATTCCTCCAATCAAGGCAGCAGCCAGCCCAGTCGGGATGAGGCCTCCGGCCAAACCTGACGAGACGGGGGGCGAAGAGGCCCGTCAGGCCCGGACGACGGCGTCAGCTCCGGCAGACAGAGTGGACATCTCCGAGATGGGGCAGTTGCTCAGCACGCTGGATGTGCGCTCGGACATCCGGGTCGACAAGGTGATGGAGATCCGTGAGGCCATTGCCAACGGGACTTACATCACCGAGGCGAAGATCAATTACACGGTGAGCCGGCTCATGGAGGAGCTGAAGGCAACCGAAGAGATTTAGACCTCGGCCGAACAGGTTTCGGCTGAACAAACCAACGTTTCGCACACAAGCCCACGATTGCGAGATCGTGGGCTTTTTTTGTGGCACGGGTCGGCTCATTCACCAAGACGAGGGACGGCCTACCGCCCGGCATTCAGAGGCTCGAAACGGAATTGCCGGACCTTCTCGGCTGTCGCCGGAGCGGCGACCTGACAGCGATAGGACTTGCCGGTTGCCAGGTCGGCAACGTAGTCGAACGTGTACGATTGACCGCTCTTGAGCTTGGCGATCATGAAGAACTCCTCTGTTCCCACCATTTGGGCCACCTCGTGAGGCTTGATGACCTTGCTGTTGTTCTGGCGTAAGAGACCGACCTTCTTGCCGGCCGGGTCGGTCAGCAGGAAATGGTCCCTCATCCATTGATTCCAGTCCCTCGGCTTGAGACTCCGCTCTTTGGCCGCGCTGACGTTAGCCAGAGCGATGCCAACAACGACGTGCATTTCCACCTGCCCCGCAGCAACGTTGCCGAAGGCGATGGGAATATCCACTGCCCGACTCTCGGTATCCGTCGAGGTCCTGGCCAACCAGTAGCCCAATACAACCAAGAAGATGAGTAATCCAATCCCGGCGAAGGCTTTCATAGCTTGTCCTTTCTCGAAGCGACGGCCCAACAGCATCAAGCCATAAAACACCGCTGTCTGATATCATATGCTGGTTACGGCGACGATGTACAGGCTACCCGCGGCTCAGCCGGGAAGACCAGGCGGGCTGGGCCTTTCCATTCTGACTGAATTGCGGCGCATGGGGGACTCCCGACACCTCGCTTTCACCGCGGTGGGGGTCTGTGACAGTTTAGGCGGCTCTTTCAGAACCCCGAGCTTACGCGATGGGCCCTTGACTGACCCCCGCACGCCGGTCAAGGGCAGGCCAGACCGGAAAGCGGCCACATCGCAGGGGGGCCGCCCTCACGGTCGCGGTTCTGAAAAAGGCCGCAGCGCCTCCCCGCCCGGAGTGTCACGGACCTTCTACGGGGAGTCACCGGCCGAGTGTTCTTGCCAACCGGCGGCCGGACGGCGACAATGCTCCACCCTGCAATCCCGCGATGGATTCAATGGGAACAACACTGAACTGGAGGCAATCATGGGCAAGCGACTGACGGTGATCGGGTTGATCGAGACGGCGATGTTGGTGACTGCGGGTTCTGTCCTGGCAGCCGAGCCGACAACGGCCGAGGCGGCAGCAGCCAAGGCGATAGTGCGCGGACGATGGAATCTGATGGTGACGGTGACGGTTGAGAAGACCGACCCGTCGGGGGAAAAGAAGACGGATACGTGGACGCACCCGGCTTGGCTGGCGATCGAGGGGCAGGGTGGCAGGCATGTCGGGCGATTCCTCGGTGGGGCTGGCAGCGTTCACTCCATTGGCGAGGTCAAGATCGACGGTGCCCGCGTCGAGTTCAACGCGGGAGACCACAAGTGGGTTGGAACGGTCGAGGGCGACACCATCACCGGAACCTGGGAGAAGGGCCAGGAGAAGGCGACGTGGCGGGGCAAACGAGCGGTTCCGAAGACCGATGTGGCCGGCACGTGGACCATCAGGCCGCTTGGCGCCCCGATCGAGCGGCCGGTCGTCGTCGAATTGACACAGGCAGATCGGCAGATCGCCGGCACCTACAAGGAGGGCGACAAGAAGTACAACATCACCGACGGCGTGGCCAACGCGGGTATCGTGCGTTTCACCGTCGAGCTGCCGTCCGGGAAGAAGACATTCGGTGCTGCCGTCAAGGGCGACCTTCTCGACGACGGCATGATTCTCACCCAGCCCTCGAAGCTGGGCGGCAGCTTCAAGGGTTACCGCCAGCGTCAGTGGGGCGAACCCGTCGAGTTGTTCAACGGCAAGGACCTGAGCAACTGGGAACAGTTCGGCGATCTGAAAAACAAGAACTGGAAGGTCGTCGACGGGATCATGACGACCACCGGCGGGGCCAATATCGTCTCCAAGGAGAAATTCCGCGACTTCCGCATGCACGTGGAGTTCATGGTGCCGTCGGGCGGCAACAGCGGTGTCTACCTCCGCGGTCGCCACGAGATCCAGGTTTCCGACAGCATCGGCAGCACGCCGCCGAGTTGGCACGACTGCGGTGCCCTCTATAGCCGCATCGCCCCGGGGGTCAACGCCTGCAAGAAGGCCGACACGTGGCAGACCTTTGATATCCTGATGATCAACAACTACGTCACGGTCGTCTTCAACGGGCAGATCATCATCGACAGCGAAGAAGTCGAAGGTATCACGGGCGGCATGCTCGACTCCAACGAGGATGAGCCCGGCCCGATCTACCTGCAGGGCGATCACGGCAAGATCAGCTACCGCAAGATCACCGTGTGGCCGGCGAAGTGAAAAGAAGCTACTCGCTATTAGCTGTCAGCTATTAGCTCGCGAGCCGTACGGCAGGACAAACTCGGGCGGGTGTCGCAACGCGGCATCCGCCCGTGTGCAATTGCTTTGCCAGCATATCGGATGTCAGACGTCGAGACAGGGACGCACCTCGTTTTCCGGAAGACGACCGCATGTCTGAGGTGCGGACATCGCATGCTTGACCGCGCAAGACGCTGAATATGTGGAACGGGGGATCGGTAAGGCGTGAATGCGGCCTTCGACGGGCTCCCTTCGGGTCTGAGCCTCAGGGTCGAAGACAGGCCAAGGAAGGATGAAGGATGAATGGGGGCGTGAAGGAGTTGTCAGTGATCGGTGATCAGCATTGAAGGGAGCAAGGTAGCAAGACAGCGGGGCGGGTGAGAAAGGCAGGACGATAGGCTGCTGGACCTTTGGGCTGTCGGGCAGGGCGAATCTGGGGCGAAGGCGAATCTGGGGTCAGAGCTTCATTAGTCATTAGAATTTGACGGGGTTGAGGGCTTGGGGTAGGGTGTGGGGCATGGCCCGGCCGTTGCGGATTGAGTTTGCCCATGCCTTGTACCACGTGACTTCGCGTGGCAACGCCCGTCGGAAGGTATTCTGGGACGACGGGGATTACGAGCGACGGCTGGACTGGCTGCGGCGGACGGTCGAGACGTATGGGTGGCTGGTTCACGCGTTCGCGTTGATGCCGAACCACGATCATGTGTTCGTGGAAACGCCGCAGGCCAACCTCTCGGCCGGAATGCACTACCTCAACGGCAGCTACACCAGCTACTTCAACCGTCGGCACAAGCGTGTAGGTCACCTGTTTCAGGGGCGGTTCAAGGCGGTGCTGATCGAGAACGAGGGGCATTACTGGGAGGTTAGTCGGTACATCCACTTGAATCCCGTGCGGGCCGGGTTGGCGGAACGGCCGGAGCAGTGGCCCTGGAGCAGCTATCGAGGGTACCATCGTCCGCGGCTGCGGCTGGCGTGGATGACGTGCGAACGGGTGCTGCGGGAGTTTGGGCGGGATTCGGCGCTCGCGGTTCGGCGATATCGGCAGTTCGTCGTTGAGGGGCTCAGGGCAGAGCTGGCTTCGCCACTGGATCGGGCGGTACACGGTCTGCTGCTGGGGACGGATGCGTTCGTGGTTCGCATGCAGGAGTTGATCCGGTCACGGCCGTCGGACCCCGGTGTTCCGATGCTCGGGCGGTTGCGTTCCCGCCCGCGACTGGACAGAATTATCGCCGCGGTGGGCGAAGCGTTCGATGCCGACGCCTCTCGCTGGGTCCGCGGACGCAGGGATGACGCCATCGCCCGGTCGGCGGCCGCATGGCTGGCCCGGTGCCGGTTCGGGTATCCGGCCAAGACGGTGGCCGAGGCCCTGGGCTATCGCGGAGCCAGCAGCGTCAGCCAGGCCGTCCGCCGCGTCGAGCACGAGATGAAGCGGATCGGCCCAGCACTCGAAAGGCTGGAGCGGAGACTCGCCTAATGACTAATGAAGCTCTGACCCCAGATTTTGCATGAAGCTCTGACCCCAGATTTTCTGACCCCAGATTTTGCCAGTACTGCGATGCCGGAGTATTCAGAAGGGACAAAGGCCAGCGGGTTGGCGAAGTCCAAATCAAGAGTCGCCAGGCATCTCTGTTCCTTTTGGCAGACGGAGATCACGGTTTCGTCATCGGCGGAACAGAGCGACTGTTCGGCAACCGTGGTGACGTCATGACCCGCCGCCTGCATCGACTCCTTTGCCCGCAGGCCCAGATTCTCGTCGAGCTTGACGTTCAAGTACCTGACTCCAAGGGTAGGTCGACAAATCGCTCGCGAGACATCTCCGCACCGTAGGCGACACAAGCCCTCACATCCTCCTCGGTCAAGCCTGGATACTCACGGCAGATATCCTCTGCGGTCTCGCCGCTGGCCAGGAGATCCAGAATGAGCGAGACCCAGATCCGATGCCCCCGAACACAGGGCCTGCCGAAGCAGACTTTGGGGTCTATGGAGATCCGAGAAAGCAGTTCTTCTCTAGTCATGTCGGGCTCCCGTACAAGGCCTTGGGCGCCAGTGAACAGGCCGGTGGATTCACGACCAGCCTCCCGTATTCTAGCACAAGCCTGGCCTGGGGTCACCGGCGGGACCAACTTGTGCTTTCTGCGGACGGTTCGCCCTCATATCCGGACACAGGTTCGCACGGTGCAGCGTGACTTCCTCACGACAAGGCAGGCACAGCGCTCCCCGG